>CAZQKH010000009.1:6442-24319 GCA_964593105.1 Candidatus Woesearchaeota archaeon | reverse complement strand
CTGTAAATGAAACCAATTCTACAGAAGTAAATATTACTACAAATGAAACAACAGAAACAGACGAAACAACAGATACTACAACTGAAGAAACAACAGAAACAATTACTGAAACTACAACTGAAGAAACAAATTCTACTAATACTACTGAAGTAAATGAAACCAACACCACTGAAATTTTAGAACAAATAAAAGAAGTTCAAATAATAGAAACACCTACACCAGAAACATCCACTAACGGAGAAGGAAGTCCTGCCCCTACTTTTGACGAGTCAATTCAAAAAGAATTTGAAAAAGAATGTAAAGATACTTGTAAATTAAAAGACATGATATTCCGTGAAGAATATATTCTTGAAATAATTATAGAAAATTCTAAATTAATTATATATGAAATAGAATATGAAATTGTTCCAACAAAATAATTAAATCTCCGCAACAAATAAATCATCAACTAAAGCAACTCTCTTAAAAATTTTAGAAACTTCTTTCAAAGTTTTCTCAGTTCTTTTTCCTTGTCTTTGACTTATATGAGTTAAAAATAATTTTTCTACTTTAGCTTTTTTTGCAATTTCTGCAGATTGATTTGCACTTAAATGAAAATGCTTATTAGCTAAATCCTCTCTTCCTGGTTCAAAAGTAGATTCACAAACAAGAGCTGTTGAATCTTTTGCAAAATTAATTAATCCTTTATGATATTTGGTGTCTAAAATAAAACAAATTTTAAATCCTTTTTTCTCAAAAGTTAAGTTCTTAAATTTGAATTTTTTTGATTTATAAGAAATATCTTTTCCTTGTTTTAATTTTTGTAAAAGAGGTCCAAAAGGCAAACCAGATTTTTTTAATTTAACTTTATCAATTCTTCTTTCATCTTTCTTAACAAAACAATAGGAATTACAAGGAGCATTATGAATTACTCTTTTTGATTCTAAATAAAATTCTTCATTTTCAAAAAAGACCCCATCTTTTTCAACTTCTATAATCTTTAAAGGAAATTTCTGTCTGAAAAGAAAAATCTTAAACATGTTCTCTAAGAATTTCTTAGTTCCTTTTGGGCCATAGATAGTCAATTCTTTATTATATTCGCTTAGAGCCAATGTTTGCAACAACCCAGGCAATCCTAGAACATGGTCTCCATGCCAATGAGTTATTAAAATTTTAGTTAATTTGCAAGGATTTAATTTTGCTTTTCTAAATTGCCTTTGTGTTCCTTCTCCACAATCCACTAAAATATTTTCTCCTTGATATGTTAAAAGTATTGCAGTATGATTTCTTTCTGCTGTAGGAATTGCTCCAGAAGTTCCTAAAAAAGTTATTCTTGCCTTTGATACCATAAGAAAACATAGAAAAATCCATTTAAATAATTTCCCAAAGTTCAAGCTATTAGAAAATAACAAGAAACCTTGCCGTGCGAAAGTTAAGACAAAAACGCTTTATTTACCCTTTAATGCGGTAGATGCAGGAGAGATAAAAATTATTGTATCTCCTCTAAGAAAAGTCAATCCTAAACTTTTAGTAACTTCTCCATTGTCCATTTGCTTTACATTATCCATAACTAAATTAATATGGATATCAAATGCTAACAATGTCCCAACAAATTGCTTATCGCCTTTCAAATGTACTAACACTTCTTTGTCTTTTGAATTATTTAACAAATCCAAAGGACGTTCAATTCCGTTAACCATAATTCTCTTACAATCATTTTGTTTTTAAAGGTTTTTATAGTCAAGAATAACCGAACAATTTATAAATAAAAACTCAATTCAAATATAATGGCTACTAAAACAGGAAGAAAGATCTCTGGTGGAAAATATAAGAAACAAAGAAAAAAGAAAAAAGGAGAATCTCAAGGACAAAAAAGAATTGTAAAAGTCGGAGAGGAAAAAAAGAAAACACAAAGAACAAAAGGTGGAAATAAAAAAACAGTTTTACTTAAAGGAAAATTCATAAATCTTAAAGTAAACGATAAAATAAAAAAGATTGAAATTAAAAATGTTCTTGAAACACCTTCAAATAGATTCTTAGCAAGACAAAATGTTCTAACAAAAGGAACAATTGTTGAAACAGAGTTAGGAAAAGCTAAAATAACCAATAGACCAACTCAAGAAGCAGTAATTAATGGTACTTTAATTGAATAAAATTTAAATAATTCTTACTACTTTTAAAAAATACAGAAACCAAAAGCTTTATAAAGGCAATCCCTTTATAAACTTTACTATAAATCTTGTAACCAAAAAATGTCACACGTAAAAAGATGTCCAGAATGCGATAGTATAAATCTAACTTTAGACTCTCACCTTGGAGAAGTCATTTGTAATGACTGTGGTCTTGTTGTCGAAGAGAAAATGGTAGATACAGGAATTGATCTTCAAGGAAAATTCGATAAATCTGAAAAAAAAGGACGTGGTGGAGCGCCAATGTCAATGCAAAAATTTGATAAAGGTCTAACAACAAATGTTGGAGAAATTTCAGATATTTATAAATTAGAACCTAAACAAACAAGAAAATTTCTAAGATTAAAAAAATGGCAAGAAAGAGTTTCAACATCTATTGAAAGAAATTTAAGGCTTGCAATGGCAGAATTAAGAGTTATTTCTTCATATTTAAATTTACCAAATGTTGTAAGAGACGAAGCTTCAAGAATTTACAACTTTGTTTTACAAAGAGGTTTAGTAAGAGGAAGATCAATGGAATCTGTTATTGCTGCTTGTTTATATGCTGCTTGTAGATCATATAATATTCCAAGAACTTTAGATGAAATGGCTACAGCCTCAGATGTAGAAAGAAAAGAAATTGGAAGAACATATAGATTTATCATAAGAAAATTGGAAATTAAAGTAAAACAATCTTCACCTAAAGATTATATTTCAAGATTTTCGTCTGTCTTAAGACTTTCACCAAAAACCCAAAATGAAGCTTTAAAAATTCTAGATCAAGCAAGAGAAGTGGAATTAACAAGTGGTAGAGGACCTGCAGGAATCGCAGCAGCAGCACTTTACGTGGCTGCTTTGATAAATGATGAAAAGAAAACCCAAAGAGAAGTTGCAGATATTGCAGGGATTACAGAGGTTACAATAAGAAACAGATACAAAGAATTAATAGATAAATTAAAATTAGAAGATAAAATTAAGCAAAAAGAAATAGAATCTAAGAAAAAGAAAGAATAAAACTAATTTCTAAATCAAATTAAGAAAAATTGCCCAAAATATAATAAAAAATGCAGAGGCAAGGATTTGAACCTTGGAAGGCATAAGCCAACAGGCCCTAAACCTGTCCCGTTTGACCACTCCGGCACCCCTGCATTGTTTTTGCTTGAAGTGGGAAAACTGTTTGACTCGAACATATTCACGAGCTAACTTGTAACCCTTGATATAAACAAGTGTGTGAGTTCTCCGCACCCTGCATAGAAAATTAACAAAAAATTAATATAAAAACCTTTAGATTATCTTCATTTGTTACAACTATCCGATTACAACACATAGAAAGCTTTATAAATACTATACTCGATAAATTACTATGAAAAAAACAAAGACATTACTATCTTTAATTGGAGCAGGATTAATAGCTGGAACTTCATTACTTTCTGGAGGTTGTTCTACTAGAAAATATGTTGGAAACGCTAGTGCTGTAAAGTCTACAAACTATAATGAAAAATCAAAATATAAAGAAAGTGATTTAATTTTAGGTGAAAATCGTTACGTTCTGAAAGAAATGGGAGAAAATATAATTGGTATTGATTTTGATAACACTCAATTAAATACTTCTACAAAAACCCGTTTATGGGATTATAGTAACGATTTCTCATTTAAGCAAACTAAAAGTGTAATCCCTATAGGGAAATTTAAACAATCAAGAAAACTTAAAAAAAATAAATCAAGAGAAATTAATGAAAAAGATTACAAATATAATTTAAAAGATTTTTTGACCCCTATAAAAATTGGAGGAAGTAAATATTTATCAATGCAAAAAGGAGATAAACTTTTTCTTTTCAAACAAGGAGAAATTGATGTAGTTTTAGACGAAGATACTAAGGAAATTTACATTACAAATAAACAAAACCGAGAAGGAGTTTATTTTGCAACAGTCCCGGAAAAACAAAAACAAACTTACCAACTAACCCCTAAAGATCATAAAAAAATAAACACTCAAAAATTCCACACAAGAACAATAAACAAAGGCGATACTTTCTGGGACATCGCAATAGAATATAAAGAAAAATTCCCAAATAAGTCAATTCCGGAAATTGTTTTGCTTTTACAAACACAAAATCCTACTTTTATAACTGGAAACCTTCCTCAAAACAAAAGAATGAATATTTATCCTGTTGTTTCTAAATAATTTTTTAAAAATTAAAGATAATCTTCTAATTAACCGTGCCCATTATCCCTATAACAATCTACATTTCCTTTATTAATTAAAACACCCATATTTCTAAATCTTGCTAATACTTGAACTACATCCTCTTAACTTAAATCCTCTCTTAAATCATCCAAAATGTCAACAATTAATTGGTCTTCTACACTTATTTAAGAACTACTAAAACACTCATTAAGAGCAACATGATAATGATCATCTTCATCAAGATAATTATCCCCACTTGAATATTCTTTAGGTTCATAAGAACCACATTCAACTAAAGCTTCCTTAAAACTAGCTTTATCTAATCTTCTTGTGCTTATATCCACTGCAAGACTTAAAACATCTTCATTATCAATAGGTTCCCCTTTAGAAGGATAATAATGACAAGAAGTTCTTTTATGGACACAATTATCATCATCTTCGAAAAGCTCTCTAGAATCCTCTAAATCACAATACTTCTCACCATAAAGATCATCATCTGTAATAGAAGTTATTGTTAAATACTTTTGAGATAAATCATAATATTCTGAATTAAGACATTCTATAAATTCCAAAAGTTTAGGGTGAGCATTATCTATCTGCTCTAACAAAATAGACTTACTTAATAAATTTGTAACAATCTTAGTATTTTTTTCTGTCTCTCTTAAATCAACTTCAGATTTAAAGTATTTTTGTAAATCTGGTTTAATATTATCTCTTTTAATATTATCTCTTCTTTTCCTAAAAGAGTCATAAACTTTATCAGTCATTAAATATTTTGTATCATACCATTCACGAATTATTTCTGAATAAAAAACATCTTTTCCATCTTCCTTATATGCTTTATCAAGATATCCTCCTTCTTCAAAAGTATCTACTTTCACATATGCTGTCAAAATATTCCATTCCCCGTTACTCATAATAGCATTTCCTTTTTTTATCAAAAGATTCTTAACAAAATCCATATTTTCTTCTACATTCCAAAGTCTCCACTCCCAAAACTTTAAACTTAAATCTTCTCCTTCTCCTTTAATATTTTCACATTCTTTTTCACTTAAAACTCTCTTTTCACACCTATTTGAACATAAACTATTTACAAAACCCTTATTTTGAGTATTGTCTGAATATTTTCCTTTCAAACCAACAGAATTTTCTAATGCTTCTTCAAGAGTTAAACAAGTTAAAGGATTTTCTAAAGAAATATCTTGTAAAACAACTCCTTCTTCAAGTGAAAATAATAAATATGCTCCTTCAAGAAGATTTTTATTTTCAATTTCTTTAAGAATTGATTTTTCAAAATCTGAAAATAATTCAAAATCTTTTTCATCCATATTTAATATTACAAAAGATTCTCTCTTTACATCTCCAGATAAATCTTCATAGATTGTAACAACCCACTCTTCCTCAGAATTAAATCTAAAATAAACATCTCTACTAACAAAATTTGCAGTAAACATATTCCCAGTATATAAAACTCCTCCTGCACTTAAAGTAAAACTAAACCCTTCTTCATTCTTTACTTCCTCAAAAACAATTTTAAAACCATCTTTTAATGATTTTCTATTAATAGCATTTATAAATTCTCTTTCAACTAATCTATTTTCTCCATAATCACTTTGTATTTGATTTGAATTTGTCCATTCAATTTTTACTCCAGAAAGATATTTACCAATATAATCACAAAGATTTGTCCAATACCATTCTCCATCTTTAAATTGAACACACATATCTGCATACAAAAGACCTTCTTTAAACCTAAATATTGGGGAAATCTCTGAATCAAATATTCCAAAATCTTCTTCCACACTATCTACATCTCCTAAAATAACAACAAGGTCCCCTCTTTTAGCAAAATTTTTATCATCTGCATATTTTATAATTTCATTATTTTCCATTCTAATACTTCCTTCAGAAACAGCTGTTCCAAGCAAGCCTTCTTCATTTGTTCCATGAATATAAATTCCTCTTTGAAAAGTATTTTCATTTTTATCTTCTAAACCTTTTAAAACAATAATTCTAGAAATAATTAAATCTTTTTCTGCTTTTATTTGTTTTGTAATTATTTCTGCAATTTCTTCTGTAGACTTTTTATCAACAAAAATTGTTCCAATAGGCTTATCTTCTCCAATTATATTTTTTATTTCAAAAATTCCTGTAGGGGTTTTATAACTTCCCGTTTCAAAACCAAAACCTTGTTTAGATGTTGAAATTAAACCTATTTGCAAAATCTGTCCTTCTTCTTTAAAGGTGTTTTCTTTTACATTAACAAAATTTTCTCCTCCATAAAAAGTCTGCATAGTATACATTGTTTGTTCTTTACCATCAACAAAAAAGATTCTTTCATAATCTCCTAAAGGAGCTATATCTTTTCTATCTTTCATATATTGGTTAAATCTTGTAAGAAAATTAATATCTGTTGAAGAACCACTATCTTCTGCCTCTTCTTTTATCTTTGGATTTATACAACATTTAATACTTTCTGGTCCAGGACATTTATTTGAAACAAATCCATCGTCTTCACAAAATCCATTATCTGCAGTAATACAAATTCCTTTTTCACCAGAATCACTAACACAACCACACCCTTCAATATCTTCTATTTTAGTTAATACCGGTTTCCAAAACATAAATACTGGATGTTCAGAATCTTTTAAATCAGCTTCATAATATCTAAATTTCTCACTTCCTTGTGTTCCTAAATTCCCATCAAACAACTTTGCAATTTTTTCTGTAGGATTAATCCATTTAATAAAAATAGCATTATGAGGATAATCTCTTTCTTTACTTTCTAAATAACCCCAATAATATGAAATCAAGTCACCTGGTCGAAGTAAAACTAATTTCTCATCTTCATTTAATTTAGTTTTTCCCCCTTGATTAACACAAGCCTTAGGATTAACAAGAAAAGAGTTTACAGGGTCATCACTTGTAAAAATATCATTTTCTTCAATAGTATATTTTTTATTATTTTTATCTGAGTAAACACACTTAAGATTTAAGCTCTTTTCATCATAAGCATATCTTGCAACATCATAACAATTAATTATATTATTTACATCACAATCTTCAACAGGATTGCCTCTTCCTGCAGAAGTTCCTTCTAAATCATCTAAAGAATTTAACAAAATATCTCTTGCCTTATCTTCACAAATTCCTTTTTCAAGAGCCACAAGACTTTTTAGACCATATGCTTTTTTAGCAAGTTCAGCATAAGCTTCTCCTGTCAAAAAGTGCAAATACCCTTTTTGATTCATATAAAATACTCTATCAACAATTTCTTCAATTAATTTTAATCTCTTTTTAAAATCTCTTTCTTTATTTATCTTATCAATTTTTGATTTAAATTCTCCATCTTTCAAATAATTATATTCAGTATTATTAAAAAGATCATCAAGAAGTTTTTTCCCTGTATTTTCTAAAACAGATTCTTCTGTATATGCAAATTCAACTGCATCTCCAACACTATTTTGATCAAGCCAACATCTCATACTTTTATCTCCGCAATAACCCATATCAATCCATCTTTGTTTTTCTGTGCCAACAAAACCATCTGCAGAACCTGAACCTGGATTTTCAGTCGCACAAATTCTTATAAGACCTTTATTATAAATTTGAGGATCAATTAAATCTCCTACACCTTCTTGAAGATTTGGATTTAACATACTATACCAATCAGCTGTTCCAGAGACACATGCCTTTTCACTTATAATTCCTACTTTTTCAGCTTGTCGAGAAATATATTGGTCTTTAATATAATCTACTGCAAAACTAGTTGAAACTTGCCCAAATCCACATTCTTCTTGACCATTAACATTAATACATAATTGCTTTAATCCAGAGGGAGCAGTAAAGTCAACAGTTTCACTACCATAATCTCCTTTAGCAACATATCCTGAATCCACAATTCTTCCTAAAACATCATCTTCATAAAATAAATTTTCTGCACCACCACGAAGATAAACTTGAAAATATGCCCCTCTATCACTTCCAGCATAAATATGATAATAAACCTTATAATGAGATATTGCAGGATTTGTTACAGTGCTAAATGGAATTTCATCAAACTTCCCTGTAAATTGAGAAGGAGAATCTGGTTCTATTAAACTCTCAAAAACATTAATTCCTCCAGGATATGTTATAGAAATAAAATTCTTACATACAGCAGATCCAATTTGTTCAGTATTTCTAAGTTTAAAAGCATTATAACTATTTACAGCATAATTTTGAGTTAAATAATCTATTGAACTTTGTGCACTATCTAAAGCTGAACTAACAAACATATATTCTCCACCGCCTCTTGTTGTTTTTTCACCTTTAACAAATTCTAAAAGTTTTGGAAATAAAGTTTTAGTTAATGGAAGAGCTTGTCTCCAGAAAAATTCACACATATAAATACTATTCATTTCATCACAAATTCCAATTGTCTCTCCAGTATCTAAATTTTCTTGTAAACAATCTTTATATGCTCTTGAAACAGAAAGCCAACTATCTAATCCTGCTTTAACTCCACTCACACAAATCGGAACATAAACACCTTCATTAAAATTAGGTAAACACAAAGCAAGACTCCCCACAATTCCCGATTGAACAACATCTTTAACAGGATATTTGCCTCCAAAATCACATCTTGAAGAAGGACAAATCACAGGGTCACATACATTAAACAAAGTTTGACAATCTTTAATAGACATAAAATCAGCACATTGAGTCAAAGGAAC
This sequence comes from Candidatus Woesearchaeota archaeon, assembly GCA_964593105.1. Classification (GTDB taxonomy): domain Archaea; phylum Nanobdellota; class Nanobdellia; order Pacearchaeales; family GW2011-AR1; genus EX4484-71. The sequence continues at coordinate 15,269 of CAZQKH010000009.1, read as the reverse complement.
ATTTGTAGCGGGACTTCCAATTGGAATTGTATTTCCTAAAATTTGAACACGTTCTCCAGCCCCTTTATTTTTTGGAGTTTGAGCATCATTTATTGCATCTACTGCCTTATCTATTATTCTTGCAGAATCTTGTTTGTCTAATCCTGGAAATTGATTATATGATTGTCCAGTTTTAGTATTTATAACTTCACAAATATCATCTATATTTGAACGAGGATATTCTGCAAGCCCATTTGCACCAACATTACAAAGAACAAAACTATTAGGAATTGCTGAAAGATCATAACTCCCAATATTTCCTCCTGCACCTAAAGTTTGTCTAATATAAACATACCATCCATTTTGAGTATCAAAAGGAACAAGAGCAGGTTGTCCAGCAAATGGTTCTGAATCATAATATTTAATTTCAGCATTAAGATATTTATTTTGATAAGAAGTTTTATCATATTTCTCAAAATATGAAATCGAACTTCTAATTGCACTACTCACATCTTGATTAATTTCATTTCCCTCTAAATCATAAATCATATTTTTTAAAGTCATTTTATTTTTTTTAATGTGATATCTATTTTCTGTATTTAAATCTTCTAAAATAACAAAATAAGATTCTCCATCATAGTAGATCATTTGAATTGCTTCTCCATAACCTACATCAGAATTAAGCTTCCATGTTGAAGTTGTTTCTCTACCTTCATAAATAACTTTTTCTTTCTTTGTTGTTCCAACAATCATAGCTCCCATTTCTCCATTCACACCAATATTTTCTTTAGCAATTCTTTTTGATTCTAAAACATTTGCAAAGTCTCTTGAATTTTTATCCACTTGATAAAGTATAGAATAAAGTTTTTTCTTATATTTTGTTGCTTCTTTTGTATCCCCTCTCTTTTCTGCTTCTTTCCATAAATCATAATATAAATCAATATCTTTTATTTGATCCATATTATAAGTATAATTTCCATAACCTTCTGCATTTAAAGATTTTTTAATAGCATCTAATTGTAATTCTTCTTTTTCATTCTCTGGATTTGTTATTTTCGTTTCTATAAGCTTTTTTAAAACCTTTGAAGATAAATTGCTTACAAGACATCTTGTATCAACTGATTTTGATTCTAAAAATTTATTTTCATTCATACAATCTTTTTGAAGATTTTCAATATCTGTATTTTGTGCTTTTAATTTCTTATGTAAAAAATCAACATCCTCTTCAATATCCTTGGAAAAATTTAAATAACAAGCATCAAGGGACCTAAATTGATCATCGTCTACTAAAGTAGCACAAGTTTCAGACCACCCTCCATCTTCTTTCATAATTTCTGTTCGAGCCATAGATTTTCCATCACTATTTTCAAGAAGATTTTTAACAGTTAAGTAACCACTAACCGCAATACAAGCTGCCTTCATAGTTTTAACAACTGTCCCAAAATCTTCGGATATCTTTGTCCAATCTTCAATTGTTTTATTTAATTTTGCAACTTTACTTCCTATTTTCTCAGGAGAAAGTTGAATTGCTCTTTTTTCAATAAAAATCTTAAAACTAAAATTAGCTTCTGATCTTTTATCATTTTCTTTCGGAACAATAGAAACTTTTGCATATTCTTTTAAATTAATATTTTGAATAGTAAAAGTGTATTTTGAATCAAATGTTTGAGGAGAATTCTTTACTAAAACCCTGTTTCTATTAATAAACAAATCTTCTGAAGTTTCCAAAATTCCTTTTGAAGCTTTAATTTCTAAATTAGCTTCAAGAGGAGAATTAATCTTTAGTAATTTTACAAAAGATCCTTTATTTTCTTTTGTTCCTACAGGAAAAATTGCTTTTCCTTCATAATAATTTAATTTCTCTCCATCTTTATTTTCCAAGGTTCTAATTAAATTCTTGATTTCTTTTGTAGGATCATAAGTTCCTTCAACAACAGCTACCCTATCTGTTTCTATCCAAGAACTCATATCTGAAGACCATTTCCAAGTTTTATTTTCATAAGAATATTTAAAATAAATCTCACTAAAGCCTTTCTCATTAAGAGATAATTTTTGGGAAACAATAAAAATTTCAGAAGAATCTTCATCAAGAGAATCTAAATAAATTGTCTTTCCTTGTTCTAAATAAAAAGTTTTTTGTTCACCTTTTGAACTTCTAACAAGCAATTCCACCCCATAATCTTTATAACTCATCTCATAAATAGTTACTAAAGAAATTTCTTTTATTTGTCCATTAATTAAAACCTCTTCAATTTTACTCCCGATCTCTGCAAGTCCAGTTATTTTTTTACATTCATCAAGATTTTCTGCTTTAGGAAATCTATTTGAAAATTCAAGACAAAGCCTTTTCACTTCAGTACTCTGGTCTAAATATTTAGAAAGTTGAATATTTGAAATAAGTGCTTGTTTATCAAGAGTCTCTGATTCATTTTCAGGAGATGTAAAACCCGCAAAATTTCCTAAAACAATATCAAAACTTTCTTGTGCAAAACCATAATAATCTAAAACTTGCTCAGAATCAATTCCCACATCAAAACCATCACTAAATCCTAAAAGAGTTATTTTACTGCCTTTAAAATCTAATTCTTCTTTAAAGTCAACAGACTCATGCCTATCTCCTTGATAAATCCATTCTATTGTTTTTGAAACTCTACTATATATATTGGAAAAAGCCTCTCCAATATAATCTCCAATATTAGATCCTTCTTCAAGTTCATATCCTTCTGCTAAACTTGCTTCAGCAGTCATTTCATCATTACTAAGTGTTTCAGCACAAGTTCCAAAAGCATAATCACAAGGTTTAGATAATAAATAAATTCTTAAATTTTCTTCTTTAAGTTCTCCATTTTTCATTTTAGCATATCCAAGATAAACTTTTTCTGATTCCCCATTAGAATAAATAGCATCCCCCATAGAAACATGTACTATTTTATCATCAACCTTTAATTTAATCTTAGGGACAATATTTAATCCAAAAGAATCTCCTCCCATAAATCCTCCTTGATCTTCTCGACAATATATCTTTAATTTTTTATTAATTCCATTTTTTTCTATACTATCACCTTTAATATAACATTTATCATCTAAAAATTTCTCTCCTTCTTTAAGTTCAATATATTCTGAATTTATTTTTAATAAAGCTCTTGTGCTTGCATATTCAACATCTTCTAATTTTAAAGATAATCCTGCAAGGCATTGAAATCCTGGTAAAAACATCATTTCAGAAGATTTTCCTTTTTGCAATCTAATAGTATTAAGTTTTCTTTTCTCATTTGTATTTCCTTCAAAAGATGTTCTATAAACATCTGAATAAATAGTTATAGTTGCAGAATCTTCTTGAATATCTTCTGCTCTTAAATATCCTCTACCATCCCAAAAACTATATCTAACCATTTTATCTTGCCATTCATCTTCACTCATTATAGGAAGATAAAAACTACTTCTTTTTATTCCAAATGCATTTTTAAAATCATATCTTATACTTGCTGTTAAATTTCCTTCAACAAACTCAGGCATTGCACTTTCATTTGGTTGATTTTTTAACATCACAACCATATATCCTATATTATCATAAACTGCATTTTCAGCAAGATTTTCATTAGAACTTAATGCTGCTTTCGTAGGATAAAATCCAACATTAGATCTAACTCCAGGGGAAATTTGTCGTGCTCTAAAACTCATTGAACGAATAACTTCCACATCCATAAGCGGATTTATTTTTACTGCTTTTAATGGGCAAAAAACAGGAACATCTTGTTCTTCTAATAAATCGCTTCTTACAACAGCAGGTGTACATCCTGCAGGATCTACTTGGATTATAAAATCTTGTCCTTCTCTACACATATTTGGATTAAAATTTTCATAAGAATTTGTTGCAAAAGAACTTTGAATTCCTCCATAAAGATATTTTGAATTAGAAGAACGATAAGTTGCAGATGCAAAAGAAAATAATAAAATAGCAACTAATAAAAATGCAAAAACAAAAATTAATCTCTTTTTATTCATCTTAAACTTACTCCAATTGATTTTGATTCAAATGAAAAATAACTATTTTGCAATTCTTCTATTGATGTTGGAACAGATAAAGCTCCTACATCTAAAATAACCTTTTCAGAATTTTGCAATTCATTTTCTGAGAAGTAATTTGTTCCAATTCCTCCTCCTGCTAAAACAGTTGAAATAATTTGTTTGGGAACAGTTATCTCAAAACATTCTTTTTTAGTTGCACCTAAAATCCCTCCTACACCCGAAGAAGGAATTTCTACACATTGCTCTTTTGTTGTGCTTGCAAAATTCAAAGAAGAATCTTTAAAAATTTGAACTTGGACTCCATAACTTCCTTCACTCAAAAAGATTTTATTATTTCCCTCATAGGAAATTACTTGACTAGAACCTTCAGACAAAAAACTCACAATTGCATCTCCAGAATAAGGTCTTCCTTCAACATAAATAAAAACTTCTTTTTCAAATTCTTTTTCTAAAAAAACACTAAAAGAACCTTCATTTACACTAGAATAAAGAGTCTTTGAATCTTTAAATCCTAAACTTTGCACATCTAAAAAACCATTAATACATTGAGGTATATCTGCAAGTAAAATCCCTTCTTGAGAAGTTTTCCCTAAATCACATCTCTTTCCAAAACATTCATAAAAAATATCTGCCTCAACAGGATTTGAATTATAATCTCCTACAAACATCTCTACAGTAGATAATTTATCTTTACAAACATCATAGGGTTCTTCTGCATAAGAAATATCTGCTTTCAACCCTTCCCGAGGAAGATTCCCTCTAATAATTACTGCCATTGGAAATTGAAAAATCTCGTCCCCTTCATAAACTTGAATTAAAACAGGGTATGCTAAATTATACACATAATGATAGGTTACATAACAAAATCCTAAAACTCCCAATCCCGGCTGATTTCCAACAGGTTCTGCTACTAAAGAAGAACCTTCATTGGGAGCAACTTCAAAAATTGAAGGCCAACCTTTAGAATAAATAAATCTAACATCACTATTTAATTCATTATCAACCACAAAATAATCTTTTTTATCTCCAGAACTCTTTAAAGCAAGGGTATTAATTTCAATTGCTTCTTTTAGTTCACTAAAAACTTCTTCTGCATTCCAAACCATTGGAGAACATTGAATCTCAACACCATCTACAGGAGCATATAATCTCAAATCATCAATTCCATATCTTTCTAAAAAGAATGTTTGTTGTTCTTGTTCATAAATTTCAACAGCATCATTATACAAAGAACCTAATTTAGAATTAATTTCAATACTATGATCTCTTACAACAAAAGAATCTTCTCCTTTAGAAACAGATAAATCCATATCCAACTCAAGCATTATTTTATTATTTTCAATATTTACTGTTGCATCTGCAAATCCTTTTTCAAAATCATAATCTTGACCATAAAATTCTTCAAAAGCACATCCTTGAAGATTTTCTTCAACATAATTTTCCAATTGTGTTTCCATCTCAGCAATAGAAGGAACATTTTCTCTAGGCAAGTTATTTCCAGAAACATAAAACCAATAAGGAATTTCATTTCCTACAAAATTTAAATGTGAAGAAAAGGGCATATATTCTGAACCTGGTTCAAAATCAATATCTTCTAAATTACCGCCATTTAATCCTAAAAGAGTAATTCCCGTTAAAGCATTTTCTTCTAAACAAAACAAAAAGCTATTTTCTATTGGTTCTACAAAAGCAGGAATTTGTTGTTTTTGAACATCTCCTCTAAATACAAAGAACAAAACCACCATAGCCACAATTACAATTGCAATTATAATAAATATTGTAACTTGTGCCTTTTTCCCTCTCTTAAATAACATATAAAAATTATGAAAAATACATATATAAATATTTGTTTAGAATAATATTCTCTTCACAAATTGTTAAAGAAATAATTTTTAATATGCCTTTTTAGTAGTCAAAAATTTAATCCCAGCAAAGATTAATAAAATACCCCCAACAAAAGTAATCCAGACATCTCCTTTTACAAAAGTTTCTGGAATATTAATAAAACTTAATTGCCCATTTAAAAAATACAAACCAAATAAAGCATAAATTATAAAAATCACAAAGGAAACACTTTTTTTCATAAAGTAACTTATAAAAGAACATATTTAAATATTTCTAAAATATTTTAAAAGAGGTTATCAATCAACCTTAAGTACAAATTTAAAGGAGGGGTTATTGTAAGGGAAACCTTGGTGCTCCCAAAAGTTGAATGTTAAGAAAATCATGGGTTATCTTACAAGGTCCTGTAGTCTAATGGCTAAGACGTTTCCTTGACTTGGAAGAAATTGCAGTTCGATTCTGCGCAGGACCATTCTTTAAAACCTATCTCCTGCTATTTTTTCCGCCTTTAACTTGTCCCCAATTATCTTCAATTAATTTAAAATCAAATTCTTGAAAATTTTTATTTGATAATTTGCATAAATCTAAAAATAATTGGTAAGGGATGCTTCTTCTCTCAGAATAATAATTTTTTAAATTAGAATATGAAACTTCTAAAAGCCTATTCTGAAGCTCTTTTAGCGACGGACAAGCTAAATCCTCTAAAATTTGTTTTAAAAAAGTTCTTTGATTTATTTTTAAAAATACAATCCGCATAATATAACTGTGACACCAACCTATAAAAAACTTTATAAACTAAATACTCGCCATAAAAATATGAAGATTCCAAAAACAACAAATAGATATTGCCCATATTGTAAAAAGAAAACAGAGCAAAAAATCAAATTAATTAGTACTGGAGGTAAAAGAGGTACTTTAAAACGAGGAGGTATTGCTCGAGCAAAATTAAGGGGATTAGGTATTGGCATTGGTAACAAAGGAAAATGGGGTTCTAAACCAGCTGTGACTAAATTTAAAAGAAAATCTAAAACAACTAAAAAAACAAATATAATGTATACTTGTAAAGATTGCGGAAAGTCTAAATATCAAAAGAAAGGTATAAGGGCAGGAAAACAACAACAAAATTAAAATGGCAATTGCAAAAAGAAAAAAAAGATTTTACAATATTGAAATTCCTTTAATTGGAAAAACAACACAATTACAAGCCTATGAACCCAAAGATCTTAAAGATAGGCACATAAAATATGATTTAACTAGAATGTTAAAAGGAAAAAGCATTATTTTAACATCAAAGGTGGTTCTTAAAGACGATTCTCCAATTGTTTTATCTAAATCAATTAAGATTATGCCTTTCTTTCTAAAAAGACTTGCAAGAAAAGGAACTAGTTATGTTGAAGATTCTTTTTTAACAGATTGTAAAAATGCACAAATAAGAATAAAACCTTTTTTAATCACAAGAAAAAAAGTTTCACGAAAAGTTAGAAGAGCTTTAAGAAATATGGCAAAAAAAGAATTACAAGAATATGCAAAAACAAAAGATACAGAAGAATTATTTGACGATGTTTTAAAGAATAAATTACAAAAACCTTTGAGTTTAAAGTTAAAAAAGATTTATCCTTTATCTGTTTGCGAAATTAGAGTTCTAAAAGTTGAAAAATTCAATGATGAAGAAGAATCTAAAAAAGAATAATTAAGCTATTAATTCTAAAATTAAGATAAACATATAAATAGCTTATATTATTTTTAGTTACAGCATAGGTGCTCTAAAATAATCTTTAAAGTTTCTAAAAAATTATCTGAAATAAACGTCTTCCACAAAATAGGAGAAAACATCATAATAACAAGAAAATCAATTACTAAAATACCTTTAATTAATGAGGATCTTATTTATTTGGTAGGGGTTATCGCGGGGGATGGAAGTCTAATTATTTCTAAAAGAAAAAAAGGAGGTAATCACCATAGATTACAAATAACTTCATGTTCTCCAGAACATCTTAAATCCCTAAATAAGATTTTACAAAAAAATTTTGAGATAACTGGAAGAATAACTAAAGATAAAGAAAAAAAGAGAGCATATCGCCTAACAACTGCCAACACTAGTATTTTTTGGTATTTTAAGCTCTTAGAAGCAAAATATAATGAAACAAATAAATTACCAAAAATATGTAAAAATAAAAATTATTTTAACCATTATCTCGCAGGACTAATAGACACAGATGGCCACGTAACTCCCAGTAAAAATAGAATTCAATTAAAATTGAAAAATCAACAAATAATAAACGAAATATTCTCAAGAATAAAACACGCAAATCCCAACCCTCCAAAAATAAATTACACTAACGAAGTTCCATTTTACTATATAAGATTTGACAACATATTTCCCTTAAGATTTAAACCTCAAAAAAGCTTTTAAACCAAGAATTTATATTATATTCATGCCTACGTAGCTCAGTGTTAGAGCAATTGCCTTGTACAAAATTTATGATACTCAACATTAAATTTTCAAGCGAGCAATAGGTCGCCGGTTAGAATCCGGTCGTAGGCTTATTTTCTAAATTTATTTAAACCAAAAAACATTAAAAAAGTTATGAATATTAAATCAAAAGACTTCCTAAAGCGAATAGAATTAGGTGAAAAAAAATCAGAAAAATTATATCTTATGAGTTTAACTTTGGGGGTTGTATCTATACTCTTAGCTTTACAAAAATCCTTAGTCCAAATAGCAAAAACATATGGAATTCTAATAGCACTAATTTCATTAATTTCATTGATGATAACTCTTAAAGAAGAAAATTTCTACAAAAAAATTGGAGAATATAATAAAGATATTAAATTAAAAATAATTATAAACTCTTCTATAGATTTTCTAATATTGTTATTTGGAATTCTCCTTTTATTTTTTCCTAAATTCTTCTAAATCACTTCAACTTAACTGCAGTTCCAAAAGCAAGCATCTCTGAAGCACCCTGCATTATCA
>CAZQKH010000009.1:1542-6342 GCA_964593105.1 Candidatus Woesearchaeota archaeon | reverse complement strand
TTCAACTTAACTGCAGTTCCAAAAGCAAGCATCTCTGAAGCACCCTGCATTATCATAGAAGTCATAAATCTAACATTAATTACAGCATCTGCTTTCAAATCAATTGCATTATTAATCATTCTATTATAAGCTTCATCTCGAGCATTATTTGCCATTTCAGTATAAGTTTTAATTTCTCCACCAACTAAATTTCTCAAACCTGCACCAATATCTCTTCCAATATTTCTTGATCTAACCGTGCTTCCTCTAACAACCCCTAATATCTCCACTACTTTTTTATTAGGAACATTTTCTGTTGTTGTAATTAAAATTTCTTTTTTTACCATATTATTTTACCTCCTACTTGATTTTATTTGTTCAATTTTATCTTCTCTTCTATTAAAAATAATAAAAAGACCAACAATTAAAATAGCGCCCCCATAATACAATAAAAATTTTGCTTCTCCTTTAACAACTAATCCTACTATTGCCAATCCAATTCCAAAAACTGAAATTATAAGCCCCCATAAAATTCTATTAATCATATTCTAAAAAAGCTCTAAGAATTAATAAAGTTAACTAACTATCCAACAATTCAACTTTACCATCTGCTTTCAAAATATTAACAACTTCTTTTGAAATATTCGCTATATCTCCTCGTGCAAAGGGACCCATTTTATTTCCAGATAAATCTACAAATTCTTCAACATTTTCTAAAAAAACAACTGCTTCATTTTGAATTTCAATTTCTTTTTTACTTCCATTTAAAAGATTATTTAATTCTTTATCTGCTCTTTCAATACTATCAACTAATTTTTCAAACAAAGTTTTTTCAACTAAAAACATATTATTAAAATCTTGTTTAGAAATTCCTGTTTCAGAGGCAATTAAAACTAAATTAAGTATTTTCTTTCTTCTTCTTCTCAATAATTCTTGAAAAAGAGTCATTGCATTTTCTAATTGTTTTTTTGTTTTCATTAACACATCTGAAAAAACATCATTATTTTTAGAAGCAGCTTGCTTTTTCTCTTTTACGTATTTTGCGACATCTTTTACAAAACTTTTAGGAATAGGTTGCAAATTCTCAGAATATCTTTCCCTATTTGCAGCATCATAAATATCTTTATAGGTAATCATAGAATCCAAAAACGATTCAGGGTTTTAATAAATTTATGTCTTAGAAAACTACCTATTAAATTTAACTTTTTTCAAAAACTCTTTTCCCACAATTCTTCCAAGTTTTCCCTTTCTACACTCTTTTTCATTAAATTTCTTTTCTTTTGGAACACCAAAATCATATAATAAAACCGGAACAGGATCTGCAGAATGATTTCTTAGTTTACAAGGTGTAGAATGGTCTCCTGTAACAACAATTTTAATTTTTTTTGCAGGAGCAAATCCCCTTAAAAAACTAAACAAAGTTTTATCAATATATTCTAACATTTGTTTTTTTTCAAAAGGTTTATTATCATGTCCAGGTGAATCTGTTTCTTTAATGTGAATATACACATAATCTGCTTTTTTAATATTTCTTTTAATTACTTTTATTGAATGTTTACATGCTTTTTTTAAGCCATCATAAAGATTTTTGTAAGAATCAATTCCTTTAAAACGAGGATATGTAAAAGCAAAGTTTTTCATCCCACAAACCCGAGAAAATCCTATTTCTAAAGGCATGTAATTTGCTGAAATCCATTTTTTATATTGTTTTAATTTTGGTTTTTCAATTCCAGGTCCTCTCAATAAAACATAATTTGCAGGTAAAAGCCCTTTTTCTTTTCTTAAAACATTAACAGGATGTTTTTTAAGAACTTCATTTGCTTTTCTTAAGAATTCATTTAAAATATTTGCAGTATAAATTGAATTTTCTTCATCATCTAAAGCTACACACGGGACTACTTTATGAAGAATCTCTGATCTTCCTTTAGTATATGTTTTATCATTTCCAAGAATATTATCTGAAAAACCTCCTCTTAAAACCAAAACAGCTCTATGCTGAACCGTAGGCACAAAAACAAATTCATGGGATAATTTTATCTCATTTAAAGATTCTGATAAAAGTTCTGCCTCTGCAGAAGTCAAAGTCCTTCCTACTCTCCTATCTTTAATATTTCCCTTTTCAAAAGAATCTATTGTAGCAAAATTAATTCTTAAAGCTAAATCCCCTCTTTTTAACTCTAAGTCTGTACCTCTAGCCTCTAATTGCCCACGAATGCTATCAATAACATCATTACCAAAAATAGACATAATTGCTTCATCAGATTCAGGAACAAATCCCGGTTTGACCGGGTAAAAGTATCCTAATTCCCCCCTTGTGGCAAAGAAATCCATATTAGGGGTATATGCTACCTCTAAAGGAGTTCTATCCTCTAATTGTTTATTAGGAAGATCCCCTAATCCATCTAAAATAATAAGCACTCCTTTCATAAAAATCAAAGGAAGCTTTCATTTATAAAAATTTATATAGCTTAATTAAATTTTAACACTATATTCAAAAAATTTCTCATAAGGAATAAACCAATGAATTGTTTCCTTTCTAGAAGCTTTTTCCATGATTTTTCTAAACATACGAATAGAATTTCCATGTGCTGAAATTGCCACATTCACTTTATTTTTTTTAATATATTTCTTAAGATAATCTATAAATAATCCTACTCTTTTTTCAACATCTGCAAAAGATTCCCCATTTGGGGCTGCAACTTTATATCCCCGATGAATTGCATTATATTCTGCTTCTCCTAAAAACTTTTGTACTTTTTTCTTTAAAGTAGGTTTTAAATTTTCAATGGCATCCCCTTCTATTCTTAAATTATATGATCTTTTTCCAATTTTTTTAATAAATTCTTTGTGAGTTGTTCCCTCCAAATCTCCATAACTTCTTTCAATCATCCTATTATCAACGAGAATTTTTTTACATTCAGGATGAAATTTTAAAATATAACCTAATGTCTCCTGTGACCTCGGAAGTTTAGTATGAAAAGCAACTTGAATTTCTTTATTTTTTAATTTTTTGGCAACCTTTTTTGCATCTTGTCTTCCTTTCCAAGTTAATTTAGAATGCATCTGTCCAGTAAAGAGCCCCTTAACATTAAACAAAGTTCTTCCATGCCTAAAAACATAGATTTTATACTCCTCTTTTTTCATAAATAAATTAATTTAACTATATTTATAAATCTTCTAATCCTCGGAAAAATATGTTTAAAAAACTAAAGAATAAACTTAAATTATGGGTAGGAAAAGTTTCAAAAGATGCAAAAGAAATTGAAGAAAAGATAGTTAAACAACCAAAAAAACAAGAAAAAGTAAAAGAAATAAAAGAAAAGAAAAAGACAACAAAAAACAAGGAAGTTAAACAACCAAAAGAAAAATCTCCAGAATATGAAGAAACAGAAACTATTTCTAAAATAATTGAAGAATCTGAAAATATTGATGAAAAAATAAAAAAAGAAGTTGGAAAAGAAAAATATGCTGAAACTCCAAAAAAGTTTAATGCGGGAATGCAAGGTTATGAGCCAGACTTAAAAAAAATTCAAGAAAAAGTGCAAGAAAAAAAGAAAGTATCTTTTTTCAAAAATATAACAACAAAAAACATAACAATTTCTGAAAAAAACTTTGAAGAATATGCAGAAGAATTAGAATTATTATTATTAGAAAATAATGTTGCATTGGAAGTTGTAGACAAAATTTTAAAATATCTTAAAACAGATTTAGTTGGACAAAGTATCTCTAAAAAAAGTTTAGAAAATGTTATTAACAAATCTCTTAAAGAAGTTATTGAAGGGGTTTTAATAAAACCTTTTGATTTAATTGAAAAAGTTAAAGAAAAATCAGAAAAACCTTTTGTAATACTGTTTTGTGGAATTAATGGAACTGGAAAAACAACCACCATTGCAAAAATTATCCACAAATTAAAAAAACAGAAAATATCATCAATAATTGCTGCAGCAGATACTTTTAGAGCCGCCTCTATTGAACAAATAAAAAAACACGGAGAAAAATTAAATACAAAAGTAATTGCACATGAATATGGGAGCGACCCTGCAGCTGTAGGTTTTGATGCAATTAAATATGCTAAAAAGAATAAAATAGACACAGTTCTTATTGATACAGCGGGAAGAATGCACACTGCAACAAACTTAATCAGAGAAATTCAAAAAATCAAAGAAGTTTGTAATCCAGACCTAACAATTTTTGTTGGAGAATCAATAACAGGAAATGATGCAACAGAACAAGTTAAAGCATTTGATGAGGCAATAGGAATAGATGCAATAATTCTTAGTAAAGCAGATGTTGATGAAAAAGGTGGAACAGCTTTATCAGTAGGATACACTACAAACAAACCAATTATCTATTTAGGCACAGGCCAAAAATACGATGATCTAGAACCTTTTGATAAAAAGAAATTTATTGAAAAGTTAGGGTTGTGATTAAAACTTCAACTTCTTCTTAAAATACCTTTGAGCTCTAACTTTCATATAATAAATAATTGCTAATAAAACAAAAATTAAAATAATTGTTCCAAAAACTTTTACTTCATGCCAAGCTTCTCCAACAAAATATCCTATTAAAATCCAAAAACCAGTCCACACCAAAACTCCTAAAAAACTATAAAAAATAAATTTTAATCTCGGCATTTTAACAACACCTGCAGGTAAAGAAGTAATTGTAGATCTAACTAAAGGAAGACATCTAAAAACACCAACCCAAATTGGTTTTTCTTTAAACTTATTTGCAATAAAATTTAAAGATTTTTCTTGAGGAATATACTGAGAAATCTTTCTTTTAATTTTCCCTTTTTTAGAAAAATCTTTTTTAATATTA
>CAZQKH010000009.1:0-1442 GCA_964593105.1 Candidatus Woesearchaeota archaeon | reverse complement strand
GCAGTAATTAATACTTCCATATAAAAAATATAAAAGCAAAACTTTAATAATCTTTCTTTGGGTGATTCTAACATGTTAAAAAAACTCGGAGAAGCATTAAAGAAAACTCAAAATAAGATAGCTAATGCTCTATTTCTTGATAAAAATCTTGTTGAAGGAATTGTGCGAGAACTTCAAAGAGCTTTAATTGAAGCAGATGTTGGAATCATGTTAGTTAAACAATTATCTGATAAAATAAAAAAAGCAGCATTTGACGAAAGAATTAAAGAAATAGAGAAAAAAGAACATCTAATAAAAATTTTACACGATGAATTAATTACCATCCTAGGAAAATCTAAAAAATTAGAATTAAAAGAAAAAAAACAAACCAAAATTATGCTTTTAGGATTATATGGTGCAGGGAAAACAACTACAATTGCTAAATTAGGAAATTACTATCAAAAAAGAGGAAAGAAAACAGCATTAATAGGTTTAGATGTGCACAGACCAGCTGCAAAAGAACAATTAATGCAATTGGCAGAACAAAATAATCTTACAGCTTTTGTAGATTTAAAAGAAACAGATGCTCTTAAGACATTTAAAAAATTTGAAAAAGATTTAAAGAAATTTGATTTAATTTTAGTGGACACTGCAGGAAGACACACTTTAGATAAAGAATTAATTAAAGAGATAAAAGATTTAGGAAAAGCAATAAAACCAGATGAAACAATTTTAGTAATGCCTGCAGATGTTGGTCAATCAGCTAAGAAACAAGCAAAGGAATTTCAAGATGCTTTAAATATTTCTGGAGTAATTATCACAAGAATGGATTCAAGTGCAAAAGCAGGAGGAGCTCTAACTGCTTGTGCAGAAGTAGATGCAGGAGTTTATTTTATTACAACCGGTGAAAAAATAAATGATTTAGAGAAATTTGACTCTGAAAGATTCCTTTCTCGACTTTTAGGAATGGGGGATTTAGAAACTTTAATGGAAAAAATCAAATCTGCTACAGATGAAAAACAACAACAAAAAATACAAAAGAAATTGCAGGACGGAAAACTCTCTCTTGAAGATGTTGTTGAACAGGTTAAATCAATGAATGCCATTGGAGGTTTTGATAAATTAAAAGGGATGATTCCAGGAATGAGTTCTGCAAAGATTCCAGACGGCAAATTAGGTGCTCAAGAGGAAAAAATAAAGAAATGGGAACACATTATTAAGTCCATGACTCCAGAAGAAAAAGAAAATCCAGAGATTCTTCAAAAACAAACTTCAAGAATTGCACGAGTTGCAAAAGGAGCAGGAGTTCACACCTCTGACGTAAGATCTCTTATTAAACAATATGATATGTTGCAAGGATTTGTAAAAGATTCTAGTGATATGGATATGTCCCAAGGAATGTCCCAAAAACAAATGCAAAAGTTAATGAAAAAATTTGGTAAAAAGAAAATGCTGAGGTTTAA
>CAZQKH010000008.1:0-26973 GCA_964593105.1 Candidatus Woesearchaeota archaeon | reverse complement strand
AATAGAAAATTTAATAGAATTTTCGAGTAGGCAGATAAATTATCGAGCACTATCTGCCTGCTTTTCACTTTCATTCTTTTTCTTAACAGCAAAACTTTCACCATTGTTTTCAGCAGCCATGATAATTTCCTCTGCTAATGCTTGGAAAAGTTTTTTCTTTTTTCCAAATGCTTTATCTGAAGTACCATGTACAATATGTTTCAAAGCTAAATTAACTCTTCTTAATGGAGAAACATCAACTGCTTGAGGATATCTTGCACCACCATATTCAATTGTTGTAACCTCGTCTCTAGGAGCAGAATTTTCAATTGCCCTCACTAAAACCTGAACAGGATTTTCATTTGTTCTTTTTTCAATTATTTTAAAAGCTTCAATAATAACTTTTGCATTTTTAGTGAATTTTCCAGTAGCATGTCCAATTTCTATTCGGTGTTTTTTACCTCTATGTCCTCCAAGAGAGATTTTATTAATTAATCTTTCAACAACATTTATTTTTCCTTGTCCAAATTTAACAACATTTCTTCCTTGACCTTTTAAAATTAATTTAGGTTCTAAATTAATTGAACCTTTTAATCCAGGATCTTTAACTTCAATTTCAGAAATATCCCATAAATCAAATATTTTAAAATTCATCTTCTACCCTTTTCAATTTTCTTTTGCACAAGTCTATGCAAAGGTTGATCATTTACTTTAAGAATTTTATATCTAATCCCAGGAATATCTCCTTTAGATCTTCCTTGTTTTCCACCAATTCTCTCAATCATAACTTCATCATGTTCATCAATGAATTTTTGTCCAAGATTTCCAGGAATAAAAGCAGAAACTTGTTTACCATTCTTTGTTAATTGAATTCTACAACATTTTCTCATAGCAGAATTTGGTTGTTTAGCCTCTTTTTCAAATTTTTTAAGAACAATTCCTTTTGCTTGATTTGCACCCCCTAAAGGATCTGATTTAGCATAAAGATTCAAAGTTCTCACTTTATATTTTCTACTTTTCCATCGGAATTTTTTCCGATCCTTCATTTTTTTTAATGCGTTTTTTAATCCCATTTTAATAAGGTTTTATAATTATGTTTAAGGAAGTTGATTTAAAAACTTTTGGCTTTGTAAAAGGGTTCAAACAATCTTTAATTCTTTATTAAAAAAATCTTCAACTATCTTTTGCATTTCTAAAAATCTTCTTTTATTCCTTCCTAATAATGCTGCTTTATTCTGACTTCCTGCAGTTATTGTTATCAAATCTTCTGCAATTGTAATATTCTTAAAACTAATTGGATTGATTATAGATTGAATAAACCTCTCAGCATTTCCAATTCCCAAGGGGGTTGCAACAATTCTTATTTTCTTTTTTAAAATTTGATTAATTTTTTTTAAATTAGAATTATCTCTTCCTAAAGCTTTTGATAAGAAAGGCCTTGGAACACAGAAAACAATCATGTTATTGTAATTAAAAAGAAATCTAGTTCTTATGCCTGTTATTTTTTCAAATAGATTTAAATATCTTATCCCTTGCATATCAATTGTTCTTGTCATCGTTTATAACTCATTATATTGGCTTTGTTTTTAAAATCTCTTATTTAAAATTAAGAGTTACTTTTTTCAACAACCTCTGATTTAGCTAACTTTTTATCTTTATTTTTCTTTGTTAAAGGCCCAATTACATTTACCAATAAACCAGGTAAACCAGTACCCACAGGGACGGGTTGATTTAAGATTATGTTTTCAATAACACTAGATAATTTATCTTTATGCCCTTTAATAATTGAATTAACAAATTGTTTTATTGGAGTTTCAAAAGTGGCTCTTGCAAGAATAGAAGATTTTTGAGCAATAATTCCCATTCTTGTAACACCTTTAACCTCTCCAGTATTAGTCATGGCATCTGAGATTAATTTAAGATGTCTACCATCAATATCTAAACCTTGTTTTTTAATAACTCCTTTAATTTCATTAATTATTAATTGTCTTGCAGTTTCAATACCAAAAACTACAGCAACTTCATGAATGTCATTAGAAATTAATTTATTTTTATCAACTTCTTTAAGTTCAATTATCTCTTTTAAATTTGTTCCAAGAGTAATGATCACAAAATTAACTCCTCTTTTAACAATTAATATTTGTTGAACACCTTTAACTCCAGAGATTATAGTTTTCTTTAATTTTTCTTTTAATTGGTAAATTTCTTTAAATCCTAAATCATCTAAACTTAGAGATAAGTTATTTGAACCTTCTTTAATATTATATCCCATATCATTTAATCTTTCAACAATTTTTTTAATTGAAGTGTGAGTTCTTTTTAATCCAACATTATCTATGACAATTTTAATTTTCTTATTTGAGAAATCCAAATTAATTTCAGAAGCAATTTCTTTCAAAGTAACTTCCTTTATTTTTTCAGCAAGTATTCTAGCTTGTTTTTCATTATCATATTCTTTATTTAAAAAAATCTCCATTTTTGGTGATGAAGGTTTTTTACGTGCATCAAAAATTTCAATTAATCTTGGAAGGCCTTCAGTAACTTGCATTTCTTGAACACCTGCCATATGGAATGTTCTTAAAACCATTTGTGTTGAAGCTTCACCAAAACTTTGTGCAGTTACAAGTCCAACAGCTTCTCCTGGAGAAACCTCTTCTTTTAAATGAAGCTTAGAAACATCTAAACCGTCTTCACCATAAATAAATTGAATAATATTATTCCCACTATCTCTTACAGTTTTATCATATTCTACCCTTATATCTTGTAAAGCATTTGCAAGTCTCCTATATAAATAACCTGATTTAGGAGTTCTAAGAGCAGTATCCATAAGAGAATCTCTTCCAGTTATTGCTTGAAAAAAGAATTCATCTGGTCTTAAACCTTTAATAAATGGACTTTTAATAAATCCTCTTGCCTTTGGTGATAAATCTCCTTTCTTGAAAAATGCCAAGGTTCTTCCAGTATAACCAATATCAATTCTTCCGCCTGCAAAAGCTTGCTGACCAACACAAGAAGCCATCTGAGTAATATTTAAAATATTTCCACCTCCACCTGATTTAATCATATAATTAACAGGGTTCTTCTCAGGGAATTCTTTTTTAACAATTGAACCAATTTTTGTTCTAATTTCATTTAAAACTCTTAACATAGCAATTTCTCTTGATTCTTCTCTTGTTTTACCGGGAATTACCTCTAAAGTTTCATCTTGATAAGATTTAATTATTGCTTCTGCTTTTTGTTCTGATTCTTTTATAACCTTATTTCCTGCTTCAATTAATTTTTCATCTAAATCTAAATCATCTACAGAAGTAGTTATTCCTCTTTGAGATAAGTAATTTTTACCAATATTAAATGCCTTTCTTATAATATCAAATGTTTCTTTTCTTCCAACTTTTTTATCTAATTCTTTAATTAATTCCCCGTCTTCATCTCCAAAAGCAGTTTTATCAATAACTCCACTTTTAATTTCTCCATTTTTTATTGTAAAAGATTCATTTGAGAAATCTATCTTTGGCAAAATAGTAGAAAGTAAATCTAAACCACTTATAGTTTTTTTAGTAATTTCATGATTTATTCCTGAACTATATAATAATTGATTTGCTTCTTCTTTTGAAAATTCTTTTAATCCAATTAAATAATTTCCAGTAATTGCATCTACAATACACCCAATTAAATTAGTATTGTTTTTTGGAGACATTAAGTTTTGTTTAACATCTAAAAGAATTTTTGCTTCTGCTCTTGCCTCTTCATTTTGAGGAGAGTGAATATTCATTTCATCACCATCAAAATCAGCATTATAAGGAGCACATGAAGCAGGATGCATTCTAAATGTTCTTCCAGGCAAAACTCTTACAAAATGTGCCATTAAACTTCCTCTATGTAAACTTGGATGTCTATTAAATAAAACAACGTCTCCATCTTGAAGATGTCTTTCAATTTTATAACCCGGTTCAAGTTCTTCAATAATTTCTTCTTTTAAATCAGCAGTTATTTTTTTTCTTTTACCATCAGGTCTTATAAGATAGTTTGCTCCAGGGTATTCTTCTCCTTTTTCAACCAAAGCCTTAATTTTTTTAAGATTAATATCATTAACAGTTTCAGAGACAGTAACTACTTTTGCTATTTCATAAGGTACACCAATTTCATTAATTCCCAAATCTGGATCTGGGCTAATAACGGTCCTACCAGAATAATTAACTCTTTTACCTGCAATATTCTTTCTAATTCTTCCTTCTTTACCTTTAATTCTTTCTGTTATTGTTTTCAAAGGTTGACCGCTTCTATGTCTCGCAGGTGGAACTCTAGTAACAGTATTATCAAAAAATGTTGTGATATGATATTGTAATAAATCCCAAAGATCTTCAATAATTACCTCTGGAGCTCCAGCATTTAAATTCTCCCAAAGTCTTTGATTGGCTCTAATAATATCTGATAATTTATGTGTTAAA
This sequence comes from Candidatus Woesearchaeota archaeon, assembly GCA_964593105.1. Lineage (GTDB taxonomy): Archaea > Nanobdellota > Nanobdellia > Pacearchaeales > GW2011-AR1 > EX4484-71. The sequence continues at coordinate 22,546 of CAZQKH010000008.1, read as the reverse complement.
TCATCTTCACTTCTTTCACCAGATTCTAATATAATACTTGGTCGAACTGTTACAGGAGGAACCAAAAGAGTGGTTAAAATAGCCCATTCAGGCCTACATGTTCTAACATTTACTCCAATCTTTTCTAATTCTTCATCAGGAATCTCTGCTAAGATTTCTCTTACTTCTGTTGCAAATATTCTTGTTCGTCCTTGATAAAAACTAGTTGGTTTGTCTAATTTTACTTTTTCTTGAGCTACTTGACAATGCGGACATTTTTTATTGTCTTTTGCTTTTTTAGCTCTTTCAGCAGGAGAATATTTTTCCATATCTTTATCTGCTAACATTAATTTACCACAATCTTTACAAAAGGATCTTAAACATAATTCAATTAAAGGAACATATTTAAGGTGAATAACTGGTTTTGCTAAATCAATACTTCCAGGGTGCCCTAAACATTCTTTTATTCTTCCACCACAGGTTCTACATCTTACTCCTGGATCAATTGCACCAAGTCTTAAATCCATTAAACCTCCATCTACTGGATATCCATCAATATCATAAAGTTCAGGTGTAACTATTTTAGCTACAGAAAGTTTTTTGATTTGCTCTGGTCTAAGTAATGAAAAGCCGATTACTCCTATTTTTCTTTTTATTGGTTTTTGCATTTTATTTAGTTATTCGTATTTATTTTTTAATTCAAATGTTGTATTTATGTGCAATCCTTGAAGTTCTTCTACAAGAAGTTTAAACGCATATGAAACTTCTACTGATTCAATTTCTTCAGAATCACATAAAGGACAAATAGTTCTACCTCTAATTGTATCTTCAATAGCAATTGCACCACATTTTGTACAAATTGGCAATCTAACTTTATCAGAGTCATATCTTTCCTTTAATAATAAAGAAGCACCATGTGCAACAAGAGCTTGTTGTTCCATTTCTCCTAATCTTAAAGCACCTCCTCTTGATCTTCCTTCTATTGGTTGTCTTGTCAATAAAGCCACTTTTCCAGAAGCTCTACCATGCATTTTATTTCCAACCATATATTTTAACTTTAAATAATATAAATTTCCAATAAATATCTTTGAAACTATTTTCTTACCACTAATTCCATGATACATTGTTTCTTTTCCATCGTATCTAAATCCAATATCTTGTAATTCGTTTTCTAATTCTTTTTTACTTTGTCCACTAAAAGAAGTTCCATCAATAATTTCTCCTTTAATACATCCTAATTTTCCTGCAAATAATTCAAGTAAATATCCTACAGTCATACGACTTGGTAATCCATGTGGATTGAAAATTACATCTGGTTTAATTCCAGTTACTGTAAAAGGAATATCCTCTTCAGGAACAATTGCTCCAACAACTCCTTTTTGACCATGAGATGTTGCGAATTTATCTCCTAACTCTGGAATTCTAAGATCTCTTGTTTTAACGTGAACGATTCTGTTTCCTTCACTATCTTCTGTAACAAAAACAGCGTCGATAGTCCCTTTTTCTTCTTGCCTTAAAGTCACACTAGAATCTTTTTTTGTTCTAACTGAGATTTCTCTTGCTTCTGATAAAAACTTTGGAGGTGAAGTTTTACCAATTAAAACCTCTCCTTCTTGAACATTTGCTTCTGGATAAATTATTCCATCTTCATCTAATAAAGCATATTTTGATTCCATTTTATATCCTGAAACATCTTTATCTGGAATAACAATATCATCTCTTAATCCACCAGCATAATTCATTTCAATTGCAGAATAAGGTCTAAAGTAAAAACTTCTTCCAACACCACGATCTAAACTTCCTTTATTTAATATTAAAGCATCTTCCATATTATAACCTTCATAAGTCATTACAGCAACTGTTAAGTTTTGACCTGCAGGATAAGTTTTTAAAGTATCATAAATAAAACTTCTAACAACTGGTTTTTGAGGATATTGTAATATTGAAACATCTGTATCTAATCTACATAAATAATTTGCAGCATAAAGTCCTAATGCTTGCTTTTGAGTTTTACTCCCTCTATTTAATCTTGAACTTTGATCATGATTTCCATAAGGAACTAAACTTGTAATAACTCCAAGCATTGCAATAGTATCAATTTCAAGATGTGTATGATCTTCTGTTATTTCTTCTTCAAATAAAGAAACAAGTGCTTCTTCTTCTTCAGCAGCGTCGATATATTCTATAACCCCTTTTGTAATTAATTCAGTCCATTTAATATCATTATTTTCTAATTGAATTAAGTGTTCATTCTTTAGTTTTGAGGCACCATTTTCAATAATAATTAATGGTCTTAAAACTCTTCCTGGTTCTATTGAAATAGAAATTATTTGTAATCCTTCATCAAATCTTATACTTAATTGTGTATTCAATAAACCATTCCTTCTTTTATTTCTTATTTCCTTAACAAATTCTTTTGAATCTTTTACATTTCCAATATATAATCCATTAAAGAATACTTCTGAACCTTTTGTAAGTTCTTTATCTAACCCACTTTCTTCAAGATCTTTTAAAAATTTATTTCTATCAATATTTACTCTTGTAGAAACTTTACTTAATAATGCTAAGTTTTTTCTTAAACCAATTTCAGTACCTTCTGGAGTTTCAATTGGACAGAATCTTCCATAGTGTGTGGGATGTAATGTTCTTGCTTTAAAATTTTCTTGACCACTTTCCAACATACTTGAAACTCTTTGGAGTTGAGAAATAGTAGCTAAGTAATTTGTTTTATCCATATTTTGTGTAACTCCACTTCTTTCACCAGTCCAAGCACCTGTTGCAATTGCAGATTCAACTCTATGAGAAAATAATGTTGATTTTGCAAGAACTTTTATAGAAAAGTATTTTTTTCTTTTTGAAGATTTTTGTAATGAATATTGTATATCTCTTATTAAAATACCTAAGTTAATTCTAAATAAAGTCGCAAGTAAATCTCCAGAAAGTCTAACTCTTTTATTAGAATAATGATCTTTGTCTGTTCTTAATTCAGGATTATCTTTTGCAATTAAATATTGTTTAATTAATTTACAAAGTGTGATAGCTTTTTTCATTCTATCTTCTTTTTTTTGTCCAATATGGGGAAATAAATATGAATCAATTCTTTGTTTAACTCTATCTAAAATTTCTTTTTTAGTTCCTTGTAAATTTGTTTTTTCAGCAATATACATCATTGCATCTTCTTTAGTACCAATATCCACAAACTCATATAAATTAACAATAACACTATCTGTTTCTTTTCCAAAATGTTGTGCCATTTCAGATTCTTTAAGTAAACCAAGAGCTTTCAATAAAATAATTGCAGGAATGTTTTTGAATCTACTAAAGGAAAGATCAAAAATACCTTTTTTATCTTCTGCAATTGTTATTGGAATTCTATATGTTCCTTTTGAAGAAAATAATTTTAATGTTGTTTCACCTTTTTTATTATCCTCGATAAAAGGTTGATTTTCTGCTAAATCTTCGGCCATAACCATAACTCTTTCATTACCTTTAATAATAAAATAGCCTCCAGGATCCATCGGATCTGAATAATTTTTAATTAAATCGTCTTTATTTAAACCACTAGTGTTACATGCCTTACTTTTAACCATAATTGGAATCTTTCCAATTTCTACAAGTTCAGAATCCACATTCCCATCTTTTTTAATTGTTAATTCTAAATGTACTGGAGCAGCGTAGGTTAACTTTCTTAATCTTGTTTCAAAAGGCATTACTTTTGATGAACTTCCATCTGCTTCAATTACCCTGGGTTTTCCTACACTTATTTTTCCTAATCTTATTTCAAAATCATCATTTTCTAAAGTGTTTTGAATTTCATCTACAATTTCTTGCATTCTAAATTGTATGAAATCATTAAAAGAAGTAATATTAGATTCAACTAACGAATGATTTTCTAGATATTTTTTTACAATTAAATGTTTTTCCATCTTATACAATTACTCGATAATAAATATTAACGCCCCCTTCTTTTTTTCTTTCGATTTTAAAGACATCTCCAATCTCACATCCTTCTGGAACAGCAACATCACTTAAAAAAATCTTAGGAAGTTGGGCTTTAGAAATATTCAATTTGTTTAACAACTCTTCAATATCCTTTTCACTCATTTTAATGTGTTTTGGCTGTAGAATGTGCATCTTGATTTTATCGTCGGTGTTTACTTAAAATAGCGTATTAACCTCTAAAGCGATTAATAACTCTATAATAATAAAAATGTGTACTTTTTTTGGTTTAAAAATGTTTCGATTAAAAGGGATTTTTAGGATTTTTAGGAAAATAGCTCTAGAGGGGAATTTTATGGTCTTGAAGTGAAATTTTTCAATTTTGTCAACAATTTCTAACATAAATCTTCTGGTCCTGGACTAAAATTTGAAATTTCATAAGTAGTACCCTAAATAAAAATTTATGGCCCTGGAGGGATTTGAACCCACGACACCTTGGTTAAAAGCCAAGTGCTCTACCAGGCTGAGCTACAGAACCATTAATAAAATTAGAAAGAATTAGTTTAAAAGAGTTTCTAAAAAGAGGTTTTTTAAATATGATCCCTAAGAACATTACTTAGCTCTTCTTGAGTCATTGAACCAATGATTTGTTCAACAACTTTGCCATCTTTAAATAAAACAAAATTCGGAATTGAAGAAACATTAAATTTTACTGCTAATTCTCTATTCTCATCAATATTAATTTTAGCACATTTAATCTTCCCTTTGAATTCATCATATAAATCATCTAAAACCGGAGCCATCATAACACAAGGCATACACCATTCTGCAAAAAAATCAATTAATGTAACACCTTCTTTAATAAAATTATCAAATTCTCCTTTTGTTAGTTCTGGAACTTTATCATTTTTTGTCATTTTTTATTTAAGTATTTTTTTAAAATGACCTTGTCAACATTTTTTTATGTTGAGTTTGTCATTATTATTTAAGAAAAAACGAATTTTTAAATATTTGCTCTATCTAATGTTTTTTCAATATTTTTTATTCGAGTAGCTTTCAGATCATTATGTGTTTTTTTGTCATATAAAGGATTTACACCTTTTACTTTACCACAGCTTCTTTCAAAAGATAATTCAGGACAAAACCCTACTGCATGACATTTTGGTCCAATTAATTGTTTAATATCTTGTCCTATTGCTTTTTCCTTTTTGATAAGATCCATTTCTGTTTCTGTTATTTTTCTCATTTCCGGTTCTGCAGTTCCACATAATCTTAGTGAACCATATCCCGTAGTTAGATTATATAAGTCAAATTCTTTAATAATTCCTAACTTTATTCCTCTAGGAATAATTGCAATAGCGTCACTTTTTTTAGCACCCATTTCTAATAGATTAAAATAAGTATTTACAGAATTTGTAAATGCATTTATCCACATAGCTTTAGCTTGAGGATTTTTGTCAAGAGAAGGAGGCATTGAAAATACTTGTTCTACCATCTCTTCTTCGAAAGTTTCTATTTTTTTTGTCCTATCAACTGCATTATAAATAGATTCTGCAGTTTGGTTCATTGTTCTGTGTCTTTTTACTTCTCCCCAGACTCTCCAAGGAGTATTTGTTAAAACATTAATAGAAAAACTATTATTAAAGTCGGATACAATATCTTCTAATTTTCCTAAAACCTCTTTCCAATGCAAATTAATGCTTTCTGGAGATTTAAAGGTTTTTTCTCTATGTTCTAAATATTCTTTAATTCTTTTTTTCCTTTCATCACTTTGAAGATCTTTCACACTCAATATCTTAGAAGGACCTCTTCTTTGGAAATCTAATTTATATAGTTCTTGAGCTAAATTTTTTCTAAAATGAAAGATGTTTGGATTTGGATTTCCTGTTCTTGGAGCAGCTTTTCTAGCTTCATAAGTTATTCCTGCACCTGATTTATGAATAAAATCTTCTATTTGAGACATAATTTCTATTCCTTCTGCAGGCATTGCATCAGGATCTTTTTCTGCAAGTTTTGAAAAATAAATTAATGTTTCTAAAGGCATAAACATAAATCCTCCTCCAGTATGTCCATATTGGACAATTTTACTAGCTTCTTGTTTGGGTATTCCCATTTGTTGGATTTTTTCGTAAATTCCAATATTATCTTCAGAATTTTTTTCATACATTTTTACGGCCTGATCCCCTAATTTTGAAATTCCTTTTGGAATTAAGATTGCTTCCTTTGTGATTGGAACTCTTCTTCCAGAAGGCATTAAAGAACTTGCAAATACTGCCCCTGTAAAAGTAGAATCTACTAATTTAGAAGAATCTCCTTCTAAAAAACACCAAAAACCAGGAGTTGTAGACATGGAAGCATGTCCTGCTCCTGCCACTTTAATCAAACCCTTTTTAACTTGTTCATAAGCAAATTCAGGATCATTTTTTTTAAGAGAAATTAACTCATTAAGGGCACCAACATCTTGATAAGTTATTTTTGCGGCACCATAAACAAAATCATCTGGAGTAATTATCGTTTTTCCAACATGCATTTTAGGACCAAAATCAACAATATTAATTTTCGGATCGATTAATTTATATTTCATTCTGAAGTTAAGATCTTTTTGTTTATAAATTAAATTATAGTAGAAAATATATTTTTTAATTATTTTAATCCTGTGCTTCCAAAACCTTTTTTTGCTCTTGAACTCCTTGTAAGAACCTTTGTTTCTTTTATTTTAGCATGCACTATGGGTTGTATTAATAGCTGTGCGATTTTATCGCCTTTTTTTATTTTATAATCTTTACTAGATAAATTAACTAAAACTATTTTATATTCTCCCCTATAGCTGTTATCTATTACTCCTGCCATTGTTTTTATTCCTTTAGACCCGATCCCAGATTTATCCCAAACTAAAGAAACATATCCTTTAGGAATTTCAATTGAAATTCCAGTTCCAATAACTGCTCTATGATTTGGTTTTAAAATTAAGTCTTTAATTGAAAAGAGATCCATTCCAGCATCTCCTTTGTGAGCATATTTTGGTATTTTTGCTTCTGGAACTAATTTTTTTAATTTTATTTGCATAACTTTGAATTTGTTTTCTATTTTATAAATTAAATTATACTGAAAAGTATATTTTGATTTTATCCGCCACAACCACCAATTTTATTAGTACAATTAGTACATTCAAAACAATTAGAACTTATCTGTTGCATAATATTCCCACATGCTGAACAAATTCTTCCTTTACTTTTTTTATTTTTATCTGAATCATTATTTCCATTTGCTTCCCTTGCTAATTGTTCTTCTGTTTTTTCTACAAATCCTCCTAAAAAGGGATCTTCTAAAACTTGTTCTAAATTCCAATCATCTACATTCGCTTTTCTATATGTTTCAAATGCCCCGTTTTGAAATCCTCTTAATTTTTTAATATCTACAGTTGAAGGATCATTTGCTAAACTTATGTCTCCAAGATATTCTAATCTTAGAAATTTGTCTGCAAAATCTAATATTGAATTTGCTGTTTTAATATAAGGATGTCCTTTAACTAGTCCATGAGGTTCAAATTGTTGACCTTCCCACCCTGATGTAGCATCTATGAGATGAACCCCTCTTTTCAAAGATTTTGATGCAGAAACCCCTGCAGTTGATAATAAAGAGCCCAAAGTTGAACCCGCTTTATAAGATAAAAAGGCTACTTGACCAGGTCTTCCATCATCATATTCACTTACAATAAGGTGAACATTTGCATTTGCTATCTCTCCCTGGATTTCAAATTCAATTTCTTTTGCATTTCTTATTTGGGGCAGATCATCTTTTTCTCCTCTTTTAAATTCTTTAAAATTATTATCTCCAAAACTCATAGCAGCAATGGGTTTACTATTTCTTCTAAATATTGTAACTCCTTTTAATCCTAATTCATGTCCTAAAATATACCCCTCATAGACTTCTTTTACAGTTGCGTTTTCAGGAAGATTATTTGTTTTAGAAAGGCCCCCTGAAATAAAAGGTTGTGCAGCAGCCATCATTTTCAAATGCCCTTCTAAATTAATACTTCCTTCACCTTTTGAATTTCCAATAGCAGTATCAAAGACAGCATAATGGTCTGGATGTAAAATTGGAGCTCCCCTTGCAGTATTGTTTTTAGCAATATATTCTTCAATGATTTCTATTTGATTTACATTATATCCTAAATGTTTTAATCCTTCGTTAACATCTTTATTAGCTATTATTACATGTCCTCCTCCTGCTAAGTTTTTTCTTATATTTAGAGAAATGGCTGGTTCAATTCCAGTTGTTGGATATCCCATTAAAAAAGAAATAGTTCCAGTAGGAGCTAAGACAGTAGCTTGAGCATTTCTAAATCCATTTTTTTCTCCTCGAGAAATAACATTTTCCCAAGTTTTAGTTATTTCTTCTTTTAGAAATTCATCTCCAACTAAATCCCATGCAATATTTTCTAAATTCTTTTGATGTTTCTTTAAAACATTTATCATAGGTTTTTTATTAAATTCAAAATGTTCAAAGGTTCCAAGATTTTCTGCCATTTCTGTAGATACTTCATAAACTGTTCCTGTTAAAAGGGCAGCAAATGCACCTCTTATTGCTCTTGCTTTATCAGAATCATATGCAATACCTTTTCTCATCAAATAAGAACCGATAGCTAAGTCTCCTGTTCCTATGGAGGCAAACTCTGGACTTATTCTTGCAATTTCTTTTATAGGATATGATGCTGCTTTATTGGCAATATCTTGTGCAATAACTCCTATTTTTAAAGATTTTTGATATCTTTCAACATCAAATGAACCATCTTTATTCATAAATTTAAGTAAATTTTGAGATAATAAATTACAAGAAGTATTATCTAAAAAAGAATATTCTCCACAAGGATTTGTAGAATTTTGTCTTCCTGAATTTGGAACAGTGTGCATTTCTTGCATTTTAGATTCATATTGTACTGCAGGATCTCCAATTCTCCAACTTCCAAAGGAAATCTTTTGAAGTAATTTTTTTGCAGAAATTGTTTTAGTAACTTTATCATCTTTAACACTTTTCAATTCAATTTCTCCATCTGTTTCAACTTGTTTAAAAAAGTGATTATCAAGTCTTATAGAAAAATTAGTATTTTGAAAACTAACTGTTTCATAAGCTTCATCTTGACTATATCCTCTTTTCATTAGTTCTAATGCTTTTTTATCTTCTTTTAATTTCATTTCAGTAAATTCTTCTACATCAGGATGACTTTGTCTCATTGTAGTCATTCTAGCAGCTCTTCTTGTTTTACCACCAGATTTAATTGTTCCTGCACCCACATCATAACTTTTAGTAAAACTCTTTGGCCCTGAGGCAGTTCCCCCTCCAGATAATTTAGCACCTTCTTCCCTTATAGCACCTGCATTATGTCCTATTCCTGAACCTGAAGCAAAAACTGCTCCTTCATCTAAACCATGTTGTAAAATGCTTTCTAAACCATCTTTAGGACCTTTAATAAAACAAGCATGTAGTTGAGGGTGAATATATTCTCCTCCTTTAACTCTTTTAATTTTTCCTGTCTCAGGGTTTTTCCAATAATTTATGCCAGGACTTCCTTTTATACCATAAGAATTAAATAAACCTGCATTAAATTGAACAGGGGAATTAAGAGCCAACATTCCATTTATTTGTAAAAAATAAAATTCATTTCTAAAATTTTCTTTGTCCTGTGCTGTTTTAAAATAACCTAGTTTATGCCCTTCATCTGTAAAAAAATCAGCAACTCTTTTACTTAAGTGTTTTAAAGAATATTCATGGTCTCTTCCCAAAGAAGCATTAATTTTATCTTTCCATTTTTGACTTTCAGGATTAAAGAAATATTTACTTGCAACAATATTAGCCGAGGTTTTATCCATCCATTCTGGAAATTCAACATCTTTCATTTCAAAGATGGTTTTTCCTGTACCAAAATCCTTTATTTTAGTATCCATTTTAAAATAATTTACAGATTCAAAAGGATCTTCACCTACTTTGGTAAAATATCTTTCAACAGTCAGTCCTTTTGTTTTAGGGTGATAATCATGAAAAACTCTTCCAAGATCTAATCTATCAACATATTGCTTACCTTTAAATTCATAAATATGCAAAGCCTTACTTTCAATAACTTGATTAAATTTGTCTTCATCTAGATAATCTTTATTTGTTTGAATAAGGGAAGTTGCTTCTTGGAGCAAGACATGTCTATCAGGATCATAGAATCTTTCTATAACTGGGGAGATTTTTTTTATATCCATTTTTAAACTTCTTTCATTGCCTCCTTAAAATCTTTGACATCTTGGAAGTCTTGATAGACAGAGGCAAATCTTATATATGCAATCTTATCTAATCTTTTTATTCTTTTAGATACCAAATTACCTATTATTGAAGTGTTTATTTCTTTCTTGCCTTTTTTTCTTATTGATTCTTCTACTTCGTTAATCATTTTTTGAATTTTTTTAATTGAAACAGGACGCTTTTCAAATGCTCTTTCTACACCCACATATAATTTTTCTCTATCAAATTTTTCTCTTCTACCATCTTTTTTAATAACATATAATCCGCTTCTTTCAACTTTTTCATAAGTTGTAAATCGTTTTTTACATTTAAGACACTCTCTTCTTCTTCGAATACCATCTGGAGAATCTCTTTTATCTGTTACCTTAGATTTTGTATGTCCGCAAAATATACACTTCATGTTTTTATGCAATATACCATATGTTGTATGCCTCTTTTGTAATTTCTACTAACCATTGTAGTTTGTTATTCTTAATATAACATTTTACTTTTAAAGATTTTGAACTACTTTTGGATGAAATTAGAACATACAAGATTTCAACAGAATATTTATAAAACAAGAACACGTTTCTTTTTCATAAAAGAGGAAAATGGCAAGTTATATTGATTTGATTGCAACTCAGGTTGGAGCACCTATTTGGTTACTTTATACAATCTTAGTTTGGACAGCTGTATGGAAGTTATTAGCCCTTTGGAAAGCAGCAAAACACAAACACATTGTATGGTTTATTGTGATGGGTGTAGTTAATACAATAGGTATCTTACCTATATTGTATCTCTATGTGTTCTCAAAGTTGCATCACCCAAGTTTTAAGAAAAAAGCAAAATCTGTAAAAAGAAAAGTAGTAAAAAAGAAAGTAGTTAGAAAAAAGAAATAATTTTTATCTTAATTTTTTAATAAGCTACACTTTTTGCATAATTTGTTTCTAGAAGGTTCACCACAGTTTTCACAATATTTTATTTTTCCCAAATCTTTTTTTATTTTGCATTGAACATTTTCAAAATTCTTAATAAGATTTATTTTTTCTTTTTCACTAATAGTATTAAGGAAGATTCTAACTTGAATTCTATAGGAATCAATTCCACAAGGACAAGGTTGAGGAATAATTTTAAGTTTCTTTAATTTTACATATTTTCTAATATCATTTTCTAAAACAAAGAATAAAGGTTTTATTCTAGGAACAAGTTTTTTATCACTAATATTTTTTGTTATGGGTCCAGTATTAGCAGATAATTTTAAACTTGCTTTAAACATATTAATTAAAAATGTTTGAACTTCATCATCTAAGTTATGGCCTGTTGCAATTTTATCAACTTTTAATTTTCGAGATTCTTTATTCATAATTGATTTTTTTATAACTCCACAAACTAAACAATTTTTAACTTTCTCTCGAGCTTGAACACCCGATCTAATATAGCACATTCTAGATCCCATTTCTTTTTTAATATCATAGGTGTATAGTTTAATCTTATTTTCTTTACAAAAGTTTTTAATTACCCCTTCACAATCTTCACTATATTTTCCCAATCCAAGATTAATATGAAATCCTTGAATATTATATCCCCATTTTTTTAATAAATAAGCTGTAAGAGTTGAATCTTTTCCGCCTGAAAGTGCAACTAATATTTTATCTTTTTTACTTGCAATCTTGTATTTTTTGATTGTGTTTTTGACTTGTTTTTCAACTTTTGGGATTATATTTACCATGGTATTATTTATGGGTTTGATTATATAAATGTTTAAACATAAATTTTAATTGAAATTTTTATCAACTGAAATTTTTACGAAATTTATTGATACAGGGATTTATATTGAAACGCCTTGTGCAAGAAAAAAGAAAATGATCCTTATGATTCTTAAAAAAGAAGTTATCTTAAAGGATGCTTATAGAGGTTTAATCCATGTAGAAATTATAACAGATGTATGTGAGAGCACACATGGTATTACCTATATTGAAGGAAGAGCTAGAGCTAAAGAAAAAATAAAACTTGAAAGATTAAATTATAAGGATTTAGAAGAATTATATTTATGTTCTTGTAAAGATTAGTCAACCTTAAAAACTCTTTTTTTCTTAAAAATCTATGATAAAGAAAATCAATAGTTCTAAATATGAGCTACTTGCACCTGCTGGAAACTTTGAGATGCTCACAACAGCTATAAACGCAGGAGCAGACGCAGTATACTTTGGATTAAAAGAATTTTCAATGAGGGCAAATGCACGCAATTTTACCATAAAGGATTTAAATAAAATCGAGAAAATCTGCAAGCCAAAAAACATCAAGAGATATTTAACATTAAATGTAATAATCTATAATAGTGAATTAAAAAAGATTGAAAAGATAATTAAAAAAATAAAAAACAAAGTTGATGCAATTATTTGTTGGGATTTATCTGTTATTGAATTATGTAGAAAATATAAAATTCCTTTTCATATTTCAACTCAAGCATCTGTTGCAAACATACAGTCTGCTAAATTCTATAAAAATCTTGGAGCAGAAAGAATTGTTTTAGCTCGTGAGTTAAATTTAAAACAAATAAAACAAATATCAAAAATTGTAGATGTTGAAACTTTTATTCACGGAGCAATGTGTGTAGCAGTTAGTGGAAGATGTTTTATGTCGCAAATATTATTTAATAAATCTGCAAATAGAGGACAATGTATACATCCTTGTAGAAGAAGTTATTTAATAAAAGATTTGCAAGAGGGATATGAATTAAAATTAGAAAATAATAAAGTTATGTCTGCAAAAGATTTGTGCACTTTGCCTTTTATTGAGAAATTAAAAAAAGCAGGGATAATTTCTTTTAAAATAGAAGGAAGAAACAGAGATCCAAGATATGTAGATGTAGTTGTTAGGGCTTACAGAAAAGCATTAGATAATAAATTGCCCAAACGTTTTGCAATTAAGGGTACACTGAATAGTGCAACAAAAACAGAAATTAAAGAATCTCTTGAAGAATTAAAAAAAGTTTATAATAGAAAATTTTCAACAGGATTTTATTTAGGTTTTCCAACAGCAGATGATTTTACAGATGTTGAACATAGTGCTGCAACAGAAAAAAAACATTTTATTGGAAAAATACAACATTATTATCCAAAGATAAGTGTTGGAACAATAAAATTAGTCTCTGGATTAAAAGTAGGAGATAATGTCGTAATCATTGGGAAAACAACAGGAATAGAAAAATTAAAAGTAAATAAAATTGAGATAAAAGGCAAATCTGTTTCTAAAGCAAAAAAAACGCAAGATATAGCAATAAAAGTACCCTCGAAGGTAAGAAAAAATGATCAAGTTTATTTAATTAAAGATAGCAAAAATTAAACTATTGATTCTCAGGTTTAGATTATTAAATATTTCTTTAGGTGGACATTGTAATTAATAAAGACACAAGGGCGGTTATTATCCATTAGCAATTTATCCTCGCAAAGCTAAGTCTTAAAAAAATAAAAAAATAAAATAAAAAAATAAAAAATTAGAAGTTAAATGTATTTGTACCTGAACAAATTTTTTCAATTCCGTTTTCATCAAGGTAATAAGGTGTAACTTCTATTTTAGTAGCATTAGCAACTGTATTATTTAGGTAACCTGTTAGTGTATCTAAAGGAGATAAACCTAATAATGTTCCATCACCACTCACAAAATCTTTAACTGGTGAATTATCAATAGCACTAAAAATAACTAGTTTTGCATAAACATATTCATTGTCTCCTATACCTTTTCTATGTAAAGTTATGCTATAATTAACTGGCTCATCACCATTCATTGCAGATACATTAAGAACTTTTATAGCTCTTACATCAAGATCTAAACATTTTGTACTAGATTCAATCGTACCCTCGCTTTTACTTAAAAGATTGTTCACAACTCCCCAAATAATTCCTACTGCCACCAAAACTAACAAAATTATTATAAGTGTTGTCACAACAGTCGATAAACCTTTCTTATTTTTCATATTTTAACCTCCTTTCAATTTTTATAGTTAATATTTTAACTATATTATATTAAAAAAAAACTAGTATAAAAATGTTATTATTCTAAGGATTAATTTTATTCTCGATTGAAATCATCTAATATCTTAAAAAAATCTTTTTTATCTAAAGTTTTGTCTACTTCAGACAATCCAATGTGCTCTGCCATTTTCCAAAAGGCCTCTGGTTTGTATTTTCTTTTTTTAAGCGAAGCAATTGTAGGTAATTTTGCATCATCCCATCCAGAATATTTTCCAGATTCAATTTCTTTTCTAAACTTAGAAGTGGATAATTCTAAATCTTTAAAATGATATCTTCCTAAAAAAGCTACCCAAGGAAATTCTTTATTAAAGACATTAAAAATCATCTTTTGTCTTTCTGCATTATCTCTATGATCTTTTCCTCTTATAATGTGTGTCATTTTCATTTCAATATCATCTGTTGAAACACTCAAATTCATTAAAGGCCAAACACGGTATTTATTTTTTTGTCTAGGATGAGCAGTCAAATTAATTCTAGCTAATGGAAAATCTCTCATTGCAGGATTTTTGTGTTTCATTCCTTCAGGAGATTTAAATCTTAAAACAGCTTCTCCTTCAGCAAATCCTTTTTTGTTGCCCTCAGTAGAAATCTTTTTTGAAGATTTGTCAGGGTACGCCACAGGTGCTAACATTTTTTCCCAATCTAAAATATTTTGTTTAAGAGATTTAGATCTACAAGGGCAATCTTTTTTTTGTTTTGAAAATTCTCTAAATTCATCTCCTGAACATTCACAAACATAAGCACTTTTTTTCTCAATCAAAGCAACAGCATAAGCATAATATAAATCCATTTTATCTGATTGAATTTCAACTTTTGCTTTTCCTTTTGTTAAAAATTTAGCATCTTCTTCAATTAATTTATATGCCTTCGGGTCAATATTATTAGGATTAGTATCTTCAATTCGAAAGTACATTTGACCCCCATATTTTAAAACATAATTATAACTTAAACAAGCATTAATACCATGCATAATATGTAATGCCCCTGAAGCACTTGGAGCAATTCTCATAATAACTCCTTTTTTTGGAACATTTGGCAATTCAGGTAAGCCTTTTCTAATCTCCCTTTCAGAAATTAAATTTTTTAATTTTTCAAATTCTTTTTTTTGATTTTCAATTGAAAGCTTTGAAATTTTTTTAATTATTTTTTGAATTTGAGGCATAATTTCTTTTATTTTTGATTTTTCTAAACCTTCTGTAAAAAGAGCAGAGACAATTGCACTTGGATTTGCTTTGCCTTGATAATGGATTGCATTTTTCAAAGCATATGCTTTAATCTTTCTATCAGAAAGATTTACCTGTTTCGAGGTAGAAGAGGTTATGATTTTATTATCTGATATTTTCATAATCTAAAATAGAAACAAGGATTTATTAAATTAATCTTTCAATAACTTGATCCAGATTTTCTCTCAAGAACTTCAATTCTTTGTTGTAACCTATAAATTTGATTTGCTTGTTCTTCAATCTTATTTGTCATATCTAATAGTCTCTTTCCTAATTTTTTTCTTCTTTCTTCTAATGAAGATTTATCTACAGAACCGGAACCATAGGTAGAGCCATAATTAGAATTTGATGTTGAAGAATCAGATATATTCGAAGTTGCAAAAAAAGGAAAAGGTGCAGCATTTGTTTCAGTTGTAGAAGGAGATACAGAACTAATATCAGAACGCATGTTCGCTGTTTGTTCCTGTTGTTTGTTAAGTTTTTCAGTCCAATCAACTACTTTATGTTTTTTCTTGCCAAATAAACCCATACTTAATTTAAGAATAAGTTATTTTTAATAATTGTGGTATAAGAAACATTTTTTAAAACCAAAAAACTTAATTTATATATGAAAATATCACAAGAAATTCCTGAATTAATTGAAAGTATTTCTCCTTACTATCGGAAAAAAAGAAAACCAGAAGAAGAGCATGAATTAACTTATGATTCTTCTGCAGATGGTCTTGAACCAGTTTATTTTTTCATGACAGATTTAATGGAATTTATGGGATTTAAAATAGAAAAATTAATTGATAATTTTTCTTCCTCTCCTGGATCAGGACACTTTGGAGAATTAGGTCAAAGAGCTTCAATAATGCAACAACAAGGATCAAAAATTTTAGCAGATATGAATACTGTATTAAGAAGTATTTTAAATTTGATTTATGATCTAAGAGAATTTAAAATTAGATTAAAAGCTTATGGAGATTTAAAAAGTCCTTCTACAAAAGAGGTTGCTATTTTAAGTTTAAAGCAAGTTTGGATGGATAAAGTAGATATGGCAAAGGGGAATTCAAGTATTAAAGCAATGGCATTAGGCCAGGCAGGATTTGCAACTTTAATAGACGGTTTTTTAGCAGCTAAAGATGTTAAACAAGTAGATAGAATTGATTTAAATGATAGAGTTAAAAGAATTTTAAAACCAAGACTTTTAGAATTTGAATCTTGGATAAAAGAGTCACAAGCAGAATTAGAAAAAAGATATGAAATAGAAAAAACATATTTAAAAAGCCAAGTAAGTAGTTTAAAATTATATTCGAGATGGGCAAAACCTTATCTTAAAGCAGCAGCACAATTAGAATCAACAGATTTTGGGAGAGATCCTGCACTAGTCAAAGTATTTAATACATTATTATTAGAATTAACTCTTTTAGGAAAAATGCAATTAAATATAAAAGAGATATCTCAAGAAACAACTTTTCCAGAACATTTTGCAAAAGAAAAGTTTCTAAAAAATTTAAAAAGACAATATCATATTTGCACTTTTCTTAATTTTAAATTTAGAGGGATTCCAAATAAAGTTCCAGGATCACAACATTATTCTTTTGGAGGAAGAGTAGAAATGACCTTTAGAGCATATTCCTTAAATGATGATGAATTAGCTGCACTATATCAAAAATTAGACGATGATGATTTAAATTCTGGATTAGGATTAATTAAAGATATTACAGAAGATAGTTTAGATCAATTAAAAGATGATATAGAATATTTTGTGGGTGAGGGAAAAGAGGAAAGAGGAATTGATGAAACTGCTTCAAACCCTTTTTCAGCATTATTTGGAAAATATGAACCAAAAGATTCAAAACCGAAGCAACCAAAAGAAGAAATCTTAGAAGTAAAACCAGACAATTGGTATGAAAAAGAATATTTTAGAAAAGAAGCAGCAAAAACCGCAAAAGTTCTAACATACAAATTATTAGATGTTTATAAAAAAGCTCACGATATGCCAAGTTTTACTTCTTCTTATTAAAGAAAAATTTTATATATTTACATTTCTTTAATTTTCCATGGATTCTAAGGAAAAGAAATCAAAAGAAAAACCAAAAAATAAAGATGAAAATAAAACAGAAATAAAAGTTTTAAATGAATCAAAAGAAATAAATTTAATAAGAACAGCTCCAAGAAAACGAAAAATAATAAAAGAAATTATAGATGATTCAAAATTCTTAGAAGCATTACAAGCAAGAGAACAACAAGATTTCTCACCTTCATTAGGACAAGCAGAAGTAGCTGCTCCGACTGCAAGAGCAACAGATTTAGAACAACAAGTAGGATTTAATTCAAATCCAATGCAAGATAATAAAGATAATAAAGATGATCCTTTCAAATATAATGCTGGAGTAAGTGATGGGGCAAGTCCAATATATACTTCTTCAAAAGATGAAAGTGCAAAAATATTTCAAGCAGAAAGAACAAATCCTTTAGATTTTAGAAGAGAAAAACCTTTTGAATCAAGTGTTCGAGAAATAGAGCGTTCAAGTTTTTTTGAACAAAAACAATCTTCTAAAGGAATAGAAACTTATGTTCCTGCAAAAAGAGTAGATCCTCTTAGGGCTTCAAAAGAAGATGTTTTTGGAAAGCAAAAAATAAAATATAACCCCTCAGATTAGTAATTACTCTTAATCAATAACTTAATAAATAAATTTTAATTAATATAACCATGGCTGAATATACTAATTCAATGTATCAAGGAGGAGTTTCTACTTTTGATTCTAATTATGGTTCAAAAGAGTTTTTCACAGGATATAGGGCAACTGGTGGAAGTTTAGGGATGACTACAGATCCAAGAACAGCAAATATAATCAAAGATGCATCTGCAAAATTATCTTCAGGTGCAAAGCACATGGAATTGGCTTTAGTAAGTCAAGAACTTTTTGATTCTGTTCCAAAACAACAATTAAAAGAAGTGAAACAATTATCAAAATTAACAGGTTCAACAGTTTCTGTTCACGGTCCTGTAATTGATACTTCTGGAATAAATAGAGATGGATTTAGTGAATTAAATAGGCAAAGTTCTGAAAGAAAAGTTATAGAGGCAATTAAAAGAAGTCATGAAGTAGATCCAGAGGGAAATACCATCGTAGTTTTTCATTCTTCAGAAGGAATTCCAGGATCAGATTGGAAAAAAATTGGAGATCAAAAAAATAGAGAAGCATCAAGAATAATTGCAGTGAATAGAGAAACAGGAAGAATGGTTCCTGTGGAAGAAGATAAAAAATATTATCCTGTAGAACATGAATTAACTGATGATAAAAAATATGTAAAAAAATATCTTCCTTTAGAAGGAGAAAAAACATATAGTGCTGAGAAAAATCTAGACATGCACAATAAAACAGAATGGGATAATTCAATGGATCAAGTTATTTTTAATAAAGAAAGAGCAGATGAGATTTTAAAGAAGAATGAAATTCAAATAAGACACCTTTTAACTCTTGCAGGACCAGATGGAAGATTAGACACTTCAAAGTTATCTCCGATTCAAAAAGAAGCATACAATAATTATAATATTGCAAGAACATATATAGATGACGTGGATACTCATGTAAAATCTTTTTTTCATAGAGCATATAAATATGGAAATGAATCTCAAAGAAATAGATTAAAAGGTATTTCTAAAGAATATGCAGGCAAATTAAATACAGAAATGAAAGAAGGAAGTCAAAATCCTATTAAACAATCAGAAGCAATGAATTATCTTTTAGCAGAATTAAAAGAAAGAAAATTAGCTCCAGATATTAATGTTCCTGTAGAAGATTTTGCAGTTGAACAATCTTCAAAAACATTTGGAAACGCAGCTTTTGAAGGATATAAAAAATTTGGAAATAAAGCGCCAATTGTGTCAATTGAAAACCCCCCTGCAGGATTTGCATTAAGTACAGGTGAAGGTTTAAGGGCTTTAGTTAAAGCTTCAAGAGATAAGTTTGTTGAAAAAGCAATTAAAGAAAAAGAAATTTCAAAATCAGAAGCAAAACAACTTGCAGAAAAATTCATCGGTGCAACTTGGGATGTTGGGCATATTAATATGATAAGGGGAAGAGGACATGGTGAAAAAGAGATAATAAAAGAAACAGAAAAAATTGCACCCTATGTTAAGCATGTTCATTTCTCAGATAATTTTGGTCTTGAACATACAGAACTTCCAATGGGAATGGGAAATGTTCCTTTAAAAAAGATTATGGAAAAATTAGGTGAAAAAGGATTTAAAGCAAAAAAAATTATTGAAGCAGCACAATGGTGGCAGCACTTTCAAACAGCCCCCTTAAAAGAAACAATGCAAGGCGTGGGATCCAATATTTATTCAGATGGAGTCGGACCTTATTGGAATCAAGCTTTAGGATTTGAACAAGGATATATGACTGGTTTAGAAGGACCTTGGTTACCAAATAATAATTATGAAACTTTTGGAACAGGGTTTTCAAGATTACCTCAAGATCTTGGAGGAAATCTTCAACAAGGAACAGGAGGAAGAATGGGAGGAGGAAGAGATTAAGAATACTTTTAAAAACATACTTCAATATATAGAATTATAAAAAGATGGTGAAAAAAATAGTTAAAAAAAAGGTAATTAAAAAGAAAGTTATTAAAAAGAAACCTAAAAAACATGTTCGTAGAAAATCTATTTCTAAAAAAACTAAAAAAATAAGTGAAAAAGATATTCCCACATTAAAATTAAAAACAGAACAAGATATTGCAATGGATTTTGCTGTTAAAGCTTATAAAAAATTTGATAAATTACTAAAATCAATTATTCTTTTTGGGTCAACTACTAAAGGAGGAAAAGTAGTAGGATCAGATATAGATATAATACTTTTATTAGATGATGCTTCTGTTAAATGGGACCAAGAATTAATTGCTTGGTATAGAGAAGAATTAGAAAAAATAATTAGTGCAAATCCCTACAAACATAATCTACATGTAAATACAATAAAATTAACAAGTTGGTGGGAAGATTTAATGAGAGGAGACCCTTTAATATTAAATATTCTTAGAGACGGTGAAGCAATGATTGATGCTGGAGGGTTTTTTAATCCTTTAAAACATCTTTTAATTGAAGGGAAAATAAAATCAACTCCCGAAGCTATTTATACTTGTTTACAAAGAGCTCCAATACATATTGCAAGAAGCAAGGCAGCAGGCTTATCTGCAATAGAAGGTTTATTTTGGTCAATGGTAGATTCGTCACACGCAGCATTAATTGCAGCAAATATAAGGCCTTCGTCACCTGAACATATTCCAAGAGAATTAAATTTAGCTTTTGTAGATCATGGAAAATTAAAATCAAAATATCTTGGGTGGTATAAAGATTTATTAATATTGCATAAAGAAATAAATCATGGAAATGTTAGAGATTTAAAAGGTGTGGAAGTAGATGCTTGGCAAACTAAAGCTGAAGAATTCTTAAATGTAATGGCTAAATTAGTTAAAGAGTTAGTAGATTAAAATAAAATTAAAAAAATAAAATTTAAGCAGCCAGAGCATAATCTTTAGAGCTTATATCTGTTTAAACTTTCTCTGGTTCTGGATTAAGTTCTTTGTTAATTGCACTACCCATTTCATTGAATCTTGCATAAAGAGCATTAGTTCTTAAATTTGAGGCATCTATTTCTTTGTATGCTTGTGAAAGATTTTGATACATTTCAATTGCCATTTGTTCTTCTTTAGATAATTTCTTTGAATCTAATTCTCCTTTTTCATTAATTGCTTTCTTTTCAATAGCAGATTGAAGTAATTCTTTTTTAGTAAATCCTTTAATTCTTTCATCAATTTTAATATCTAAACCTGGAGCAATTTTCTTAACTACAGCATATAAATCTCCTAATTTTGACATTTCCATAACTTCATTAATTTGTGTTATAATAAGTGCAGAAATTTCTTGATTAGACATATAAGAGGATTCTCCAGCAACACCTAATTTGGCATATTCTGCTTTTTGAGATTGATGTGCTTTTTTCCTAATTTCTTGAACATATTCACTATTCATTAAAGCATCATAACTAGTTTCAGCATTTTGTGTAGCTTGAGTTCCATATTTGTTAGAATCTGATTTAATTAAATTAGTAGCAACTATTCCTCGAAAATCTTCTCTTAAAAGAGTTCTTTCTAATACAGATGATTCTTTTTGTTTAGTGGTTTTATCTGTCATTTTAGTTTTTTGATATGTAAGATTTTTCCTCTGACATTGCTTTAATTATATGATAATTTTGAATGGAGTCCATTATTTTTTGATATGATTTTTCTATAGTTTCAATGGGTAATTCTGTTTGTTCCATAAGACTCTTATTTTGAAGTAAATCAATTAAAATGTGCTTATTTTCTCTTAATTCTTTAAAGTTATCTTTAAAATTTGGGAGTGCATTTAAGGAATTTTCAATTTGAACATTTTTAACCGTTATCTTACCAGTTATATTTTTATCTTCCATATATTTTATAGAACTCTTTACTTTATAAATCTTTCTATCTGTTACTATTTATTAAAAGTAACACTATTAGTGCTTATAAGCATCTAGTTAGAAAGCTTTTCATATTCAACTTTTATCTTACCTGGAAGCTTAGGATTAACTTGTTTTATAATTGCTCGAGCAAAAACAACTGCTTTTTCATTAAGAACAGCAATTTCAAAGATTCTTTTACCTTTTTTTACAATAGCAGCCTTATTCATAGATTTACCATAAGATAGTTGCATTCCTGATTGTAAACGATCTGCACCAGCACCTGTAAGCATTTTATTTTCTCTTTGAACATGATGTGGAAAAGGCACAATTTTAAAGAAATATTGCCCTCCAAGTTCAGTATCTAATTTCTTATTAATATACTGTCTACACGCTTCAAATGCATTGTGTCTTATTTGAATATTTTCTAAAGATATTACTCTCAATAGATGTGGAAATTTTCCTGCTTTGTATTCAGATCCTTTTCCCATTTCAAATTTAACAACTTTATGAGGAGGAAGTGTTTTAATAAAAGATTTTGTTCTTTTTTTAGAAACTCTAGTAAAAGGAGTTACTTTTCTTTTTGAATATGAATTTGCTTTTCTTAGTGCAGCCATTGTAAGGAAACCAAGTTTTC
>CAZQKH010000007.1:9538-27135 GCA_964593105.1 Candidatus Woesearchaeota archaeon | reverse complement strand
AAAAGATAAAATAACTCCTACATGTGTTGCTTTTTTGTTTCTAGTTTTCATTTTTAAAATTCACCCCAGCAAAACATTAGCAGTTGCTGAAATCAAGAATGATAAAAATGTTAAAGCAAAAGAATGTTTTACACCTGCTTTAATATTTCCTTCAGATAATTTTCCAATAACTAATCCTGTGAAAAAACCTTGTGTTAAAATCAAATATAAAAATGAATTAGAAATTTGATCCTGACTAACATCTTCTCCTGCTCCACTGAATTTTGCTCCTCCCCCTCCAGCAAATTCTGCAATTTCCTCTGCACCAGATATTCCAGAAACCATTGGAATTATTTGAAATTGCATAACTAAGATAATCACAATAAATACTACAAAAATAATATATCCTTGAACAACTAAAGTAGAAATTGAAGCTTTTCTTTCTTTTTTCAATTTATCTGTCATACTAACTGCCCCTGCTACAGATTCTAAAATCTCTCCGATTTCCCCTCCTGCTCTTTCAGCTTGACCAATAAGTGTTAAGGTTCTTGAAATAGATTTATTATTAACGTCTTTTGCAAAAACAGTTAAGGCATTATTTAAGGGGATTCCCAAAGAAATTTGGTTTGCTAATTTTTGAATGTGTTTGGTTAATGCCCCATAATCTTTACTTTTCATACCCATAATGCTCTTACTAATTGGTGTTCCTGTTTTTACACTTTCAACAAGATTTCTAGAAAATTCCAAGAACATCTCTTCTTTTTCAGTAGCAATCTTTACCTCATTTATCATATTCCCAACAAAAGGAGCAACCCCAATCAAAATACCTATTCCTGCAAAAAGAGGTAGGCTCTTTGGACTAGCAAAAAGATAACTAACTACTAGTATAGTTGCTGCAAAGATTATTCCTGTCCAGTGTATTTTTTTCATTTCCATTTTATTCAGACCTCTTTATGTGTAAAAAAGTTATAAAGACAATATTAATTACAACAACACCCAGCACCATCATTAGGGTAATTGCTTGCACACTCATACTTAAACCTAATCCACTAATTTTCATCATCATTAATAATAACATTAAAATCATAGGTGCAGCAATTACAACACTAATATAAATATCCATAAAAGTTTCTGCTGCTTTTGAAGATTTTTCTCTAGCAAGTTTATATTCAAATAATAAACTTTGTGATCTTTTATCAAAGAATTGGACAAGATCTCCTCCAGAATTTATTGTTGTAGATAACCCATTTAATAGTTCTGAGAGTTTTTTACTTGAAGTATTTTTTGCACTATTTTTAAGAGCACTTACAAGATCAGAACCATATACATTTATATCATTTAGGATTTTAGTAAATTCTCTTTCTATTGCAGGATATTCTTTTGTGAAAATAATAATTTCAAATATTTTTATAGGATTTATCATTGAACCTGAAATTGCTGCCATGTGTATTGATGCAAAAGGTAATTCTATATCTATTTTTGCTTCTGCAGATTTTTTCTCTAGAGAAGGATAAAGATACATTATTGCAAAAGTGCCGAGAGGGATTACAAATAAAATCCAGAATACTTTGGCAAACCGAACATTTATTGTATCTGTGGCTCTTGTAATAAAAGGAACTATTGCTTCAACATTAAAGAACAAGAAAAATAAGAAGATAAATCCTGCAACAATTATAGAAAGAATAGTTGAAAATAAAATCATAGAAATATATCCTGTAGGGGCATAATCTAAATTAGCTTTAACCAAGTCTCTTTCTAATCGTTGAAAAGATTCACTTCCTAAAAGATCTTTTGATAATTTTGAAAAGAATCTACTTGAAATTTCAGAGTATTGAGTATTTTTTCTTTTCTTAGGTTTTTTTAATGATTCTTCTTTCTTTTTTCTAGCTTTTTTTAATCTTTTAAAAGTTTGTCTTTCAAGAACAGTTGCTCGCATTTCTTTTAAAGCAGGTACTTTTCCTCCTCGTGTTCTTAAAACATCTCCTTCTCTAAAGAGATAATGGTCGTCTTCAGAAATAGTTGGTCTTTTTTTTATTTCTTCTTCTTCAAAAATCTCTTCGTCAGGCCTATCAAATTTATGTAAAATATTTAAAATTTCTTCATGACTTTTTTTAAAATCTTCTTCAAGAATATCAAGCCTTTTTTGAATAATTTCCCTTTCTTCTGAACCCTCTCTTGATTTTTCCACTTCTTCAGAATATCTTTTTATTTCTTTTAGATTCTCTTTTTCTTTTTTAACTAAAGTTTTTATCTTTTCTAAAGGATATTCTTTTTTCTTAATCATTTTAGATGTAAAGATATTTTTCTATGGATGTCCAATAATTCTATTTTTAATTTTTCTCCTTTTTTTTCTTTAGCTCTCCCAAATTTTTTTAATTTTTTTTCAAATTTTTCAACAAGCTGACCCAAACTAATTATCTCCTCCTTTTTCATTTTAAATTTCTCCTAAAATGGAATTGGTGGAAAGTCAAAGATTTTCCATCCCTTTTCATAAAATAAACAGTAAAAATATATTATTAAAGATTGCGTTTAGTCTAATTTGTAGAAATTAAATTATTCTATCTTAAATTCTTTTAATATTTTTTCAGGCCTTTTATAGTATTGATTAATTACTTCTTGTACTCTATCAAATTCAAAGATTTTTAATTGATATAACTTATATAATAATTTTGCTCGTCTTTGAAATTCAATTAAAATTTGCTCTTTTGGAACACCATATCTTTCAAAAATCTTCTCAAAAATCTTACTCTGTTTTTTAAAATAAAATTGGTCCTCTAAAGGATTCCATTTAAAGGGAGTATTTGTAATTGCAGCACCTTCAGGATTAACATTAACAATTTCTACAATTTCTCTTAATTTTCTTGTTTCTGTTTTATTTACTATTGCATGGGTCATAATACAAACTCCATCTAATACATTTAATAATGTTGGAGAAAGCTCAATTGGAGGAGTTTCTAATCTTTTTATAACAGTTTCAACAGAGTCTGCGTGAATAGTGCTTATTGAAGAATGTCCTGACGCCATTCCCTGGAATAATACAGAAGCTTCTTTACCTCGAACTTCTCCCACAATAACATAATCTGGGTTTTGTCTAAATGAACTTTTTAATAATTGATATAAGTTAATTTCTCCAAGCTCTCCTACCCCTGTTGCAGATCTAGTTACACTTGGTAACCAGTTTTCTCTAGGTAAATTTAATTCACGAGTATCTTCAATACTTACAACTCTTGCTTCAGGAGGAATAAAAAAGGCAATAGCATTAAGTAAAGTGGTCTTTCCCGAAGCTGTTCCTCCCACAATAAGAAGATTCATTTTATATTCAATTAATAACCAAAGATAAGCAAGCATTTCTGGACTTAAAGTATTAAACCCAATTAATTGAGGAGGGGTCCAAGGTTTTTTAGTAAACTTTCTTATTGTAAATGTTGGACCTTTACTTGTAATATCTTTAGTATATGTAGCATTAACTCTTGAACCATCAGGTAAACTTCCATCTAAGATAGGTTTTGCATAGGAAATATATTTTCCACATCTTTGAGCTAATTTTTCAACAAAACTTTCTAAAATTTGATTATCTTTAAATAAAATATTTGTTTTTAAATTTCTAAAGGTTCTATGAACAATATATACTGGAGAATTTGAGCCATTACATTCAATATCTTCTACAAAATAATCTCTTAAAAAAGGTTCAGTCTCATTAAATCCAATAAAATCCCTACAAAGATAATAATAGATTTTTTTATAACTTTCATAAGATAAATCCATTCCCAATTCTACTGCAAACATTTTAAATCTCTTATCAATATATTCAAAAAGAGCATCTCTTGTTCGATGTATTACTTCATCAAAATTAATCATATTTTTCATTGCAGAAATTAATTGTTCCATATAGTGCATTTCTTTTTTATCAAGAATAGGTTCTTCAATATGGTAAACTACTTCGTATTCTTTTGGGTCCCAATAAATATGTACATATGCAAAAGGAGCAATTAAACAATATCTTACATTTATTTTTGACTTATCTCTTTCTTTTTTTAATTTAGGAATTCTTGGAGAAAAGTCAATTGCAACCTGCGGATAATCTAAAATACTTAATTTTTTTTGTGCCATTTTAATTTACATCAAAGTTAATTTGTCTATTATCGCCTCCTTTATTTGTTATAAGAAATTCGTATTGGTTTGAAGCCTTTGTAATTATTTTTGAAATATTTTCATTTTTATATAATAAATCATACTCTCCTGAATAATTTTTAGCAATTGTTACTTTATTATATTTTCCTTTTTCTATTGTAAGTATTTCAAAGTCTCCTTCAAAATAGGATTGATTTGGTTCACTATAAAGATTTTTACTTTCCATTGAGAAAATTAAAAGATCTCCGCTTCCATTTATTTCAATTGAACCTTTTTTAAGAGTAATAGCCAACTCAAGTCTATTTCCTGTTACTTTATCTCCCACTTCAATAATAGTTTGATCTATTTCTTTTAGCATCTTTAAAGATTGTTCAATTAAAACATTATCTCTCATTTTTTCTATTTCAGGTTTAGCAAAAGAAAGAATTAAACCAATCATTACTAAAGCAACCAAAGTATAGGTCACAGTTTCTATCCAAACCTGACCTCTTTTTTTTAGCGTTACCATGTTTAAAGATATAAATTATAATTTAAATACTTAATGTTAAATAAATTATGAACAAATAGGTACTTGAGGCATTTCATCAAGAGTACCGCACATTTTTTCATTCACTGAAGGGGCAATTTGTATTTTTTCTGGTTTTGCTATGTCCCAATTTATAATATAAGTTTTTCCACTTTCATTTCCAGGCAAGTTAATTTCAGGAGACCCATCAGGATAATTAGAAATACCTTCAATTTCCATATTTACATCATATAATTTAAATGTTTTAGAATCATTTACAGAAGAAATAGCTACTAAAAGATAATCTAAAGAAGCAACATTTCTAGAAATAGAAACTCTAACATTTGAGTTAAAAGAATCTTCAGGACCAGATTTATTATAACAAGTATAATCTCCATTAATTTCAAATGTATCTCTTATTTCAAAGCAAGATTGAGCTTCATTTAATTTTTCTTCAGACATATTTTTTACAACATTAAAGACAATAGTAACAGACGCAATAACAAGACCAATAATTAAAACAACACTTACTATCGGAGAAAGACCCTTTTTTTTCATTATACTATTATTTCATATCCGTGCCTTTCTTCACAAGTATAAGATAAGTCTCCTTTATCAGAATTTCCTACTAAGACTGGGATTAATAATAAACTATTCAAATTTATATCAACAAAACTTCCTGAAAAAGTGCCTCCTTGATTTAATCCTAGTTCAGGCCAACCCTCTTCGATTGTTTCTGTAGAATGGCTTCCTTCACCAATCTTTTTTAATTTTATTTGATAAATTGGAACATTTCCAGTGTTTAAAATATGTAAAACCCCATTTGCTTCATAACTTGCTTCAAATGAAACTTCTTCACAAACTAATTTTATGTTTGTTCCATCAAATTTAGTTATAGCTTCTTCAGTCATTCCTCTAAACCAAAGAAAAATAATAAGCCCAATAACAACTACTATTGCTATTAAAAGCATTGTAGCAATTACCGGTGATAACCCCTTTTTGTGTGTCATATTTTATTTAAGTTCTTTTTATTTTTAAAGTCTTCGAATTATGTTTATGAGCAAGTAACAGTTTCCCAAACTTTTGCATCACCACAACTAGCTAATCTTTGTGTAGACGCTTTCATTTCATATCTTATTGGAATAATTTCAATTTGTGCAAGACCACTATAAGTTATATTTTTAAAATAATGTGTAATTTCATCAGTTGGTTGAAATGAGTTTGTATCAGTAGTTGTTGGATCAAAGATAACAGCATTTCCCACAATAGAGGGAATTTTATTGGAGTTCTCAGTCACATTTTGAGACAAATCAATTGTAGCAATCTCATAGGAACTATTATTTGTTGCATGTATAAAATATCCTGCAACATTAAATTTTCCATTGTTTTGAATAGTTATATTTATGTCTTTAGCACCCGAGTAATCTGGATATAAACTATCACTACAATTTACTTCTTCAATAAAAAGAGAAATCCCATCAGGACATTTTACAAATTCTTTTGGAACATAAGTTTTAAGATAAGAATATACAATTGCACTCATTATAATCCCAAATGTAATTAATAAGATATATCCAATCATCACACTTAATGCTTTTTTGTTCCTTTTTCTTATTTTCCTCATCTTTTCACCCTAATATTATTTGTTTTTCTCCTTTATATTCTTTAGTAATAAAGTAATAAAAGTTTTGTCCTTCATATAAATCAAACGAATAATTATTTGTTCCAGAGGTTAGAGTAATGTCTGTACCAGAGAGAATAGTTTTTTCAAAAATTCCTTCTACAAAGTCTTCTTCAATATTTATTGTAGAATCCCCTGTCATAATTATCATATTTTCTGAATCAGCTACTTTGTTTCCTTTTAAAATAAGGTTCCCATTCTTTTTACCAAACATAAATACAATGTTTTTATTTTTTCCAGTTTTATTTATATAATGTGAACTAAAGTTTGCAAATAAAACTAAGGCTTCAGAGTCTGATAAATTTCCACTTACAATATATTCTAAAGTTCGTTGTATCTCTATATTAAGTTCTTCTTGAATATTTTTCATCTCAGAATTTTCTTTTTTAAGAACATAATTGTTCATAGTAACAAAACTCACAATAACTAAAACCAACATCAAAGCACCTATAAAGTAAAATTGACCTCTTTTGTTTATTTTCATTTTGGTTGTTTTTATGAAATAGACCCCGCAGCAAAGTGAGGACTTAGCTAAAATTTATCAAATAAATTTTAAGCTTTGTTTTTCATTAATATAAAAAGAAAAATAGAATTTATTAAGTTTGTGAATAAGTGTAGACCAAGTGGTCAGCTCAAGAATAATCAAAAAGTTAACCTTTAATCTTCCTCGGTTCTGTAACCCACTAAGCATCTAAATAAATGTTTAGGGCTGCTCCGATCAAGGCCTGACCCATTTCGTATCTACAAGATCAAAGCGGACAAAACGTCAACGTTGGATTAAAGACCCTTTGACGCAACTTTCACACTCCACCCGTAGTCTGCCATAAAGCCCGTTTGCACATGAGCAGAGGGCTAACCTGCCGATCTAGTCTACTAGAAAACAAGAAAATAAGGGTTTTTAAGGGTTTCTAATTCTTCTAAGATTTTGAAATTTTCTTATATTTTTTAGTTCTTTTATCTGAGATTTTCTTTATTTTTAGGTTCTCTTTTTTATGTAATTTCTTTTCTAAAGAAGAAATCAATAATTTTCCCAAATCACTAATCGCCCTTCATCATCTCTTAAGAAAAAAGTATCTCCTGAAGAAGTCCAAACATAATCTTTATCAAAGTCAGAAGCAGTTATTTTTACACTCTCCGAGGGATTAAGAATAGTCTGCCCAAAAATATAATTTTTTCGACCTTCATCTTTAATTGACCAATCTGTTAATTCACAACTAAATGAACAAGTATTATTTAATAAAACAAATTGATTTTTAACATTTAAATCAACCAAATTAATACACCCAAAACAAGAATCTAAAGATGATTCACATAAATTAACATTGTTTTTTAAGCAAGTTTCCCAAGCAGAAGATAATTCTGAATAATAAATATCTTTTCCACTAGGATAATAAGTATTTGCAAATCCTTGTTCAACAATTTCAGCATTTATATTTCTCTTTCCAGAGAAAACATAAACTAAATCTCTTTGATATCTGTCTTTTCTTTGAGCTGTATAATAAAGTTTAACAGTAGAGTTTAGAATTTGAGATTCTAGAAACATTTTTGCTTCTTCAGAATATTTCTCTCCTTTTTCAGGAGTATTTATCCCAAGTAATCTATAAGAGCTCCCATTAATTTTAATAGTATCTCCATCAATAACTCTTTCAACAAAGCCCGTTTCATAATCAACTAACCAATTTTGCAAAGCCTCATCAACAAAGTTATAATTTACTGCCACAAGGAGCACAATTAAAATTCCTAAGATTATTTTTCCATGTTTTAACTTAGTCATTTTTGTACAATAATTAATTTAAACTAATATTTAAACATACATGTATGGAAAATGTCATTTTGCTTGCAGATGAGAATTCTAAGGTGTGGGATTTTGCTAAGAAAATTCAAGAGTATATAATGGAAAAAAAGTGTGAAGAGATTAAATTATACAATGTTCCAATTAGTTTTTTTAGAAATAATGAAATTCAAATAGATCCTCCAGAAAACATAAGAAAAAAAGATGTTTATTTTATTCAAGACTCGTCAAAAAATCCTCAACAATGGTGGATAGAACTTCTCTTAATTAAAGATATGGTTTTAGGTGCTTCTGCTGCAAGTCTTACTTTTGTTCTTCCAAATATGTTATATTCAAGACAAGATAGAAAAGTTAAATCAAGAGTCCCTATTTCTGCAAGAGCATTAGCAAGCTCACTTTCTCCTGGAACTTGCAGAATTATAACAATGGATTTGCATGCTCCTCAAATTCAAGGATTTTACCCTGCAACAACCCCTTTAGATAATCTTTATAGCTCTCCTGAAGTTGTGAATTATTTGAAACAAAAAGCTATTTTTGATCCAGAAGAAATAGTTGTGGTTTCTCCAGATATGGGCGGGGCAAGTAGAGCAGAATCTTTTGCAAAAAGAATTGGTTCAAAACATCCTATTGCAATGATTAATAAAAAAAGAGTACGCCCAGGAGAGGTAAGTCAAATGCGTATTGTGGGAGATGTTTCTAATAAAAATGTGATTGTTGTAGATGATTTAATTGATTCTGGAGGAACATTGTGTGCTGCTGCAGGTTTATTAAAACAAAATGGGGCAAACAAACTTTTCTGTTATGCCACACATGGATTATTCACAAAAGGAATTTTAGAATTATCTTCTAGTTTTGAAAAAATATTCACAAGCAACACCCATTATCAAGAAGGAAATGGTGTTGAAGTTATTGACGTCAGTTCTGTTTTTGCAGAGGCAATATTTAGGGCACAAAAAGGATATTCACTTTCTCAATTATTTAAATGATTAATTAAAAGAATTAACATTTAAGATTTCATATTTGTCGGTGGTGTTTCCATCTTCTTTAAACCAAAATTTTGCTTTTATTTTATTGCCTTTTAGAATATGGGGCAACCAATACTGGTCTGTGTCCCACATTTGATTGTAGGGTATTTGATTTATCTTATATTTTTCAACAGTCATTTCTTCAGATTCTTTAGGTTCTCCTTCCCACGTATTCAAGATATAAATGTGAACTTTTTGATCCCAGTCTTTTTTTGTTTCTGGAAAAAAGAATTCTATCTCACCATATTTTATTAGATGATCTTTATAACCTTTTAAATTAGATTCCTCATATAATTCTCTTAGAGCAGCATCTTCTATAGGTTCTTCTTTATCCACTTTGCCCCCAAACCCATTTATTTTATCTTTTCCAAAACCTCGTTTTTTTCTTCCAAGATAAATTATTTCATTTTTAATAGGAAAACACAATGATCTTTCAGACATGTTTTTACAAGCAAAATAACCTTAATAAGATTTATGGGGGTTTAAGGAAAGTTAAATGTCAAGAAACTGCAGGTAATTTTAAAGAGGGATTATTGTAAGGGGAAACTTAGTTCCCTTCAAATGCGAGGGACAGGATTTGAACCTGCGTAAGCATAAAGCTACAGCCTCTTAAGGGCTGCCTGTTTGACCACTCCAGCACCCCCGCATCTTAATAGTTTTTCAAATATAATTATGCTTAAAAAGTTAACTAATATCCTAGAATTATTCTTTTTTTGTTTGAACCTTAACACCTAATTCTTCAAGTCGTTTTATGTGCGCTTGAACAATTGCTTCAACATTTCCTGCCATTTTTAAAAGTTCATTTCTTTCATTAACTAAAGTTGTAATCGCCCCTTGATGGAATCCAACTTCAACTTCTTTAGGCATTTTTGGAGCCTCAGTCTTAACTTCTGAACTTTTTGGTTGACCTGAATTAAGTGCTTTTTCAAGATTATCTTTATTTACTTCTGCCATAATTTAGCCAGAAAGAAGGAGCTTATAAAGTTATTTGTTAAAAATTTATTTTAATATCCGAAGTTCTTTATATGCAACATAAGCAGCAATAGAACCCTCTGCACAAGCAGTTACTATTTGCTTAAAATTCTGTTCAACAGGAATTTGATTTTTTCTTAAATTATTTACATTCATTCCAACATTTGTATGTATCTCAATTATCTTTATTTTTCTTCTTTCTTTTTTAATTCTCAACTAATATCTTAATAGTTTCTCTTTGCACTTTTAAAATAAGTTTTTTGATTTTATTTAATTGTTTTAAATTTATGCTTGTTTCAACACCGTAGGTTGAAATCTCACGTTCATGTCTTAATGTAGGATTAGTTAAACTTTCTTTAACATCAAGAGTATCAAATTGCATAATAAGATCTTTGTCAAGATTTAATCTTTTCTCTTCTATTAAATTAAGTAGCACTGTTATAGTACAAGATTGATTTTGTGATGCATAACCATATTTAGATAATATTCCTAAAAAACAATGGTAAATTGCATAAAAACCAATATTTAAGGCCCAATCATATATCTTTAGTTTTTCAAGTGTTTGCAAGACACTATAATTGTATTCTGATTTCTTCAAATGTTTTTGTGCTAAATCTAAATCTGGTTTTATCTCTATTAATCTTCTTGGGTCTTTCAAACACCATTTTAAATGACTATCTATTTGTGGCATTTTTTAATTACCTTAACATATTTTTCTGGATTGTGAAATATTAAATTACTTGATATAAGATTATAAAATATTTTATCTTTTTTATTTAATAATATGTCTTTTTCAGTTATATCAATATACCTTACTGGTTTTTCTAGTAACTGAGATTTCCTTATATCTTCTTTTATTTTTTTAATTTCTTTTGATTTATCTTTTTTATACATTAACAAAATATCTACATCGTGGAATTCTTTATTTGTTATAGATGAACCAAAAACAAGACCCAACTCTATAAAAGGTTTAAATTTTTTTAAACTATGTAAAAGAACAACTAACCATTTTGGAAAATCTGTTTCTTCTCGACTTAACATATATTCTATAAATTTAATCGCTAATTTATTATTATAATCATATGAAAAATAAATTGAGTTCCCAATTTCTTCCTTAATTAGAATTTGTTTGTTTGCTAAAACATTGCAAAGTTTATTTGTATGAGCATGATTTATGTTTAGAATTCTAGCCAATTGTCGGGCATTATATTTATCTTTATAATGTTTGAATAGGTATTTAGCTATTTGAATTTCAATCTTTGTGAATTGTATGTTATTAACAGCCATATGTATGTTGTAAACATACATGATATATAAATCTTTCTGTTTTTATTTTTTAAAAACCAATTTTTATTAACCTAATTTTAAATATTAATTTTTTCTCTGTTAATTCTCCTTTCTTATAACCTTTTCCAATAGGGATAATTATCTCTTTTTCAGAACCTTCTTCCATATCTATAATCCCATTTTCAAAACCAACCAACATTTGACCAGCCCCTATCATAAATTGTAATGGCTCTTTTCCTTTATTGTTGTCAAACTATTTTCTTCTTCCAGCATGATTGGAGTCGTCTAAACCAACATATAAAATAATATTCTGTAAATCTCTTTTAGACATAAACTTATAAAAACTATTTTAGTATTTAAATAAAAGGGTTCTTTAAAATATATTATTCTTTTTTTGTTTGAACCTTAACACCTAATTCTTCAAGTCGTTTTATGTGCGCTTGAACAATTGCTTCAACATTTCCTGCCATTTTTAAAAGTTCATTTCTTTCATTAACTAAAGTTGTAATCGCCCCTTGATGGAATCCAACTTCAACTTCTTTAGGCATTTTTGGAGCCTCAGTCTTAACTTCTGAACTTTTTGGTTGACCTGAATTAAGTGCTTTTTCAAGATTATCTTTATTTACTTCTGCCATAATTTAGCCAGAAAGAAGGAGCTTATAAAGTTTTGGAAAGAATTAATGTTTTTGGTCTCTTGAGGGTCCTTTTCTATTGATGCTGGTGCCCTTTAGAACACTAAAAAGATTATAATAAGGCATGTAAATTCCAAGGCCTTTTTCTTCTTCTTTTGGGTTTACATAAATAGGTATTAAATAAAGTAAATTTTTCTTCATTAAACACTAAACTAGAATCTCTTTTTAAATATTTTTACTTTAGAAAGTATATTTTACTCTTCAGATTTTAATTCTTTATAGATTACATAAGCTGCAATAGAACCCTCTGCACAAGCAGTTACAATTTGCTTAAAGACATTATTTGTAATGTCCCCTGCTGCAAAAATACCCTCGACATTTGTTTTTTGTTCTTTATCAACTTTAATTTGTATTTTTTCTAATGTTAATCCAAGTTTTTGTGCTAATTTTGTATTTGGAACACTTCCTATTTCTATAAAAATACCCTCTAAATCTATTTTTTGTTTTTTGTTTTTTGTTTCCACTTCAATTCCAGAAATCTTTTCATCTCCAAGTAAAGTTTTTACTTCTGTGTCAAAAAGAACTTGTATTTTTTTATTATTTGAAACTTGTTTAACCCATGCTTGTTCAGCCCTAACAAAATCAGATTTTCTATAAATTAAATAAACTTTTTTTGAAATATTTGCTAAAAGCAAAGCAGCTGTTAATGCAGCATCACTACCCCCAACAACACCCACAATTTTACCTTTATAAAATCCTGCATCACAAGTTGCACAATAACTAACTCCTTTTCCAATAAATTTTTCTTCGTCTTTAATTCCTAATTTTCTTCTTTTAGTTCCCATAGCTAAAATAACTTTTTTAGTTGCATATTCTTCTTTATTTGTTTTAATCTCAAAGAGATCATTTTCTTTTTGAATATTCTCTACAATTTCTTGTTTTATCTCAACTTTATTTTTTTTAACTTGTTCAATCATCTTCATCATAAGCTCCATGCCTTTTATTTCCGGATAAGAAGGAAAATTACAAACTTTGTGTGCTGTTCCAGCAATTCCCCCAGGAATTTGCCCAATAATAAGAACTTTTAATTGATATCTTGCAGCATAGACTGCACCAGCTAAACCTGCTGGTCCTGCACCAACAATAATCAAATCATAAATATCTTTTTTAATTGCCATTTTATAACAGTTTTATTTTTTTAATTTCTTCAATTACAAGAGGAATTCTCTCTTGACACATTTTCCAAATTCTTTGTATGCTTGCTTCAAAATATGAATGTGAAATGAAATTCCGAAAACTTGAAAATTCTTCCCAAGGGAATTCTTTATTAATATTTCTAACACTTTTTGGAATGTTTTTAATTGCTACCCCGATTATCTCTATCCTTCTTATTACAGAATCTTGGATTTGCGAATTTTTTCTAAATTCTTTTTCAGATATTCCTTTAATATACTCTTGAATTAACCTTGCACTTTCTTCTATATCATTTAAAAATAATTTATAATCTCTTTTCATATCTTTATTCTAACCTCTTCTTTTAGGATATTCTTTTTTAATTCTTTTCTAATTGTTGCATATTCTACAAGGTCCACTTTTTTTTTTAAAATCTTTTCTAATTTAAGCTTAATTCCAATCAATTCTAAAATATCATATTTATCATCTAACTCAATTAAAATATCTACATCACTCTTTTTCTTAAAGTTTCCTCTAGCATAACTTCCAAATATTCCTGCTTTTGTTATATTATATTCCTTTAAAATTGGAGCAATCTTTTTTTGAATTTCTATAATTTGTTTTGCCATAAATTATTCAAGAAGAAAGATTTTATAAAACTTTATTAATGGTTTCTCCTTACTCTTTTTATGAAAGAAGAGATGATTAAAATTCTTCAAAAAGCTTTGAAAGAATTAAAGACAAAACTAAATCCAGAAGAAATAGAAAAAGCAATAGAAGTTCCAAAAGATCATGAAAGAGGAGATTATGCTTTTCCTTGTTATATTCTAGCAGCGCAATTAAAATCAAACCCTCATGATATTGCATTAGATATAAGAGAAAAAATAGGAGATGATCATAAACAATTTCAAGAAGTTAGAGTTTCAGGACCCTATGTTAATTTCTTTATGAATAGAAAAGCATTGGCATTTGAAACAATGAAAAAGATTATCAAACAAAAAGAAAATTTTGGAAAATTACCTAAAAATAAAAAAACAGTTTTAGTTGAGTTTCCCTCTCCAAACACAAATAAACCTTTACATTTAGGACATTTAAGAAATATGTCTATTGGAGAAAGTATTTCAAGAATTTTAGAGTTTACAGGGTTTAAAGTTATAAGAGCAAACTTAAACAATGATAGAGGAATTCATATTTGCAAATCAATGGCAGCTTACAAAAGATACGGAAGAGACAAAAATCCAAAAAAAGCAAAAAAGAAATCAGATCATTTTGTAGGAGATTATTATGTGATGTTTAATAAACATTCAAAAAAAGATAAAAAATTAGAATTAGAATCCCATCATTTATTACAAAAATATGAGGAAGATGATAAAGAAACTTTAAAGCTTTGGAAAAAAATGAATAAATGGGCTTTAGAGGGATTTAAAGAAACATATAAGAATTTTAACATTGCCCATGACCATGAAGATTATGAGAGTAAAATCTACAAAAAAGGAAAAGATATTATCTTAAAGGGAGTTGAAGATGGAGTTTTTAAGAGAAAGAGAAAAGATAAAGCAATTTATATTAATTTAAAAAATAAAAAACTAGGAGAAAAAGTTTTATTACGAGCAGATGGAACTTCTCTTTATATGACCCAAGATATTTATTTAGCAAAATCTCGGTTAGAAAAATATAATTTAGATGAAATTATATATGTTGTTGGAAATGAACAAGAATATCATTTTAATGTTCTATTTGAGGTTTTAGAACGACTTAAAATTATTTCTAAAAATCAATTAACACATTTATCTTATGGCATGGTAAATCTTCCAGATGGAAGAATGAAATCAAGAGAAGGAACAGTTGTAGATGCAGACGATTTAATTGAAAAAGTTAAAGATTTAGTTATGAAAGAATTAAAAAAAAGAACTAAAATTTCTAAGAGTAAACTTAAAAAAGAAGGTTCAAAAATTGCTCTTGGTGCAATTAAATATCTTTTATTAAAAACAGATATAAAAAAGAACACTTTGTTTAATCCAAAAAAATCAATTAGTTTTGAAGGAAACACTGGTCCGTATTTACAATATTCTTATGCAAGAGCAAATTCAATTTTAAAGAAAACAAAAAACAAAGCAACCCAAATAAAGGATTTTGAGAAATTAGAACTTAAAGAAATAGAATTAATTAAAAAAATCTCATTTTTTCCACAAGCTATTATCTCAGCTGCAAATTCTTTAAATTCCACAATACTTGCAAATTATTCTTACGAATTAGCACAAATCTTTAATGAATTCTATCATGAATGTCCTGTAATTGGATCTAATGAAAAAGAAATATTTAGATTAAAGTTAGTGAAATCATTTAAACAAGTTTTAAAGAACTCTTTATTTCTTTTAGGAATAGAAACATTGGAGGAAATGTAAAATCTTAGAACAATATATTCTAAATGATTACCTAAGATTTGCTGTATTACTTGTAGGAGGATTTTTCGTTGTTAGGATATTTGTTTATTTATTAGAGAAAGTAATAGTAAAATTAACAGTTAAAACAAAAACAGATTTAGACGATATAATTCTTAAGAAAACATCTAAACCCTTAACTTTTTTGATATTAATGATTGTTCTTAGAATAGCATTAGAGGAATTGATCTTAGGAGAGAAATTAGGAGATATTTTGAATAAGATTGTATTTTCATTAATCTTAATTGCAGTTTTTATAACAGTTTATGCTATTTTGTTTTTGATTTTAGAAAGAGGGTTAAATAAAACTGGAAAAAAACATGTAAAAGGAAAAAATCAAGGATTATTTTATTTGCTTATAGGGACTTTAAAGGTTATTTTTGTAATTGTAATTCTTTTAGTTGTTCTTAATTTCTGGGGAGTTGAATTAGGTCCATTATTAGCAGGAATTGGAATTGGGGGAGTTGCAATTGCCTTTGCTTTACAGTCAAGTTTAGGAAATATTTTCGGAGGAATCTCAATTATCTTAGATGATAGTGTTCGGGTTGGAGATTTAGTAAATTTATCAGATGGAGTTTCAGGTAAGATATTAAATATTGGATTAAGGAGTACAAAGGTTAAAACCTTTGATAATGAAATAATTATTGTCCCAAATTCCAAATTAGCAGATGGAAATATTCATAATGTTGCAAAACCAGAACCAAAGTCTAGAGTTGTAATTCCTTTTGGAGTTGCCTATGGTTCAGATATTGAGAAAGTTAGAAAGATAGTTTTAGCTGAAATTAAAAAAGTAACAGGATTTATAGAGGATCCAAAACCTTCTGTAAGATTTTTAGAAATGGGAGATTCATCACTTAATTTTAAGGCATTTTTCTTTGTAGATAGTTTTGAAAATAGATTTAATGCAATTGATGAAGCAAACACAAAGATTTACAATGCATTGAATAAAGCTAAAATTGAGATTCCATTTCCTCAGGTGGATGTGAATGTAAAGAAGTGATAATTTCTTAAATCTCTTTTCCCAATTATTCTCATGAAAATCAAATATAAAATAAGAAAATTAAAAATAAAAAATCCATTTTTTCTAGCACCAATGGAAGAAGTTAATGATATTGCTTTTAGACTTATTTGTAAAAAAGCAGGAGCAGGATTAACATATACAGGTCTTCTTAATCCTCAAAATCCAAATAAGATTGATTTAAAAGATAAACCTGGATTGCAAATCTTTTG
Organism: Candidatus Woesearchaeota archaeon; assembly: GCA_964593105.1. Classification (GTDB taxonomy): domain Archaea; phylum Nanobdellota; class Nanobdellia; order Pacearchaeales; family GW2011-AR1; genus EX4484-71. The sequence goes on along the minus strand of CAZQKH010000007.1, from coordinate 10,287 downwards.
CAATTCTACAAAAAAGATTAAAGAATTTATTAAAAAATATGATAAAAAAGTAAGTTTATGGGATTTTAATTTAGGATGCCCTTCTCGTTTAGCTAAAAAACATGGTTTTGGGGCATATTTAACAGACTTAGATATTATAGAGGATATTTTAAAAGAAATGAGGCAATCTACAAAAAAGCCAGTTACAGTTAAGATAAGAAAATCTCCAATAGCATTTGATGTTTTAAAAATTGCAGAAAAATATTGTGATGCAATTGCAGTTCATTCAAGAACAAAAGAACAGGGATATTCTGGCGAACCTAATTTAGATTTTGCATTAAAAATAAAAAAAGCAACAAAACTTCCTGTAATTTATTCAGGAAATGTAAATGAAGAAAATGCACACGAACTTTTAAAGAAATTTGATTTTGTAATGATTGGTCGAGAAGCAATGGGCCATCCAGAGATATTTGCAAAATTAACAGGAAATAAAAAGTTCAAAAGATCTTACAAAGATTATTCTAAGTTAGCAGTTAAATATAATTTACCATTTAGACAATTAAAATTCCAAGCAATGAATTTTACAAAAGGTTTGAAAGGTTCTAAACAAATGAGAGGACAGTTATATCAAGCTAAAGATGAAAAAGAATTAAGTTAAGATTATCACACTCTACCAACTATTAAAAAACAATACAAATAAAAAATTAAGAAACAAAAATTATTTCTTGCTCCAGAAACTTACCCACGGTTTTATACTAAACAAAATCGCT
>CAZQKH010000007.1:3013-9438 GCA_964593105.1 Candidatus Woesearchaeota archaeon | reverse complement strand
AAATTATTTCTTGCTCCAGAAACTTACCCACGGTTTTATACTAAACAAAATCGCTAATCCTAAAAACCATGCCCAGTGAACTTTCACAACCCAGGTAGCAAGTCCAGACCATACACTTATTAAGAAAAATGTAAATGCAACAGTCGCCAACTTAGCATGTTTAATATCATGATAAGTCATATTACTAACACGATTATTCCAATTACAACATTTTTTCTTAGAAGCTTTTTTAGTTTTTTTCACCACTTTTTTTATCCTCCTTTTTTGATTTAAGAACAATTTATAAATTTATCTTACAGTTTTCATGTCTTTCCATGCAAGATCAAACAATTGTTCAAGAGTTTGAGAAAAGAATTCTGTATTAATCCACACACCAACATCATAGTTTGGATGGAATTTTTCATCATCTAAAAGCATAAACATTAATTGAGTTCCATCAATAATAATAAACCTTGCTTTCATATTACCCATATTTTTAACTTCACCAACTTTCTTAAAGTCTTTAGCAACTTTAATATTATTTTTATCAATTGGAGCAGCAATTCTTATTTTAACTCCTCTTTTTTTACATTTTTCTAAACTTGGCATTAATGCTTCAAGTTTTCTATTTAATCCTTCAGATGTTGTTACAATTGTGATTGATTTTTCAGCATCTCTTACCATCATATCTATATGATTGTAAAGGTTTTGTCTTCCTTTCAAACTACCAGACAAATCAGAAGGTTCAACAAATTTAATTCCTTTAGTAAATAGTGTGCTAAGTTCTTGAAGAACATCATCACCTTTTAGTTTTTCTAATCTTTGTGTTCTTTCTTTAGCTTGATTCATCAAATTTTTCTTAACTCTCTCAACAACTTCTTCTGGCTTCAAAGCAACAAATTTAATTGGCTTTCCAATCTTCATAACAATGAACCCTTTTTTCTCTAAACTTTCCAAAATATCATATGTTCTTGATCTTGGTACATCAGAAATATTACTTAGTTCCCCAGCAGTAGAAGTTCCTCTTGATAATAATGCAGTCCAGACTTTAACTTCATATAGATTTAAATCAAATATTTTTCTTAGCCTGCTTAAAAATTCTTCTTTAACTATCATTTTACATTATCATATGGAGTTATTCCTTTTTAAAGATTGCTATCTTTAAGAGGTAATTATATCGTTACTCCCAATCAGTTCAACAAAACACCTATTTTTCCTTTTTTATCTTTAATTTTAAAATCTGTTTTTTTCTTAATATTTTTAGAGATGTCCTCGCTAAAGGTAACTTTCTTAGAATTTGTTCTATCTTTTATAAGTTCCTTTTGAGATTCAAATATTTCAATAAGATCTTTTTCAGAACCAACAAATAAGCTAATTTTATCTTTTTTCTCAAGCCCTAATTCTCTTCTAAAGGCTTGAACTTTTCTAGAAATTTCACGCGCATAACCTTCTGCTTCAAGTTCAGAATTGGAATTAAAATCTAATTTAACTTCAAGTTCACAATCCTTACAAGGCCTTTCAATAAATTCCTTAACATTTAATTCTTCAATAATTATTTGTTTTAATTCTTTTGTTAATTTTATTTTTGATGCAACATCAACTTTTTTAAGGGGCCATCTTAATCCAACATGATTTTGATCTCTTTGTCTTAAACCTATTGAAACAATTTCTTTTACTAATTCCATTTGCTTTTCTAAAGAATTATTAATTAATTTTGAATTTTGTTTGGGCCATTTTTCTAAATGGATTGATTTTGAGGTTCCATTTAGGTCTTGGAAAATCTTTTCTGTAGCAAATGGAATTATTGGAGCACACATTCTTAAGAGTTTTTCTAAAACATATCTTAAAGTGCTTTCAGCATGAACATCTTTTTCATTAAATCTTTCTCTAGAATTTCTAATATACCAAGTTGACAATAAATCAATATAGTTTTTTATTCTTGAACACGCTTTTACAGTATTATATTCTTCTAAATATTTTTCAACATCTTTTAGAAGATTTTCAGTTTTAGATAAAATCCATTTATCCATTATATTTTTAGATTTTAGATATTTTTCATTAGGTTTTTCTTTATGTTCTAAATAAAATCTTCCAACATTATACAATAAAATAGTTATCTTTCTATAACTCTCTTCTAAACCTTTTTCAGAGAAATTAAAATTATCGGCATTCATTACAGGAGATTGCAATAAATAAAATCTTAAAGCATCTGCACCATATTTTTCAACAGCTTTGATTGGGTCTGGAAAATTTTTCTTAGATTTACTCATCTTTTGACCATCTTCTGCTAAAATTGTTCCTGTTGTTAAAACATTTTCAAAAGGTATTTTTTCAAATAAAATTGCAGAAAGGGCAATCATATAATAAAACCAAGCCCTGGTTTGACCAATATATTCTACTACAAATTGTGCTGGAAAGTTTTTTTCAAAAAAAGATTTATTTTCAAAAGGATAGTGAAACTGGGCAAAGGTCATAGAACCAGATTCAAACCAACAATCTAAAACTTCTGGGATTCTAGTGTATTCTTCTCCATCCACCTCTAATTTCACCTGATCAAGATAATCTTTATGTAGGTCTATTTTTCCTTTTGGTAGTTTTTTTGCAAACTCTTTTAAATCTTTTATAGAACCCAAAACCTTTATCTTACCTGATTTAGATTTCCATATTGGAATTGCAGTAGCCCAGTATCTATTTCTTGTAATATTCCAATCTGGAGCAGTAGAAATATTGTGTTTCATTCTACCTTCTTTTAAAAAACTAGGAATCCAATTAATCTCTAAATTTAATTTTAAAAGCTTTTTTTTAATTTTTTGAATATCTACAAACCAGGCAGGTAAAGCACGATACATAAGTTTAGTATCACACCTATAACAAAAAGGATATTCATGTTCCATTTTCTTAGACATTATAGCTTTTCCAGAACTTTTCAAATCTTTAACAATTTCTTCGTTAATATCATGAATATATTTCCCAGCATATTCTTTTACCTCTTTAGTAAAATGCCCTGTTTCATTTACTGGTTGAACTATTGGAATTTTATATTTTCTACAAACTGCATTGTCTTCTTCTCCAAAAGCAGGAGCAGTATGAACAATTCCTGTTCCATCTTCTGCAGTTACAAAGTCTCCCAAGATAAATTGAAAGGCATTTGGAGTATCTGAAAAATAATCATAAAGAGGAACATATTTTTTTCCTTCAAGGTCCTTTCCTTTAACAGTTTTAGTAATAGTATATTCTTTTTTTGATTTGTAAAATTTTTCAAGTAAATCTTTAGCTAAAATATATGTGTTTTTATCAGAATTATCTTTAACATAAACATATTCTAATTTAGGATTAACTGTTAATGCAAGATTAGAGATTAAGGTCCAAGGAGTTGTTGTCCAAGCTAAAGCATAGGCATCCTCATCTACTAGTTTTAATTTAACAACAACAGTAAGATCTTTAACATTCTTATAAGAATTATCCATTGTTATTTCTGATTTTGCTAAAGGAGTAGAACATCTTGGACAATACATTAAGATCTTTTCTCCTTCATATAAATATCCTTTATCATAAAGTTGTTTAAATGCCCACCAAACAGACTCAATATAATTTGTATCCATTGTTTTATATCCTTTTTCAAAATCTACCCAACGCCCAATTCTATTAATAGATTTTTTCCAGTCTTTAGCAAAAGTTAAAACACTACTTCTACAAGTATCATTAAATTTTTTCACCCCTATTTTTTCAATTTCATTTTTTGAATTAATTTTAAGTTGTTTTTCAACAACATTTTCAACAGGTAATCCATGACAATCCCATCCCCAATTTCTTTTTACATATCTTCCTTTCATAGTAAAGAATCTTGGAAAAACATCTTTTAGAACAGAAGCAAGTAAATGACCATAGTGAGGAAGCCCAGTTGCAAATGGAGGACCATCATAAAAAATGTAGGGTTTTCCTTTTTTTGTGTTTTCTAAAGATTTTTGAAAGGTTTTATTTTTCTTCCAAAATTCAAGTATTTTTGTTTCAATTTCATTAATATTTACCATTTTTTAAAAGTTATTTTAGTATTCTTCAATAGAGAAGCATGTTTTTAAGAGTTTTTGTGGAAAGGTTACTTTTTCTTCATACCAAACCCTTCTAAAAAGCTTTTTTCAACATGATGCAATTTTAATGAAGGAATAATTATACAATAGGGTTTTTGAACATTATCAAATTCTTCTAAATCTCCTAAACTTTTATACATAATCTTTTGTTTTTTTGTTCCAAGTGCTTGACAAATAACAAGCTTGCTTAATTTAATTTCATATTCTTTGGTAGCTCTCTTTAATTGTTTTAATGTTCTTGGAAAATCCAATCCAATATCAATCAAAATTAAACTATGAGCATCAATAGATAGATTTTGTTTTACAATTTCCATAAAACTTGTTGGTTCAAATGATTTTGCAGAATTCCAAGCAGGCATTGAAGCAGTTTTGCCAAATTTATAAAATTGTAATCCTGTTTCTGCAACAGCATCGAAAATAGAAGCATTTTGAATAATTTTATATTTAACTCCCATTTCTTTTGCTTCTTCAATTAATGTAATGTGTGTTGTAGCCATTAAAGGACTTCCATAAACAAGCAAAGCAACATGAAGTTTTGCAGCTTCATCAACAATACTAAGGCCTTCAACTCTTTCTCGGTCTGCTTCAATTATTTTTTTATTAATCTGTTCTTCAAGTTGAACTTTATTATATGGAAAATTAACAGTATATGTCTCAAGATAAACTCGTTTACACTTATTTAAAGCATCTAAAGCTTGCTTTGAAATTGATCTTTCATTTAATCCTAATCCTATTATATATAGCATAAAAGAAAAGAGAAAAATGAGTTTATTAATGTTTAGAAATTTCAAAATCTCCAGAGGTAGTTTTAACTAAAACCTTGTAATCTCCTTTTCCAATCTTATGTTCAAAGTCTTTTTCCAAGTCTCCTGAAATAGAATTATATTCAACAAAAAAAGAAGAATTGTTTGCATATTTAATTTCAGTATCTCCTGAGATAGTATGAATATATAAATTTCTATCAATTAAGATTTCTTCTAAAAAGATATTTCCGGAAGTTGTTTGGATTTCATTTACATTAGTTTCAATTAAACTAAGATCTCCAGAGACTGTTTTAATCTTTAAATCCCCTGAGTTTACTCTTTTTAAAAAGATATCTCCTGAAACTGCTTTAATTTGGATCTTTTCTAACACAAAATCATTTACAAAAACTTCTCCCGAGATAGTAGATAATTCTAAGTCTCCAAGATAATCTTCTGGAAGATATACCTTTAAATCTATTTGATGTTGGGCCATACCTAAAGTTAATTTTGTTAAAGGATAAATAATTTGCACATTTATGATTCCCTTAATTTCTTCAAATCTTAAAGTTAAGGGTTCAGAATATAATTTTTTTGGATAATACCCTATTAATTCAAAAGAGGCTTCACTATTATTTGTTTTAATTAATTCAATATCTGTAGAAACAGAATCAATATTAATTAAATTTATCTCATTTAAATTGTGAGTTTTAGTATCATTTAATTGAATAATTTTTAAATTTCCATTAGTATATTCTGAAAAATCATCTGAAGAAACAAATAAAAGGCCACCAGCAACTGTAGATACAATAAATATTGTTATTAAGATTAAGATTGTTTTTGTTAATTTTTTCATTTTACTTCACCTTTCATAATCTTTTTGTTAAATTTCATATACTTTTTTATTAATTTAGAGAATACTCTTCCTAATTGCCAAGATCCAATTGAGAGCAAAATTCCTCCTACTAAAATTGAAATTCCTGCAAAAATGCCTGGCATTAAGAAATTATCTGCAACATAAGGGAGGGCATAAAATATTCCTACTATAGAAGTTACTAAAGTAGCAAGTCCTGAAACAGAAATTGCAATACTAAAAACAAATAAACTTCCAACTGTGATGTAAATAGAGATCATAATCCAGATTCCAATAAAAATATTAAAGAAAGTTAAAATAAATTTTTTAATAAAATTGCCTTTGCTTTTTGCTTTTTGCTCTTCTTGTTTTTCTTCAATCTTTTTCACAAATTCCTTTTTCTTAACTTTTACACTTTCTTTTTTTCTTTCAATAAAATCTTTAAAGTCTGTTTTAAAAAATTCTTGAACAGAATGAAGAATTATTTTTAATGAATCAGATAAGTGGGAGAACATTACAAAAAAGGTATCATTAAGCATTCCACCTAAATTAAATGATTCTTGATTTAACTCTTGTTTAATTTCTTTTGAAATTTCTTTTGGTTTTCCAAGTGAAGAGGCAATTTCTGCCTCTGTTCTTTTTTTCTCTTTACCAAAGATAAAATGTTCCTCATAATCTCCTAAAATTTCTTCCCTATCTTCTTTTTTCAAAAACTTAAGGTTTTTTCTTAATTCTTCAATAAATTGTTTTTTATTCATTTTTGTT
>CAZQKH010000007.1:0-2913 GCA_964593105.1 Candidatus Woesearchaeota archaeon | reverse complement strand
GATAAGTTTATTTATTCTCTTTGTAAATTCTTTCCACTCATTTTTAATTTTTCCAAGGTGAATTTTACCATTTCTAGTTATTCCATAATACTTTCTAGATGGCCCTTCTTTTGACTCTTTCAAGTAAGTTTCAAGCCACCTTTCAACTTTTAATCGTCTAAGGATTGGATAAAGTGTTCCTTCAGAAATTGGAAGTATTTCTGATATTTTTTGAACTAGTTCATATCCATAATAATCTTTATTTTTTAATATTGACAAAACGCAAAGATCCATTGCGCCTTTTTTTAATTGAGTGTCCATTTTTATTATCTGCAAGTTTATACCTAGTATCTTGTAATACATAGTAGTATATAAATCTTTTGAAGATATTTAAATAAAGAATAAATAAAGAATTATTTCAAGCTTCTGCTCGAAACAATTGCTATAAAGAAAAAAGTAAACATTAAAGAATCATTTTGAAAAATTAAACTAATTACCCCTCCAACAATACCAATAAACATTAAGAGTTTAAACCAACCTCTACCAACTTTTAATTCTTCTTTAGTAATTTTAGCAAGAAAGTTTCCAATAGGGATTCCCAATAATAAAACTGCAAGAGAAATTAAAATCTTCCATATTTCATCCATGTTTTTAAGAATAGAAATTGATTTAAATAATCTCCCATTAGTTAAATCATGTTGAAAAAATATTTAATAATAGCGTCAAAAGCAGATAAAGCAGGAAAAAACATAGTAACTGAGTTATTTCAATACGTAGATGAATTCAAAAGCGAGAATATTGATTTTCATTTAATTGAAGATTCTATTTTAGATGAGAAAAATTTAGATTTAGATAAGATAGAAAGATATGATTTTGTTATTTTTGCTTCAAAACATAGATCAGATAAAAAAGAAAAAACTCTTTCAATACATGCTCCTGGGAACTTTAAAGAGGTCTGGGGAGGAGGACAAAAAGGAAAATTGTCTCCAAGTTCAGCACTATTTAATAAACATCTTTTTGAGACATTACATCAAAATGTTATAAAATCAGATTTAAGAAATTATAAAGTAACTTTAGAAGTAACTCATCATGGTCCTTTAATAAATAAACCATGTGTTTTTATTGAAATAGGATCTACAGAAACTGAATGGAAAGACAGAAGAGCAGGATTCACAATTGCAAAAACAATTAAACAGGCAATAGAAACTTTTAGACCCAATGAGTATAGAGAAGTTGCAATAGGTATTGGAGGTCCTCATTATTCTCCTAATTTCAATAAAATACAATTAAAATCAAATGTAGCTATCTCACATATTATCCCAGGATATGTTCAACCAATTGAAGAGGATTTTATTAAACAAGCTATTGAAAACACTTTAGAAGATGTTGACTTTGCAATTATAGATTGGAAAGGATTAGGTAAAGCAGAAGATAGAGAAAGAGTAATAAAACTTCTAGAGAAAAATTATATTCAGTGGAAAAAAACAAGTGAAATTAAAAAATAAAAAAGATAATTTTATAAATGTTTTTTAATTTAGCATATCATGGCTAAAAGAAAAGTTAATTGGACACTTACTTTGGTAATGTCTATATTATTTGGTAGTTTAGGTGTAGATAGATTTCTTCTTGGACATGTGGGATTAGGTATTTTAAAGATAGTAACTGCCGGTGGATGTGGAATTTGGTGGTTAGTAGATTTAATTTTAATAGCTTCTAAGCATGAGTTCAAAGATGTTCAATGGGAATTTTAAAAGAATTATCTAAAGTTTTAACACTTTCATACCCAAAATATAGAGTTGTTGTATTTTCTTTAGTTTTAATTCTATTGGCAGTTCTTCCAATAAAAATAGTTTCAATTACTCATAGATTTTCAATATGTTCTTTATTGCTTAAAAAATTCTGTTTTTCTGAAGGCATTACAAGGGGTGTTTCTTCTTTATTAAAAGGAAATATTCAACAAGCAATAGATTTTAATTTTCTATCTATCTTTGTATTGGCTTTGATTATTATTTTGATTATTATAGATTTAATTAATATTTTTAAAGATAAACCTTTTTTAAGAATTAGATAAATTATTAAACAAATTTTCATATACAAAGATAATGTTAGATATTTTTACAATTGTTATTTTAGTTCTTGCAGGTGTGCTTGCAGGAGTAGTGACGGGTCTTGCAGGAGCAAGCGCAGTAATGGTAATGGCACCTCTTTTAATCATTTTTTTAAATATGGATCCTTATATTGCAATTGGTTTAAGTCTATGTACAGATGTTGTAGCTTCACTGGTTGCTTCAAAAGTATATTATAAAAATAAACATATAAACTTAATTCCAGCAATTCCAATATTATTAGCAGCTTTTGTTGGAATAACTTTAGGAAGTTATCTTTCTGTTTCTTTTCCTCAAATAATCTTATCAGGCGCAACAGGAATTGGGATTTTTACAATAGGTTTATTTATTCTTATCCGAAGAAATGCTAAAGAAAGAAAAATACCAAAGTTCTTAAAAAAGATTTTAGAGAATGATGTTAAGAGATATACAATCTTAGCAATTATTGGATTGATTATTGGTCTTCAAGCAGGAATTTTCGGTGCAGGGGGAGGATTAGCATTATTAGCAGCTTTTATCTTTTTCTTAAATTATAGAATGCACACTGCAATTGGAACATCTGTTTTAGTAATGGTGTTTATTTCTTTCTTTGGATCTGTAACCCATTATTATTATAAGCCTTTTTCTTTGATTTTCTTGTTTGTAGCAGTTATAGGTGGATTTTTTGGAGCAAGATATTCTTCTATAATTGCAAATTTAACTTCTGAAAGGAATTTAAAGACATCTGTTGGAATAATCTTTTTGATCCTAGGAACTTTCTTAATATTAAAATCTTTTTTACCTATTGGTTTTACTTAAAGAATTTTTGTAGTTTTTTAAAAATAAAACG
>CAZQKH010000006.1:26084-28647 GCA_964593105.1 Candidatus Woesearchaeota archaeon | reverse complement strand
TGTTGTCTTTTCATAATAACAACTAATAATTAAACTACTTAAACAGATGTGGTGATAAATACCACCACAACTAATAAAAACCTTATTCTCTTCCCTAAACCATGCACGAAGAAATACTAAAAGAAATTGGATTAAGTCCAAATGAAGCAAAAATATATGAAACACTTGTAAAAGCAGGACAATCAACAGTTCAACAAATCTCAGATAAATCAAAAGTTCATAGAAGAAATGTTTATGATTCTTTAAGCAAATTAACTGCGAAAGGTTTAGTCTCTGAATCATTCATAAAAGGAGAAAAAATATTCAAAGCAACAGCACCAACCAGACTTTTAGATTTATTAAAAGAAAAAGAAGCTAAACTAAATCAAGCAATCCCAGATTTAGAAAAGGAATATAATAAAAAACCAGAGGAAGTAGAAGCTTATTTTTACAAAGGTATTGAAGGATTCAAAAATTATCTTAAATTAATTTTAGAAACAAAAGAAACAGTCCATTTCATTGGTGCAAAAGCATTTTGGTTAGATCAAAGATTACAGTTTTTTCTTCCCCATTTTGAAAAGGAAAGAAAAAAGTTAGGAATTAAATTTAAACATATTTTTGATAATGAAATTAAAACCAAAAGACCAGAAATCTTAAAATTAGTTGGAAAACCCTATAAATTTCTTCCAAAAGAATATTCTTCAAATACTGCAGTAGATATTTTTGGACCTTATGTTGTAACATTTGTAGGAGTTAAACCAGGGGAACTTTTTGAAGATCCTTTAATGTTTGTTCTAAAAAATCAAATGCTCGCAGACGGCTATAGAAAGTATTTTAAATTTATATGGGATTTTTGCCCAGAGGGAAAATAAACCAAAAACTTTATATATCAATTGATATACATATAAATATGTTAAAACAAAAAAATTTATTTGCAAGAAGCCCAACATTAGAAACAGTAATAATGGTCGAGAAAACCATAGATAAATTCTCAGGAGAATTTAATAAAAGAAATATTTGGAAAAAACTTCCAAGAAAAGTTATGTGGCAGACCTATTTAATAATCTTAGATTATCTAATGAGCATAAATAAAATAGCTATGGATAAAAATGGTACCCTGGGATATATTTGGAATCCAAAATTAGCAAAAATACTTTCAAAAAGACCAGAGGTTAAAATATGAAACCATCAAAAGTGAAATTTATATCAGAAAAATTAGAAAAAGATTTTGAAAGTTTAAGTGAACAAGATCCAATAAAAAAATCAATTAAAAGAGCACTAAAAGATTTAAAAACAAATGCATTTTCAGGAATACAAATTCCAAAAAAACTTTTTCCAAAAGAATATATCCAAAAATATAATATTAATAACTTATGGAAATATGATTTGCCTCAAGGATGGAGATTAATATACACAATTACGAGAGAAAATGAGATAGAAATTATCTGTGCTATTTTAGAGTGGATGGATCATAAAAATTACGAAAGAAGGTTTAAGTATTAAATGAAATCTTACAAAAAAATAATATTAATCATAATACTGATTATATTTGTTCTCTTATTCTTAATTAGATTAATTAATCCACGTCAAATAGATGATGTATCTCCAGGTATTTATTGTGAACAAAAATATTTAGAAAAAGCAGATATCTTATGGGTAATTCCAATGTACAATTCAACACCAATATCAAATAATCAAACATGGTGTGAAGAAATAAAAACATTAAACAAAACACTTGGCATGCATGGCATTCAACATTATTATAATGAATTTGAAGACAACTTAACAAATCAACAAATTGAAGAAGGAATTCAAATATTTGAAGATTGTCTTGGAATTAGGCCAGAAATTTTTAAATCACCAAAATTAGCAACTTCAAAAAAAAATAAGATTAAACTTTATCAACAAAACTTAAGATTAAAAGCATATTCAAATCAACTTTTCAATAAAGTTTATCATTGTTCAAATACAGGAACTTTTCCAAATTGGTTTCATGATTTATTCTAAAACAAACTTTTTTAAAGAGTAATCCCTTGGGATTACTATGAAAACCATTACAATAAAACTTCCAGAAAAAGAAGCAGAAAAATTAAATATTTTCATAAAAGAAAGAAACTATCCTTCAAAATCAGAATTTATTAGAAATCTTATAATGAAAAAACTTGAAGTAAATAAAAAAGAAAAAGCTGGTTTCTTAATCTTGGCAGAAGGGTCAATGAAAAAGATTTGGAATAATAAAAAAGACAATAAAATCTGGGACAAATATCTATGATAGAAAGGGGGGATATTCTCTTGGTACCCTTTCCATTTTCAGATCAATCTGGAAGAAAAGTAAGACCGGTCATAGTAATTAGCAATAATAATTTTAATAAAAACTCTGAGGACTTAATTACTGTTGGCGTAACATCTAACATGTCAAAAGATAAATATTCTTTAAAATTAGACAACAAAGAATTAGAAGAAGGAAAATTATTTTCTAAATGTTGTATAAAAGTTGAGAATATTCTAAGATTAGATAAATACTTAGTAATAAAGAAAATTGGGAAAATAAAAAAAGAAAAAATAAAACAAATTCTAAAAGTAT
>CAZQKH010000006.1:0-25984 GCA_964593105.1 Candidatus Woesearchaeota archaeon | reverse complement strand
TAACTAACCCTAAACCTTAAAATCGCACCAGTTCCAGACAAATTCTTAAATTGTAAACCTTCTTCTGTTTCTACAGAAACAATTTCAACTGTAGAACCAATTCTCTTAGCCATTTCTTTTAACTCCATTGCAACATCCCTATCTATTTTCTTAGATAAAATCAAAATATCAACAGCACCTTTTGTTAAAGCATCTTTAACTGCATCTAATTTATAGGGTGCCATCTCAGGAGTCTTACCTAAAGTATTAAAGAATTTCTCTAATAATTGCTTTTCTGCAATTATCTCTAAATCTGCTAAAATCTCTTGAGACTTTTCAACTAACTCATGCAATCCAGATTCATCTGTATCTCCTAAATCAACTCTACCTAAAACTTTTTCCCTTAATCGTGTCATTAAATATTCATTATCTAAAAATTCATCTTTTGTAGGAATTGGCCCTCCAACTAAAATTCCTTTAAGTTTAGGTTCTTCAAAAAAAGCTTTTTGCATTTCACTTGCGATTCTTTTATAAAAATCTCTTGTCAAACCTTCTGTAATTCTATGAAATCTCTGACTTGATTGCCCCCCAGCTCTAACTTTTGAAGGAATACCTGAAGTCATTTTTTGAATCACTTCAATTCTCTTACCCACTAATCTTCCAACAGTAGCTTCTTTTCTATCCATAACTAATAAAGCATAAATTTCATCAACATCAACAATTTCCTCTAAAGGTTCTAAAACAAATTCTTTATCACACCTATAAAGTCTAATTCCAATTGGTTCAGGAGTTTCAATACTCCATAATTGCATATCATCTTGACCTTCAACTTGAGAAACATTTCCAGCAAAAATTGCCATACCATTTTCAGGTGTTTTTTTAAATTCTTTAAGATGTCTAACTATTTTTTCAAGGGCTTCTGTAACATTTTTTCTAGTAGAAGTTGATTTAATATTTTTAGCAGTTGATTTTTCAGCTTCAAGTTGTCTTTGTACAGCATTCACATCATGACCTGCAGGAATATAAACTGTAATTAATTCTGTTTGTCTTCCTTTGTAATTTCTAAGTTCTTTAATTTTCTCTTCAAGTTCATCCTTTGTCATTATTGTCATTTTAAAACTTCACCTTAAACACTTTAGCTTCTTTTATTTCTTTTGCATTTGTAACATTCTTTAAGTCATCTAAAAACTTATTTTTTAATAACATATAATCTCCTTCATGCAAATCAATTGAACATTCTGCATTCATTGGTTTTTGTGCTTTAGTCTTTTCTGTTCTAATCTTTGAAACAACTTTTAAGAAAACATCAAATTCAATATGATATTTTAAATCCTCTAAGTTCCAAATTCCAACTTTAGGAAATTCTGTTAAATGAATTGATTTAGTTTTTTCAAATTTCTTAAAATGCTCTTGATAAATTTCTTCTGTAATAAAAGGCATTATTGGGGCAAACATTTTCAAAATTACAAGTAAACTTTGATACAGAACATATTGTGCAGATTTTCTCTTATCTCCTGTTTCAACATAAACTCTTTTTTTAACAATTTCTAAATAATTATCGCAAAATATTTTCCAAAAAAAGTTTTCTGTTTCAAATTTAGCTTTTGAATATTCATAATCTAAAAAATACTTTGTAACTTTCTTAACAAGCTCCAAAACCCTATTCAAAAAAGCAGAATCAATAGCTTCTAATTTCTTTGGTTTCTTTCCATCATAATCTTTTAAATTCATAAAAACAAAATTAGAAGCATTTGTCAATTTATTAATAATTTTCTTGCCTGTAATTAAATCTTTTTCTTGATAATCTAAATCATTTCCTAATTTTGAACCTGCAGCCCAAAATCTTAAAGCATCTGCACCATATTCCTCTATTGCTTTTTGCGGATCAACACCAGTTCCTTTTGATTTTGACATTTTCTTTCCACCAAGTTTAACAAAGCCAGAAACAACAATATTTTCCCAAGGAATCTTATTCTCATGCATCAAAGATTTAGCAATTGTATAAAATGCCCATGTTCGAATAATATCGTGTGCTTGAGGACGAAGTGAAAAAGGAATCTTAACTTTAAGTGCATTTGATTTATCAAATGAATCATGAGAAGAATTAACTAATGAAGCTACAATTTGAGGGGTCATAGAAGAAGTTGCCCAAGTATCTAAAACTCTTGATTCTCCTTTAGCATTTTTCCCACATTTAACACATTTCTTTTTTGTTTGTAAAGGATCAACAGGTAATTCTTTTTCATCAGGTAAAATAAATTCTCCACACTCGCACTTCCAAATAGGAATAGGAACTCCAAAATGCCTTTCACGGGAAATGCTCCAATCCCATTCTAAACCTTTAACCCAATTTTCATACCTTTTATACATAAATTCAGGGTACCATTTAATCTTTTTACCTTGTTCAATTAATTTCTTTTTCTTATCTAAAATCTTAATAAACCATTGATCTGTTTCTAAGAATTCTATTGCAGTTCCACATTTATCATGAACATTAACAACATGCTCAATTTGCTTTTTCTCTTTAATTAAACCCGCTTTTTCTAAATCTTCTAAGATTTTCTTTCGAGCTTCTTTTATTTTTAATCCTTTATATTTTCCAGAATTTAAAGTTCCATCTTTATCTAAAATAATTTTTGGATTTAATTTATGTTTATTAATAGCATCAACATCATATTTATCTCCATAAGAACAAACCATCAATACTCCTGTTCCTTTATCAATTTCTGCAGACTTATCTACAAGAATTGGAACTTCAAAATCCAATAAAGGTACTTTTGCTTTTTTCCCAACTAAATTCTTATATCTTTTATCTTCAGGATTTACAAAAACAGCAACACAGGCTCCAAGTAACTCTGGTCTTGTTGTAGAAATCAACAAATCCTTTCCATTACATTTAAACTTCAAAGTTGAAAATAAACTTTCTCCTTTTTTATCTTCTAATTCTGCTTGTGCAATTGAAGTCTGACATTCACTACACCAAAGAGTTGGAAAACGTTTAGTATAAATTTCTTTTTTCTTAAACAAATCAATAAAAGATTTTTGCGAAATCTTTTGAGAATGTTTATCAATAGTAGAATAATAAACACTAAAATCAGCAGAAATTCCAAGTGCCTTAAAATCTTTAATACTTTCAGGGGTTTCTTTTTTAAGGGTCTTTAAACATAAAGCAATAAAGTCTGCTCGGGACATATTTTTACTTTTAACATTATTTATTTTCTCAATAAATCTCTCTGTAGGAAGCCCATTATCATCTGTTCCAAAAGGATAAAACACATTTCCATCAAACATTCTTCTAAATCTAATTATAAAATCTTGTTGAGCATAACTAAAAGCATGACCAATATGCATTCTTCCTGAAATAGATGGTGGAGGTGTATCTACAGAATAAATTTTCTTATTATTTTTTACATCAAATTTATAGATTTTTTCTTTTTCCCAATACTTTTTCCACTTTTCTTCTATTAATTTGATATCTATTTTAGGCATAAAAAACTAACTCACAACAACTTTTAAAAACTATTCCTTATTCCAGATATTATGGCAGATAACAAAATATCAACTCCAGCAGGATTTGGAGGATTAACAAGATTTACAGAAGAATATGATAGTTTAATAAATTTAAAACCAACCCATGTTTTTGCATTTGTTATTTTAATTGTTCTAATAAGAATAGGATTAGGAGTATTTGCATAAAATGTTTGGAGGAATGAGCCCGAAAAAAATGCAAGCCATGATGAAACAAATGGGTATGGCACAAGAAGAAATTGATGCTTCTGAAGTTATTATTAAAAAAACAGATGGTTCAAACATAATAATAACAAATCCAAATATTGCTAAGATAAATTTCCAAGGACAAGCAAGTTTCCAGATTTCAGGAAATGAATCAGAAGAAACTCCTGAAGTGGGAATTTCTGACCAAGATATAAAAACAATTATTGAAAAAACAGAATGCACAGAAGAACAAGCACGTGAAACATTAGAAGAAACAGGCGACCTTACAGAAGCTATTTTAAAACTAAGTTAAATTCTAAAAATCAAAAGATTTATAAATATCTATAGATATCTATAGATATCATGGAAACAAAACAAATAAATCTTAAAATGCCCATAAATCTCTTATTAGCTGCCCAAAATTATGCAGATAATTATGGATTTAGAAATATTCAAGAACTAGCTACAGAAAGTATAAGAGAAAAAGTATTTGAAAAAAATCAATTTGATGAGAATTTTACAAATCAAAAAATTCAATTAATAAATCAGTTAATAAGCCTTTCTTTAAAAAAGAAAGATTTTTCTACAGAAGAAGAATTAAATAAAATTCTTCTAAAATGAATTATAAGTTAATCTCCTTAAACATATTTAATAACCAAGTAAGTAAATTAGATAAAAAATCTAGGGCAAACATCCACAACAAAATACAATTAATAAAAGAAAATCCTTTTAGATTTAAAAAAATACATTCAATTACATATTCTAGAGTTTTTAGAGTAAGATTAAATCTTAAATCAAAGGAAACAAGATTAATCTACACCCTAATAAATCCAAACATAATCTTAGTTTGTTTATTAGATAGAAAAAAGGATTATAAAGATCTTGAAAAATACTTAAAAAAGATAAAACAAGAATTAAACCTCTAAGTTAAATATATTCTCCAATACCAACATCTATTTTAAATTCAATTACCTTTGATTATCGTGGAATTTTATATATCAAATCTTCAAAAAGCAGAACAAAACATAAAAAAAATAGAAAATCTAATTGTTCTTGCGCAAGTCTCTAAAAATAAGAGATTAATGCTAATAGCATTAGAAGAAATAGAAAAAACCGTAAAAAACTGCATAAGTGCAGTATTACATTATGAACATACTATAAAACGAGCAAAATTATCTACAGATGCTCTTTCAAATTTTAAAACCTTTGAACAAAAATCCTCAAAAAATTACATCACCCCTCAAGAACTAAAAACTATAAAAGACATCTTAAATACAACAAAAGCACACAACAAAAGCCCCATGGAATTTCTAAAACATGGAGAAATAGTAATTTTATCTGAAAATCAAGACATAATTAAATTGCCAATGCAAAAATTAACCACTTTTTTGTCAACAACAAAAGAGATCTTAATAAAAATTAAATCTAAAATAAAAAGATAGGTATAAAAACTATAAGCCATTTGTACTCTAACTCACAATTTTTAAACATGGAAGATATTATTAAAGAAAAAATAAGTGCAGATCATTTACTTTATGTTAGTTTGAAATATACTAAAACCTGCGATGTTATCTATAATCTTCTTTTAAGATGGAGAAAAATGATTAGTACAAGCATAGATGCCTTATTACGACACGCTAAGGTTAAAGGGAGAATCAAAGAAGTTCCCGAGAATAATGTAAGAAAAATTGAACAAATGAGAATTACATTTAAACGAGATAAAAATTTTAAAGAAGTCATAAAATTCTATGAAATGTTAAGAAAAATCGAAAGTTTAAGAACAGAAAGAATTGGAGAATTTAGAAAAAATGTATCATTAAAGATTTCTTATAAGGGGGAGATAGTAGAAGTTAATTTGGAAAAACTAAAAGAGTACGCAGAAATGCTAGAAAAGTTTATAAGTACAACAAAACAATTTCTCTTATCTTAATTTAAAATGAGGAAGAAAATCATTGTAATAACTTCAGGAAAAGGGGGCGTGGGCAAAACAACTACAGCTATCAACTTAGGTGCAGCTATTAACTATTTTGGCAAAGACGTTTTAATTGTAGACGGAAATCTATCTACACCCAATGTTGGAATTCATTTAAATTCACCAGAAGTTCCAATTTGTTTAAATCATGTATTGCTAGGCAAAGCAGAACCTTATGAAGCAGTTTACGAACATGATTCTGGATTAAAAATAATGCCTTCTTCTTTATCTATTAGAGAACTTGGAAAAATAAAATCAGAAAAAATTAAAGAATTAAAACCAGATTTAAAAAAATTAGGAGACTATATTATTTTAGACAGTGCAGCAGGATTAGGAGATGAAGCTTGTTCTGCAATTGAAGCAGCAGATGAATTAATTTTAGTTACAAATCCAGAAATGCCTGCAATAACAGATGCACTTAAAACAATTAAATTAGCACAAGAAAAAAACATTAAAGTAAAAGGAATAATAATCACAAGAGTGAAAAAAAACAAATCAGAAATGCAACCCGATATTGTAAAAGAAATGTTAGAAACACCAATTTTAGGAAGTATTCCTGAAGATATTGCTGCTCAAGAAGCATTAAATCTTAAAGACGCATTAGTTCACACACACCCAAAATCTAATTCAGCAAGAGCCTACAAAGAAATTGCAGCACGATTAATAGGAGTAGATTATGATTCTAACAAAGATAGACATAGTTTTTGGAAAAGAATATTTGGAAGAAAGTAATTTTGTAAGATATATCTTAGAATATAGATATTAAAAAATATATAATAGAAACTATATATTATAATATATAATTAACCAACCCTGCTGCCCAATTCAATATCTGATTCAGGTGTAATCAAAATGACCTTTTCATTATCTGCTGTCGACGCTGCTAACAACATTCCTTGAGATTCAATTCCTCTCATTTTACGAGAAGTTAAATTTGCAAAATAAATAATTCTCTTACCTTTTAAATCCTCTTTAGAATAATATTCCTTTAACCCCGCACAAATAATCCTCTTTCCAATTTCTTTACCAACATCCAATTCAATTTTATAAAGTTTATCAGCACCTTCTATTTCCTCAACAGATTTAATTTCAGCTACTCTTAAATCTAGCTTTCTCCAATCATCAAAATTAACTTCTGTCATGGTCATAATACCCTCAAGTTTTTTAGGTTTATTAGTTTTATCTTTTAACTTTGAGCTAATTTTCTCTTTAGTTTGTTCTTGCTTAAATCCTATTTTCTTAAATAAAATTGGAGATTTTACCATTTTAATAATTTTCAAAGGTTTTGAGATTTCTTTTAAATCTATTTTAAATCCAAATTGCTTTGCAATTTTCTCAGAAGTTTCTGGAATAAAAGGCCACAATAAAATAGCAATAGCTTTTATTGAATCCGCAACTTCATAAAGAACTTTTTTATCTTTAGTTTCCCACGGCTTTTTATTCTGAACATATTCATTACAAACATCAATAAATGCAAAGATTTCATTCAAAACTTTGTCTAACCCATAATTATCCATTAATTTTTCAATATTTTTTAATTTTAATTTTTTAATAAGTTTGTTTTCACATTTTTCTAATCCATTCTTTTCAATTAAACCACTAACCCTGCTAATTAAATTCCCGAGTTTATTTGCAAGTTCATTATTGTGTCTACTAATAAGAAGCTCTTCTGAATAATCAAAATCCTCAAAAGTAGATCCTCTTAACAAAGAATATCTAATACTATCAGAATCATATTTTTCAACCAAAGCTATTGGAGAAATAACATTTCCAAGACTTTTACTCATTTTTTTACCCCCAACATTAACATACCCATGAACCAACAAAGTATCTGGAAGTGCATAACCTGCAGACATTAACATGGCAGGCCAAATAACAGAATGAAACCAATTAATTCCTTTTCCAATCACATGCAAATTTGCAGGCCAATGTTTTTCTGCCCCAGAAATATAATTAATTAAAGCATCTATCCAAACCCAAACCTTAAAACCTTTTTCTCCAGGGAAATCAACACCCCATTCTGCATCTTTACGAGTTATACAAACATCTCTTAAATCCCCCTCTAACCTAGATAAGATTTCTTTTTTCTTTGATTCAGGAACAATATGTTTTTTAGCAAATTTAATTAAATCTTTTTTATATTTACTTAATTTAAAAAAATAAGCTTCTTGTTTCATATGTTCGGGTTTTTTATTATGTTCTGGACATTTTCCATTAATCAATCCTTTTTCAGTAATATAAGATTCACAACCAGTACAATAAAGCCCTTCATAAGAATCTTTATAGATATCTTTTTTTGCTAACATTTTCTTAAGAATCTTATGAACAACTAAAGTATGTTCTTTTGTCGTTGTTCTTACAAATTTATCATAACTTATATTTAATAATTTACACAACTTTTCAAAAAGTTGAGCATTATTATTTATAAATTTTTTAACAGAAACTCCTGCTGCTTGAGCTGCTTGAACATTTTTTTGAGCATTTTCATCAACACCAGTCATAAAAAAAACATCTTTACCTTGTAATTTATTCCAACGTGCAATAACATCAGCTACAACTTTTTCAAAGGCATGGCCAATATGAGGTTCTGCATTAACATAATCTATTGCAGTTGTAATGTAAAATGTTTTATTTGTCATAATAAAGATTAATTTAAGAAATATTTAAAGATAACTATCTCTCATATAAATTCATAACATAATCTTCAACAGAAAAACCTTTTTTTATTCTTTCATAAAGTTTTTTATCTTGAACTCGGGGGAGGGAAAATTTTTGCCAATTAATCATTCCTGGAGCTGTTCTTGAATCTAAAATATGCAAAGCATATCTAAATTTGGTATTTTTTGTTTTTCCGAAAGTTGATTGCCTTAGCTTAATTATAGATCCTCCCTAAGATTGTAATTGTTCTATTAGAATTTCCAAATTATTTTCTCTATCTGATCTCTCTCCTAAAACAATAAAAATATATCTTGCCATCTCATCAAAATCTGGGCAAGCACCAAAATCCCATCTAATATGCCTTTGGTTAATAAAAAGGTTTTCTAATAAAAGATTTAGAAGTAATTATTTTAGGCATAACATTTAATAACAAAAATAGTTTTTAATTACTATTGTGATAACATTCAATAAAAGATGGTGAAGAAAAACAAATTAAGTGTTGAAGAACTAAAGCACAGAACAAGAAGACTTTCAATTAAAGAAGGTATTTTCTGGACATTTAGACAAGCATTTGGAGATCACTATATTGCTCCTTTTGCAATTGCAATTGGAAGTTCAAATCCAATGGTTGCTTTAATAAGCACTATGTGGAACATGTCTTTTTTAACCCAAATTTTTGGAATAAAAATTTTAAGAAGATTCTCAAGAAAAAAGATAATCACTACTTCTGTATTCATTAACTCAATTGGATTTTTACTTATGGCCTTGATAGGATTTCTATATCTAAAGAACATTTGGATAGAATATCTTCCATTATTAATTCTTGGGGATTTATTTATTGTCTTATCTTCAATGGGTATTGGTCATCCTGCATGGTTTTCTTGGATGGGAGATGTTGTAGACTCCAAATATCGAGGAAGATGGTGGGCAAAACGTTCAACAATCTTAACATTTATGTCTATAACATTGACAATTATCGCTTCTTTTATTTTAGAATATTTTAAGAAGGTAAGTCTAGAAATGGTTGGTTTCATAATCTTTTTTTCAATTGCATTTTTAGCTAGATTGTATTGTGTAAGTATTTTGAAAAAACATTATGAACCTAAATTCAAAAAAACAAAAGAAAAGAAATTTAAAATACTAAAATTTGCAAAAGAAATATCAAAAACAAATTTTGGAAAATTTATTTTATTTAGAGGAATACTGGCAATGAGTATGATGATAACTTCTCCTCTAGTTGCAATTTATTTATTAAGGTATTTGGGATTTAATTATCCCACATATATTATAATAGCTCTTTCAGGAATGATCTTTTCAATATTTACTTTAAATATTTGGGGAAAATTAGCAGACAAATATGGTAATTATCGAATAATCCTTCTTTCAACTATACTTATTCCAATGATCCCGATTCTTTGGATATTATCTAGTTCAAAAATATATTTATTTTTAGTTCCAGGAATAATTGGAGGAATTGGATGGTATGGATTTTTACTTGCTTCAAGAAACTTTGTATATGATAATAATAAAAAAGTAAACAGAGCAAAAGCAATAGCAATAATGAATTTTGCATTAGGTTTAGGAGCCACCATGGGAGGCCTCTTATCAGCAGCTCTAATCAAATATCTACACACAACGTGGATAGAACCAATAATATTAATTTTCTTTATTGGGGCCATCTTAAGAATGATTGCTGTATTTTTCTTTGTTCCAAGATTAAGAGAAATAAAACACAAACAAAAATTCAAAGGTTTTAAAGAATTAGAACACTTAGTTGTAAAAGATTTAGGACCTGCTTTAATTGAAGAAGCTCATGAAATAGAATCTATTAAAAACTATATAAAAGAATAACAAAAGCTAACCTTTTTAAAATAAGCCACCATAATATAAAAACCATGTTAAGAAAAAAGAAATGCAAAAATTGTGGAGAAAAAATAAAAAATAATTATGAATTTTGTCCTAATTGTGGATTTCAAATAAGAAAATCAAAAAAACAAAGCGGAATGTTGGGTAGAAATGATTATATTGAAAATGAACCTGCTGAAATGCCTTCTATGTTTGGAGGAATCTCAGGGGGAATGCTAAATAAAATGTTAGGAAGTGCTATGAAAATGCTTGAAAAAGAAATAAAAAAAGGTGTTCAAGAAATACCTAAGCAACAACCAAATGCAAGAATAAAATTAATGATAAATGGAAAAGAAATAACTCCAAGTGTAAAAAGGATTGAAAAACAAGATAAAACCCCCATAAAAACTTTGCCAATAAATTTTTCTTTAGAAAATTTAAAGAAATTTAAAAAGTTACAAAAAAAAGAACCAAAAACACAAATACGAAGATTAGGAGATAGACTAACTTATGAATTAGAAATCCCTGGAGTAGATTCAATCAAAGATGTCTCAATAATCAAAATAGATAAAGGTATAGAAGTAAAAGCTCTTGCAAAAAAGAAAGCATATGAAAAAACAATCTCAATAGATCTTCCATTAACAAAATATATGTTGCTAAAAGGCAAGCTTTTCTTAGAATTAGACACAAAAGAGTAAATCCTCAAATTCGCAAAGCTTTTAAATAATTTTAATCATTAATTTCTAAGTGATCCTGTAGCTCAGTCTGGTTAGAGTACTGCTCTGATAAATTTTGATGTTCGGATTGAATTTTCACTCCCCCTTCATCTAGGATGGGGGTTCAGAAAGGCAGGGGTCCTCGGTTCAAATCCGAGCAGGATCATTTTTCTTTAATTTAAACCGCTTGGAGTTTAACATTGAATTTTATGAAATGTTGCACCAAACATAGTAAGAACGCA
The DNA here is from genome assembly GCA_964593105.1 of Candidatus Woesearchaeota archaeon. Taxonomy (GTDB): domain Archaea; phylum Nanobdellota; class Nanobdellia; order Pacearchaeales; family GW2011-AR1; genus EX4484-71. The sequence goes on along the minus strand of CAZQKH010000006.1, from coordinate 14,858 downwards.
AATCCAGATAAGATCATTTTCTCTCACAAAACCTTTTTAAACCAATTTTATCTAATCAAATCATGGCAGAGAAAAAAACACCTGTAAAAAAGCCAAAAGAAACTAAGAAAGAACCTTCTAAAAGTGTTGAAGGAATGTATCATAAAATTAAAGAAGCATGGAAAAAACCAGAGAAGAAATTACTTAGAGAAAGAATGGTTGAATGGAGAAAATCAGAAGTTTTTACAAGAGTTGAAAAACCATTAAGATTAGACCGAGCAAGAAATCTAGGATATAAAGCAAAAAAAGGATTTGTAATGGTTAGAATAAGAATTAAAAGAGGGGGTCATAAAAGACCAAGACCAAATAAGGGGAGACGATCAAAAAGATTACATATTAGAAAGAATCTAAAAATGAGTTATAAGTGGATTGCTGAACAAAGAGTTGAAAGAAAATTCAAAAATTTAGTTGTATTAAATTCATATTTAATTGGAAAAGATGGGCAACATTATTTTTACGAAGTAATTTGTGTAGACCCTCAAAGACCAGAGATAAAAAATGATAAAAATTTAAACTGGACTTGTAGACCAGTAAACCAAAAAAGAACTATGAAAGGTTTAACAAGTGCAGGAAAGAAATCAAGAGGATTGAGAAACAAACATCCTACTTCTAAAGTTAGACCAAGTATTAGAGCTGGAAGAAGAAAGAAATCTCAAGTTGGAATTAGAAAGAAACACAAGTTATAATTTTTTATCGGAAATATTTTTATAAGTAGCTTCCATTTTTATTAGATGGAAAAACTATTACTTTTTATTTCCCTTATTCTTGGATTTTTTTGTAACAAAATTTTATTCTGGAAATAAAACTGAGAAACAAGGAAGATTTAAATCCTTGAAATTTAGTCTTAAGAAATATTACATTCATTTGCATCATGGGTTTATTTCATTTATCATTCTCCTTTTTTTATATATAATTGATTTCTATAATAGTTTAATTTATGGATTTCTTATTGGATTAATTGTTCAAGGATTAACTTATAATGATTTTTATAAATTCTATTATAAAAAAAATTAATTAACGCTCTCCAAAAACCTTTTAACTCCTTGATTCTCAAATAGATTATGAAAAAGAATTTCACAACAGAAGAAGCAAAAGAAATTGGTGAACAATTAGGCATTCAATGGGATAAATTTGATGTAGAACAATTTAGAATTGGAATGGGCATCGAATTAGAACACGGAACAATTGACCTTAAAACAAATGTTTCTAATGACAATGCTTTAACTACTGGAAAGATTGCCCTAGCTCATTTAAATGAATTTGCAGATTATTATACAAGACTTTTAGAAATGGAAGAACAAGCAGAAAAATTTTGGGAAAATAATTCTGAAATGCATGAAACCTCTGAACAAACAAAAGAACTAGCTAAAAAAGAAGGATTATAAATAAACAATCTTAAAAACAAATAATTCCTATTTAATTAATGGAAGAGATGATTTATAGAATAATTGCTATCATTGGTTTAATTTTAATTATATCTGGGACTCTACTAATTTCTGCAAAGAAAAAAAGAGTAAAAAGAAGATACATTTATCCTCTATTAATTGCAGGAGGAATTTGTTTAGAAATATATAGCATATACATACAAGATTTAATCTTCATAATTCTTCAAGCAGTTTTCATAGTAACTTCAATTTACGGATTAATTAAATATCATGAACATAAACACAAATGAGATACAAACTTTTAGCAGATTTATATGAAAATCTAAGTTCCACAACAAAACGTTTACAAAAAATAGACATCCTCTCAAAATTTTTAGAAGACCTAAGTGAAAAAGACTCTGATATTCTTTATTTATTAGAAGGAAATATTTATCCAGATTATGATGAAAGAAGAATAGGAATTTCAAATCAATTAGCAATAAAAGCAATTTCAAAAGCAACAGGAATAGATTCAAAAAAAGTAATCTCAGAATGGAAAAAAATAGGAGATTTAGGAGAAGTTGCAAAAAAATTAAGCTCTTCAAAAAAGCAAACAACTCTCTTAACCTCAAAAGTTTTGAAAACAGAAAAAGTGTTAGATAATTTAAGAAAACTCCCAGAACTAATAGGGCACGGAACAGTTGCAAAAAAACTTTCTTTAATAACTGAATTATTAACTTCTGCCGATCCTATAGAAGCACTTTACTTAACAAGAACCTTAATTGGAGATTTAAGAATAGGTGTTCAAGAGTCAACAATCAAATATAGTATGTTAAAAGCATTTTTCAAAAACAATAAAAAGTATGAAGATAAACTTCAAAAAGCAATTGATAGATCAAATGATTTAAAAATAGTTTTCACAATTGCTCGGAAAAAAAAGATAAAAGAATTAGAGAAAATAAAACTTCAAGTAGGACATCCAATAAAAGCCATGCTTGCACAAAAAGCAAAAGATATAGATGATGCCTTCAAAAAACTAGGAAATCCAATGGCTATTGAATATAAATACGATGGATTTAGAATGCTAATTCATAAAGCAAACAACAAAGTCACACTTTTCACAAGAAGTTTAGAAAATGTTACAAAACAATTTCCCGAAGTAGAAGCATATGTTAATGAATTTATCAAAGGAGATTCTTTTATTTTAGATTCAGAAGCAGTAGGTTATGATAAAAAAACAAAAAAATACACTGACTTTCAAGCAATATCTCAAAGAATAAGAAGAAAACATAATATTACAGACATGCAAAAAAAATTACCTGTAGAAGTTAATGTATTTGATGTACTTTATCACAACGGCAAATCAAAATTAGATGAACCTTTTCTTAAAAGAAGACAACTTATTGAAAAAATAGTCAAAAATCATCCTTATAAATTAATTGCTTCAAAATTCAAAAAAACTTCAAATAAAAAAGAAGTAGAAGAATTTTACAAAAAAGCTTTGAAAGATAAACAAGAAGGAATAATGATGAAGAATTTGCATGCAAAATACAAACCTGGAAAAAGAGTAGGACATATGTTAAAATTAAAACCAGAAACAAATGAATTAGATTTAGTTATTACCGGGGGAGAATGGGGAACAGGAAAAAGAGCAGGATGGATTTCTTCATTTATTCTTTCATGTAAAAGAGGAAATGAATATCTAGAAATAGGAAAAGTAGGAACAGGAATTTTAGAAAAAGCCACAGATGAAAACTCAATTACATTTGATAAATTAACAAAACTTCTAAAACCATTAATTATGGAAGAAAGAACAAAGAATATTAAAATTAAACCAAAAATTGTAGTAACTATCACTTATCAAGATCTTCAAAGGTCTCCAAATTATAAATCTGGATGGGCTTTGCGTTTCCCAAGAATAACTCTTTTAAGAGAAGATCGAACCGCCACAACAATTGCAACACTAGAAGAAATAGAAGAAGATTTTAAAAATTCAAAACATCAAAGTTATAGGTATGGTTAAGAAACACAATAATTCTTAAAAAGTACTCCAAATATTTCAAAAGAAGATTTAAGTCCAAAACCCTTAGCTGCATAATTTGTATCTTTTATACTATTATATACATTAACAAAAGGCACATAACTTCCAATCTTTTTTGTTAGATTCAATAATTTATTTTTCATTTTTCTTCAATTTTTTTCTATCAAAATAATTTCCTACTACAAATCCTCCCAATAAACCAAATCCCAAAACAAGAGCAGTATTCCCTTTTCTTTTTCTTTCTCTTTCTTCCCAAACTTGATATTCGAAAGTATTTTGAAGATCCTTTTTCTTAAATTCTAAACTATCTCTTTTCAAATCAACAAGAGAAACAATATACAAACAATCAATTTTTTTAAGATAATTATTTGCTTGATTTAAATACTCAATTTTATTCACCAAATTTTTATTTTCATAAAAAATCTCTGGTGATGGTTTTTCCAACAAATCTAAAGGAAAAAGAGACATTCCAAATCCCAATACAGGACCAATTATTCGAAACATATACTTATCAATAAAATCTTTTTCTTTCATTTCAAAACCCCCTCGACAAAATCATAAATCTCATTATGATATTTAATCCCAAAAGGGATTGCAGAACCCAATAAAGAAGAACTAGTATAACTTAAATAATCTTTAAAAGAAGGATTAAAAATTGGGTTCTTTTCTGATTGATTTTCTAAATATGAAATCCCTCTAAATAATTCCAATCCAACAGAAGCCAGGGGCAATCCAGTTGTGCAAATATCTAAAAATCCTTTCCCCACACCAAATACAAAATTTATTGTTGGCAAGGTCAAATTTTCTAATTTATTTCTCATTTTTAACATCCTTATAATATAATTCTTCGTAAATATCTACTATAAAATCTAAATGCTTACTAAGAACATCATAACTAGATTTTAAATGATTACTAAGAAGATTATGATTAGAATTTAAATTTGGATCATTAGAACGAATTACAACTAAATTATTTGGGGCATTTACAGTATAATAAATACTATCTTGACTATTTTTAATTTCGGGAAATCTCGAATCATCATTTTTTATAACATCCTTTCCAAAAGGTTCTAACATTTTCTCTAAATCATAATTATTTCCATTAAAACTGTCCCTAATTACTTTCTTGCCAAAAAATATATATTTTTTTTCTTCCACCGGTTTACTAATGTTGTCAACAAAAACATAAGCTGCAGCTGGGCCCTCATAAAAACCCAAACCAATAGCTAAATTTGCAAATGGTTTTTTTGAATCATAATGAACTCCAAAATCTTTTACCCTTATTTTTCCTTCACTTTCCAATTGATTCAATTTGCCATTGATTGTTTCAAGTAAATTAAACTTATTCTTAATATTTTTCATTGTAGAATAACAACAACCAAAACCCTTTTAAACTTTAGTTGTTAGTTAACATAACAACAAAATGGAAAAGTTAAAAGAAAAATTAACACAAGCTGGACTAACCGGAAACGAGTCCAAAGCATATCTAGAACTTCTAAAAAACGAAGAACTAACTGCAAATGAATTATCAAAAAAAATATCCACAGATAGAACACTTACCTACACAATTCTAAATCATCTTATAGAAAAAGGATTAGTCTCATATATAACTAAACAAAACAAAAAATTCTTCAAAGCAGAAAAACCAGAAAATCTAATGAATCGAATAAGAAAAAAGGAATTTTTAGTAAAAGATTTAATAATAGAATTAAACAAAATTCAAAAACAGACAAATTTACCTTATGAAATAAAAGTCCTTGAAGGAAAAGAAGGACTAAGAACTTTATTTGGAATAATCCTAAAAAATAAACACTTTCTCTCTTTTGGAGGAACTGGAAGAGCTTACGATAAATTATATGAAATTCAAGCCCTTGCAAAAAAAATGAAAAAAGAAGAATACTCTGGAAAAATGATTCTTCAAGAAAAATATCGTGGGCATGAAGTAACCAAACAAAATATAATAAAAACAAAATACTCCAATGCAAAAGCAGAAGCCACCACAGTAATTTTTGGAAATTATGTTTCAATTCATCTTGCAAAAGAAAAACCACTAATAATTTTGATAAAAAATAAAGATATAGCAGAAAGCTACAAAAATCACTTTGAACAACTTTGGAAAATCGCAAAAAAGTGACATACAACAAAGTATTCAAACACAAAAAGTGAGGCAACAACAATCTTCGGAAATTATGTTTTAATTCATCTTGCAAAAGAAAAACCACTAATAATTTTAATAAAAAGGATTTTCCTCTACTAAACCCAAAATCATAAGTTATAAAATATATTAATACTTAAATTCCTTAACCTTTCCTTTCTTAATATTTTTCTCACTAACCCTCATCTGAGATTTTATTCCTTTTTCTAACTTTTCTAATTTCTTTTTTCTTTCTTTAATTTGCTCAGAAAAACCTTCAATTTCTTTTCTCCAATAATCAGGGGTTGTATCTAATCTTCCCTTTTCAAATTTTAATTTACTTTCGTGTTTTTTCTTCTGCTTCTCTAAACCTTTAACTTGCTTTTCTAATCTTTTTTTTCTTTTTACCATTTTTTAACTTCTTCTTCTAAGAGTTTAAGCATTTGTTGAGCTTCTTTTAGAGGGGTTTTACTTAAAACTTTATTTTCATTCTTAACATAAAGATATCTCTCATAAATCTTACTGCTAACTAATCTCTCAAACTCTTTATTGGACCATAAAATTCCTTTTTTTAATTTCCCCACAATATATAAAGATTTTAATCTCAAAATTAAAGAATAGGAAACAGAATCTCCTGTATTGCAATTTCCTAATTTAGAGTCCAGCTCAATCATTTTCCTAATTTTTACTATCGCTTTTTGAGTTTCCATTAAAATCCTACGAATGTGTTTTTCCCCTATTTTAAGATCTTTGAATGTTTCAATTAAATTATTATTTAAAAGGGTTTTAGCTTCCTTGATCATAGGAAGATAATAAATTAAATTATCCTTTAGACTTTGCTCTAAATCTTTCATTGATACAAGAGTCAAACTATATCTTCCTTCATTAATTGTTTTTGTTGTATTTTGTGTAACTACCAAAACATCTATATCACTATGTAATTTGTTTTCCCCTCTTGCATAACTTCCCACTAAATACATTCCAAGAATTTCTTGCGCAAGTTTATGATTCTCTAATATTTTCAAACTATCTAATAAAGGATTTGGAGCTTCTTCCAAAACTGTTATTTTCACTGTTGCTCCAAGAAGCTTTCTAGGTAAAATAACTCCTGCAGAAGTTCCTACTTCTCTAGTAATTTTTATTAGTTCATATTTCATATTATAATAATATTATAATATCTTTATAAATGTTTATGACATCTTTAAAATTGATAAATCATAAGTTATAAAATATCTAAAACCCTTTAATTTTCATGAAAATATTAAAGAAAATATTCCCTTATCAAAATTATTTAATGTTGACAATAAAATTAATTCTAGTATTATCTATATTCAATGCCATAAGCCTTCATCTATGGCACCTTGCATCTACAAACATCTTCCTGCTTGTCCTAATGTTTATACCTCAAATTCTCAAAAAAAGTTCAAAAATGGAATTACCTAAGGAATTTGAATTAATCTTATTAGGGTTTGTTATAATTACTTTATTCTTAGGAAAAGTTAGTACAGTTATTGCTCCAATAATTTTTGGAATAGCAACAGGACTTATTGGATTCACAATTTTATTATTCTTATACTCAAGTAATCAAATTAAGAAAAATTATCTTTTAATGATTTTATTTTCACTTAATTTTGCAATTGCATTGGGAGTAGTAATAGAACTAGCAAAATATTATCTTAAATTAGGTTTGGGGCAAGCAATTGATTTAACAGTTTATTCTTTTACTATGATGAACTTAACCTATGTAATTCTTGGATCTATAATTGCTTCAATAATTGGATATATTTACATGAAAACTCATTTAAACTTATTTGGAAAAATAATTAAAATGATAAAAAAATCAAATCCTAAATTAACACTTGCTTCTGATTTTTCAAAAGAAATCTTAGAATTAATAAAACAAGGAGAAAAAGAAAAATTAGAATTTAAATCCACATTAAGAACAAATCTTCACACAAATGAAATAGATAAAAAAATAGAAAATAATGTTTTAAAGACAATAATTGCCTTCTTAAATACTCGAGGAGGAACACTTTTAATAGGGGTCTCAGATAATAAAGAAATAATTGGAATTGAAAAAGATAATTTCTCAAATAATGACAAATTTCATTTACATCTTGTAAATTTAATAAAACAAAAAATAGGAAAGAAATATCTTTCTTCAATAGATTTTCAAACAGGAAAAATTAATAACAAAACTGTAGTGAGAATAGATTGTGATAAAAGTAAAAAATCTGTTTTTTTAAGGGAAGGTAAAGAAGAAGAATTTTACATAAGAGCTGGACCTTCAACAACAGAACTAAAAGCAAGTAGTTTAATTGATTATATTAACCAAAGAAATAAGGAAAAAGATTAAACAACCCTCTTCAATACCTTTATAAAGGTTTTTTTCTCTTTATAAATCAATGGTAATAAAAAAAGTAACTAAAAAAGCCAAAAAAAAACCCGTTCCAAAGAGTTCTAAAAAAGGTTCTACATATAAAATACAAAACATTGTTGCAACAACTTCTTTAGAAAAACCAGTTCCATTAACAAAATTAGCACGAACACAACCCAACACCGAATATAATCCAGAAACATTTCCAGGTTTAGTTCTTAGAATAAAAGAACCAAAATCAGCCGTTTTAGTTTTCTCATCAGGAAATTTAGTATGTACTGGAACAAAATCAGTCTCACAAGTTAAGCGAGTTATTCAAGAAGTTATAAAACAATTAAAAAAAATAAATGTAAAAGTAACTATTAATCCAAAAATCACTGTTCAAAATATTGTTGCTTCTGGAACAATAAATCTTAGTCTTAATTTAAATTTCTTAGCTCTAGAAATGGAAAACACAGAATATGAACCAGAACAATTTCCCGGTTTAGTTTATAAGTTAGTGGAACCAAATGCAACTTTCTTATTGTTCTCAAATGGTAAACTTGTATGTACTGGAACAAAAAATAAAGCTCAATTAGAAGAATCAATGAAACAACTTCTAAAAAATGTTAAAAAAGCTTTGAAAAATTATAAAAAAGAAAAACTAACTTAATCTTATCTTTTTCTTTCCAAAAATTTTATCATAAAAAAGTATTATTCAAATTGCCCATAATCCCTTCTAAAATAATGTTCTTCAATATTTTCATCAGAAATCTTATTAAAAAATCCATTGTAAAATCTATGAAAACAAAAAGTCTAAACTCACTAAAACAAATCAAAAACGAGTTTATTTAATAGAAATAATTTCCCCCATCAATAACAATTTCTTCTGAAAACTACTTTTAAATCCACATAAATATATAAAAATACAAACTACCATGATTTCTTATGGAAGAAGATAAAACCCCAAAAATAGAGGAAGCTCTAAGACAACAATCATCTAAACAAGAAGAGCTCTTAATTGAAGCAAAAGGATTTATTGACTATTCTAAAAAAGAAATTGGACAATCTTTAAAATCAGGAACAAATGTTGTTTTCATAGATTTCATGAATCTTTCAGAATTTTCAAACAGACTTGCAGATGAAGTTTTAGCAAATCCAGAAGAAGCTCTAAGATTAATTGAATTAGCAATAGAAGAAAGTGGAAGAGGTTCAAATATAAGAGTAAGACTTCAAAACATGTCAGATAGTCAAGATGTAAAAGTAAGAAACATTAGATCAAAACATTTAAACGAACTTATTGTAATTGAAGGAATAATCAGACAAGCTTCAGATGTAAGACCTCAAGTTGTAAATGCTAAATTCGAATGCCCATCATGTGGAACAGTTATCTCTGTCTTACAAATTGAAAAGAAATTCAGAGAACCAACAAGATGTTCTTGTGGAAGAAGAGGAGGATTTAAACTAATTTCAAAAGAAATGGTTGATACTCAAAGATTAATCATAGAAGAAGCTCCAGATATGTTAACAGGAGGAGAACAACCAAAAAGAATTAATGTCTTTGTTAAAGAAGATTTAGTTGAACCAAGAATGGAAGAAAAAACAACCCCGGGTGCAAGAGTAAAAGTTATTGGAATTTTAAAAGAAGTCCCAGTCCCACTTTCAACAGGAGGATTATCTACACGATTTGAATTAGCAGTTGAAACAAACAATTTAATCCCTTTAGAAGAAACCTTTGAAGAATTAGATATCTCAGATGAAGATGAAAAACAAATCTTAGAATTATCACAAGACCCAAAAGTCTTTGCAAAATTAGCAGAAAGTATTGCTCCAAGTGTTTGGGGTTATAAAGAAATTAAAGAATCTTTAGTTTTACAACTTTTTGGAGGAGTTCAAAAGAAAAGAACAGACGGACAAAAAACAAGAGGAGACATTCATTTATTATTAATAGGAGACCCAGGTGTAGCTAAAAGCGTATTATTATTATTTATGTCAAATGTATCTCCAAAAGGAAGATATGTTGTAGGTAAAAGTGCCTCAGGAGCTGGTTTAACTGCTTCAGTAGTTAGAGATGAATATCTAAAAGGATGGAGTTTAGAAGCAGGAGCTTTAGTTCTATCAAACAAAGGTTTAGTTTCAATAGATGAATTAGAAAAAATGGACCCTACAGAAAGAAGTGCCATGCACGAAGCATTAGAGCAACAAACAGTAACAATTTCAAAAGCTAATGTTCAGGCCACATTAAAGGCTCAAACATCGGTTTTAGCAGCTGCAAACCCTAAATTCGGGAGATTTGATCCTACACAAGGAATTCCACAACAAATTGATTTACCTCCAACTTTAATTAATCGTTTTGATATTATTTTTGCTTTAAGAGATTTACCAAATAAGATAAATGATGAAAAAGTTGCTACACATATTTTAACAGAACATCAAAAAGAAGCAAAAACAATGTTAATTAATAAAGATTTATTTAGGAAATACATTGCATACGCAAAACAAAGAATTATTCCAAAATTAACAGATGAAGCTGTAAATAAAATCAAAGAATTTTATGTAAATTTAAGAAACAAACCTATGAGAAGTGGATCAGAAATGAAAAGCATCCCAATTTCAGCAAGGCAATTAGGATCTTTAATAAGAATGGCTGAAGCTTCTGCAAAAGTAAGATTAAGTGAAACAGTTGATGACTATGATGCAGAAATAGCAATTAAATTAATAAAATATTATTTAGAACATACAGGTTATGATGAAGAAACAGGTCAAATTGATATTGATAAGATTTCAGGAAGAATACGATCTTCTCAAAGAAACAAAATATTCAAAGTAAGAGATTTGATACTAGAAATGAAAGAGGAATTTGGAGAACAAATTCCCATAGATGAATTAGAAAAAAAATTAGAAGGAGAAATGAACTCAGGAGAAATAGACGAAGCATTAGATAAATTAGCAAAAGAAGGAACCATCTTTAGACCAAGAAGAGGATATGTACAGAAAGTTTAAAACACTTAAAAATAATCCCAAAATTTTAAAAACCAAAATTAACTGAATCAAACATGACAGACCAACAATACAAACGAAACATTGCATACAAATTAAGAGTGGGCGAGTTATTATTAGGGAAAGCAACTTTTGATAATGAAAAATTCATATTTTTAGCATTAGGAAATAAAAAAGTAGTTAGAGTAAATGTCATTGGAAATATTGTAGAAAAATTTGAAAGTGAGGGAGACAAAAAATACTTATTTTTTACATTAGATGATGGTTCTGGGCAAATAAAACTAAAGGTCTTTGGAGATGATGTTGATAGGTTTAGAAATATTGTTCAAGGACAAACAGTTGGAATAATCGGAGTTTTAAGAAACTGGAACAATGAAACATATATTCAACCAGAAGTAATGAAAGAACAAGATCCAAAATATCTATTAATACGAAAATTAGAATCAGAAAAAGAAAGATCAAAAACAGCACCAAAAGCAGAAAAAGCAGAAATCGTAGCATTAAAAGATAAAATTCTACAAGAAATAAAAAAAGCAGAAGAATCTGGAGGCATTGACACAGAAACAATAATTATGAATTTTAGAGAGGCTTCACCAGACATAATTAATCAAGAAATTCAAAAGTTATTAGAAGAAGGAATTATTTTTGAACCTAAACCTGGAAGAATTAGATATTTAGGTTAAAACTCTACTATAAATCTTTATAAACTCTATTCATAATTCTAATTTATGGAATCTTATGAAAAATTATTAGATAAAGCATACAAAGAAGTTAAGCAAGTAGATGCTAGTGGAGGAAGATTTGAAACTCCTAAAATTGAAGGAAGGTTCCAAGGTAAAAAAACAATATTAACTAACTTTTTTCAAATAGCCTCGCATTTAAGACGAGATCCAGAACATTTTCAAAAATTCTTACTAAGAGAATTAGCAACTTCTGGTCAAAAAGAAGGAGACAGATTTATCTTAAACAACAAAGTCCCAAGTAAAAAAATAAATGAAAGAATAGAAAACTATGTTAATGAATTTGTATTATGTAAAGCTTGTAAAAAACCTGATACTGAACTTATAAAAGAGGGTAGATTATCTTTCTTACGATGTTTAGCTTGCGGTGCAAAACATCCTGTTAGAGGAAAAATCTAATACAATAACCTTTAAAAAAAGAAAAATCTTATGCTCTTTATAGGGGACAAATTAAAAACAAACAAGGAGGAAAAAAATGGTTACAGCTTATTGTGTTAAATGTAAGAAAAAAGGACAAAACATGAAAAATCCAAAGATTCACAAAACTTCAAAAGGCGGATTCATGGCAAAAGGTTCATGTCCAGACTGTGGTACAACAATGTGTGCTATGATGTCAAAGGACAACGCAGAGAAAGCAATTGCAGATAAATCTGCAGAAAAGGCTTTCTAATTAAAATTTTTTTATTTTTTTATTTATATTCAGTAGAGAATTACAAAATGTATGTAAATGTAATAGATTCCTATAGATATGTAGTTGCTATATGTGACAAAGAATTACTTGGAAAAAGATTTGAGCAAGGAAAATTCCAATTAGATGTAAAAGAAAATTTCTATAAAGGAGAGGAAAAATCTAAAGAAGAAGTTGAAAAAATAATAACTTCTATGCAAGCAGAAGATGCTACATTTAATATTATAGGAAAAAAGTCAGTGCAAACAGCAATTAAATCAGGACTTATTTCCTCGGAGAATGTAGGAACAATAGCAAATATACCTTTCACACTCATACTTTTGTAAAAGTGTAAATTAAAAATCTAAGATTTTTTATCTTACACTTATTTTATTATAATTAAATTAATCTATCAACAATAATCTTTTAAACTAACTTCTCAATCAATTATTATGGCATTTAGAAAACATAATAACAAATTTAAAAGAAATTTAGACGAACCTAAAATAGTTAGAGCACCTTTGCCAAAAGGTGAAGAAATAATTGGAATTATCGAAGAAAGACACGGAGGAAATAAAATGAAAGTTGCATGTTTAGATGGAAAAGAAAGAGTTTGTAGAGTTCCAGGAAGATTAAAACGAAGACTTTGGTTAAGACCTGCAGATGTTGTTATTATTGAACCCTGGGAATTAAACAAATTAAGAGGAGACATTTTATTAAAATATAAACCAAATCAAATTGAATGGTTAAAAAGAAATGGTCATCTTAAAACAGAAACAGATGAATTTTAATTAAAATGAAAACAATTCTCTCTCAGAAAGTTGCAAGAATTATAAGAAATAAAAAAAAGTTAGAAAAAATTCTCAACATAAAAATAACAAATAGAGGAAAAGAAGTAAAAATTGAGGGAACTCCTGAAGATGAATACACTGCAGAACAAGTTATTGATGCTCTAAATTTTGGTTTTAAATTTACAGAAGCAATTTCAATAAAAGAAGAAGAAAAAATTTTTGAAATTATTAATCTCAAAGAGCATACTACAAAAAAAGATATGAGTAAAGTTAGATCAAGAATTATCGGAAAAGATGGAAAATGTTTAAAGACCTTAAGGAGTCTAACTCAATCTTATATAGAAACTCATGAAAATAAAATAGCTATAATAAGTGATCCAGAAAATATTGAAAAAACAACAGAAGCAATAGCTTTAATTGCAAGAGGAACAAAACATGGTAATGTTTATTGTTTTCTAGAAAAAAATCAAGTAAAACCAATTTATGATCTAGGCTTGAGAAAATAAAACGACCCGGGTAGGACTTGAACCTACGACCTGACGGTTAACAGCCGTCCGCTCTAACCACTGAGCTACCGGGTCTTAAAAATCTTAACTAAATTTTATATATAAAGCTTTCTCCCACTAATCTTAAACTATCCTAATTTCATTAAAAGCAATGCTAATATTGCCCCAATAATTAGTAAAATGATTTTCTTATTAAGTTTCTCTTTAAATAAAAAGAAACCAGTTAATGCAGTAATAAGAATATACAATGAATGAATAGACGTAACTAACACAAAAGGGCCCTTAGTAAGAGCAATTAACCAAGAATATCCTCCTAAAAAACTAAAAATACCAATTAAACCTCCTGCAAAAAAACTCTTCTTTGAAAAAGCTTTCTTTATGTTTTTCCTATGAACCCATGCAAGAATCAAAAAAGAAAAGATGGCAGCAAACAAATACTGATAAATCTGGTATGCATGAATATCAAAACTAGTAGCTACGAACTTATGAAGAAGTTTATTAAATGCCGAAAAAGCAATTATCCCTAATCCAGTAAATAATATTGTGTTAGAATATTGTAACTTATCTTTTTTGTATAAATAAACATAAACTATTACTAAAACAATTAAAATCCCTAAAAACTGAACAAGAGAAATCAATTCATTAAATATTAAAAAACCAACAACCAAAGTAACTACTAAACTTATAGTGGAAGTTATAGGAAATAAAGCATTTGTATCTACATACTTTAAAGCATACATTTGAAACATAACTAATAAAGAAAAAGCAATTCCCCAAATTCCTGCAGCCAGAACCATCTCCCAAGAAGAAAGATATAAAAAACTATTGAAAAAAATAATGGACAATACCAAAGGAATAATCATCGCCCAAAAAGCAGTTACATACCTACTTTGTTTTTTAAAAGAAGGAACTTTATACAAAGCCATCCCTATACCAAATGAAAGAGTAGCTAAAATTGAAAAAACAAACCATGAAGTGCCCATAAAGATTAAAATAAAAGTTATTTTAAATAACTTACGGAGTATAAAATCTTAAAAACTCTATTTTCTTAAATATTTTATGGATGTGGATAAAGCAATTCAATCTCGAAGAAGCATTAAAAAGTACAAATCAAAAAGCCCAAATTGGAGAAGAATAATTGAAGCAATTGACACAGCAAAATACGCTCCAATGGCAGGAAACATCTTCTCATTACAATTTATCCTAGTAGATGAGCACTC
>CAZQKH010000005.1:26435-29570 GCA_964593105.1 Candidatus Woesearchaeota archaeon | reverse complement strand
CATCCTGATGGAAGAATGGCAAAATTGAGGAAAAATATGTTTAAATGGCATTTTCAAAAAAATGAAAAAATTAATTATAAGATATAAAAATGTTTTAGGAAAGAAAAGGCAACTATGTGATTATAATGGTAATTGTAAAAATCTAGCACATAAAGAAGTTTATCCTTCACTTATAAATAAAAGCAAAAAAGGTTGGAGTTATTTATGTAAAAAACATTTTAAACAAGAACAAAGAAGATTAAAAAATAAATTACCTTATTGTTCAATTTAGCTTTTTCCCTCACCAAAATCACTCCACCTTCCACCACCAATAATTACACTATCAATAATTTTAATTCCCAATCCTTCTCCTACTTCTATCAATCTTCTGGTTATATCATCATCCTCTGGGCTGGGAGTTGGGTCTCCTGATGGATGATTATGCACTAGAATTATTTTACTTGAGGAGTTTTTGATTGCTGGCTTGAAAATCTCTCTTGGATGAACTATTGAAGCATCAAGAATGCCTTTGCTTATCAAATGCTCTCCTATTATGTTGTTTTGGGTATTTAACATTAAAATATAGAAATATTCCTCTTTCTTGTCTTTTAATCTTTCGTGAAAATAATTAAAAACATCCTTTGCGCAAGTTATTTTCTTAATTGGAGTTTTAGATGATGTGCGTCTTTTTCCTAATTCTGCCATAGCCAATATTTGCATAGCTTTACTTGGTCCGATTCCTTTTATTTTTTCAAGTTCTTTTAAGGAACAATCAAATAATTTATTTAAACCATATTCTTTTATTAGTCGATTAGATACATCTACTACATTTTCGTTTATAGTACCGGTTCTTAGAATAATTGCAAAAAGTTCTGCATCACTAAGAACTTCTGGTCCGTGTTTTTTAAATCGCTCTCTTGGTCTATTTTGTTCTGGAATGTCTTTTATTTTCATGGTTAGTTTAAGGGGAAGAAAGTTATAAATTTAAGGTTATTAGTTAATTATAAAAATTAAAGATTCTATGTTAAAGAATGAATCAAATTTTAAATGGTCTTTTAATATTAATTTTTCCTGCTTTAATTGGATATTCTATAAGTTTACTTTTAAGAATTCAATTTGGATATGATTATTCTGCATATTTAACTGCTGGAGCAACGCTTTTTGTAGCATTTACGCCTTTAGTTGTTGTTATTTTTTTCAATAGTAATTTTAACCTTCCTTTTTATGAGGAAATAATTAAATTTGCTATTCCTTTTTTAGTAGGGTGTATTGTAGATACTATCTTCCGTCCAATTTTTATTCAGATATTTGAGAAATAAAAAATGAAAACCCTTTCCCTTAAACAACCATTTGCAGAATTAATTGTTAGTGGTAAAAAGACAATTGAACTTAGAAATTGGAAAAGTAAATTTAGAGGAGAATTTCTAATTCATGCGTCTCAAGTTTCAGATAAAAAATCTATGAAAGCATTTGGTTTTGATAAGTTGCCTACAGGCGTTATTGTTGGTAAAGTTGAGTTAGTTGATATTAAAGAATATAAAAGTGAGGGTGAGCATAGGGCAGATAAATCTAAACATTTAGCTAATTCAACATGGGGTAAATATGGTTTTGTTTTAGAGAATGTTAAAAGGTTTAAGGATGTGATTCCTGCTAAAGGAAAGTTGATGTTTTGGGAGTTTGATTTTAGGGGAATGTTATAAAAAATTACTAAAATTAACTAAAACTACACTTTTTTTATAAGAATAGTTAATTTTATAAAGTATTTCTTATTGGTTGATTTATGATAACTAAATATGATGTATTTGCAAAGGTAGTTGAAAAAGCTCCATGCAAACCAAAAGATTTGGGATTTAATAAGCCAGTTTACACACATATAAGCAATTTAATTGATGATAACTGGATTAGAAAAAATAAAGAAGGTTTAATTAATCCTTTAAAAAATAAAAATACAGAAGTAGTATTTAAAATTCTAAAATGGTCTTTAAAAAATAATATAAATTATAATCTTTGGTTTTCTGAGAGTTTGTTAAATGTGTTGAATGAACTTCCTAAATCAATACCTTGGATTAATCCCCCTGTTTTATCAAATAATCAAAAAATAAAAGAAACTCTTAATTTCCTTGAGAAAAATCAATTTTTAATTTTGTGGAAAAAAAGACCTAAACTTGGAACTTTGTTAAATCATTCTATATTTGATTTATTAATAAATGCTAATAATCTTAAAGTAAAAATAAAAGAAAAATATTTGATTTATAGAGAAATAATTAAAGAAATATTGAAACTTCCGAAAAAAGAAATAAATCCTTTTAATATTAAAATATTTGAATTTTTAGCAGGTTCTGCTCAATTAGAAGGAAGTACAGTAAGTATAGGGGAAACAGTTGATTTAATTTTAAAATCAATTTATCCAGATAAACCTAATGAAGATATACAAATGGTTAAAAATCTTAATGAAGCTATGAATTATGTTTTAAATAATATTAATGAGAAATTAAATTTGGTTCATTTGAAAGAATTGAATAAGTTGTGTTTATTTTCTTTGCATAAAGGAGCAGGGCAATTTAAAAAAATTCAAAATAAGATCTTCGGAAATCCTAATTTTAAGACAACTTCCCCTGAGAAAGTTGTTGTTGAACTTGAAGATTTTTGTAATAAGTTTAATAAAATCAAGACAAGAGAGGAATGTTTGAAAGAATTGGGTTTTATCCATAATCAACACCAAAGAATTCATGCTTTTATTGATGGGAATAGTAGAACAACAAGACTTTTAGTAAATTGGTTGTTAATAAAATTTAAATTTCCCTTGTTGGTTCTTAAAATAGGGGCTTTTGAAAAATATATGTCTTTAACAAAACTATCCACTCGAAGAGATGATGATAGTTTAAGGGATTTTTTGTTGCACTTAATGGTTCATGAAGAATTGGTTAAATCGTGAGGTAAAATGGGCAATAACCAGGGCCCTAAGAATCGCGATTAATATTACCATAAGATAAATCTCAAAGCGCCGAAGCGTATTACCGCTTAAATATATACAATTTTATATTGATTTAAATATTTTGTTTTAGGAGTTTTTAGTGCATTTTTGATCTTGGTTATATTTTTCAATATGGAATCTTTAGTTCTTTTAGTTAATAATATAAATTAATAATTCTTCAA
>CAZQKH010000005.1:0-26335 GCA_964593105.1 Candidatus Woesearchaeota archaeon | reverse complement strand
ATGAAATACTTTATAGCCTACTTAATTAAAGGAGATGCAAAGAAATATCATAAAGGTTTAATGAATGGGCTTTTTAAGGAATTTAGAATAGATAATCTTTCTAGGAGGATTCCGCCTCATTTAACTCTTAAAGTCCCTTTTGAATTTTCTAAAATATCTGAAGTAGAAAAGTTGATAAGAGATTTTTGCAAGAAAAATAAGAAAACAAAAATTAAATTAAAAGGCTTTGGAAACTTTAATAAAAAAGTTATTTATCTTAATACCTTTCCTTCAGTGGAAACTTTAAATCTTATTGATGACTTTTTATTAAAATTAAAATCTATAAAAAATATTAGTTGGAGTAGAAATGAGATAGAAAGCCTTCATTTACATTCAACTATTGCAATGGGAAATATTGGAGTTAAATTTGATAAGATTTGGAAACATCTCTCTGAAAGATTTCCTGATTATGATTTGGAGTTTGACAATATATCTATTTTAAAAAAAATTGGTGGGAAGTGGGAAGTTCATAAAGAATTTTGTTTGGGCTAATAATATAAAATTATCTTAATCCTATAAAATTTATTTCTTTGGATTCTTTTCTGGACAATATAAATTCTTAAAAATAGATAATGTTTTAAGATTTTATGGGAGTTTATCAATTTGTAGATAAAAATCTTGGAATAGAGTATCGTTTTAAAGATGATGAAAAATTTAAAGAAAGACTTCTGAAAGATCCTAAAATAAAGGTTTATGGTTTTTCACCGATGTTAGGTAAGGAGCGTATTTTGGACAAGGTGGTAAATAAGGCAGAGTTGGAATTTAACGAGGCAACAAAGGAAGTTGCTAGAAGTAAGAAATCATTAAAATATCATAAATTTTGGAATTATCGTAAATTTTGGAAAGAACAAACACAGGAAAATTCAAGCATAACTAAAACAGGTCTTGGTTTAGGTCTCTTGTATGGAGGAATTTTTGCATTATCAAAATATATTTTAGGTGATGATGTTGGAGACGCTCTTTTTTCAGGATTTGAAATCTTTTTAGGTTTTAATGCATTGATTCAAATGAGAGAGGAATATATTAGAAATGTAAATAAAAAGAGAATAAATAAAAAATTAATACATTTACGTAAAGAAAAAACCTATAAGGAAAGGATTTACATTAATTCTAAGAATTCTAAACTTGAGTTTGTTCTTGATGAAGATGCAAAAAAGGTTGGGGGCAAGTATAAATTATTTGATGAAAGTATTGTTAGTAATCTTTTTGTGGATAGATATTTAACAAATCTTGATTTTGATGAGCAAAATAAGCTTTTAGAAAAAGCTTATTTGAAATGGATGTAGAATAATTAGTTAATTATAAAAACAAAATTTCATTTTTAGTGAAATGAAATCCTCTCAAAGAAGTACTCTTATTACTCTTTTTGTATTTGTGTTGATTTTAGTTGTTCTGGCAGGCTTTCTTTTTAATGGATTTGAAATATCTGGTAAAGTAGTTCATGCTATTGATTTAGTTAAAACAAAATATTTTTTATATGAACAGGAAATTGTTGGTGAATTAGAGCACGTTGAGCATAAAATTGAAGTTGGAGCTTATGAGTTTTATTATGGAGTGGATAAAATAGAACAAGATATTATAAAGAGTATTGAAGAATTTGCTAAAAGTGTAGAGATAGATGTTGAAGAAGATAATGGGGCACATGACCAAGCAGGTTTAGAGGAAGAAATAAAAGAAGGTAAAAATCTTAATTGGGATGAAGTTTGTGAAGAAGTTATGATTAATTTAAATTATTGTTATGTTAATGGAATTTCAGTTGATGAATGTGGAATTCAAATATACTCTCAGTTAATAGAAATGTTTGATATATCTAATGCTCAAGTTTTAGAAGTAGAAGAGAGATGTTTGAGTTAAATGATTAAATCTAAAAAATGTTCTAGATATTGGAGTTAATAATGGGAAATATATTCTATGATATATTTTTATATAAATATCTAATATAATAATTGGAATTGTATTTGTATTGCATTGTTTCTTTGGAAAAAAAGGTTTTTCACTTACGATGAAATGTGGAGATAATAGTTAAGACAAGAAATCAAAACATTTAAAAGTAGGAAAGTCTTACATTCTTACATAATGGAAATAACAAAAATAAGTTCAAAAGGCCAAATTGTAATTCCCAAAAAAATAAGGGCAGAGTTAGAAATAACTGAAGGATCTGTAATTGCTATAGAAAAAATCAAAGACCTTGTTGTAATAAAAAAAGTAGATAATGCTTTGGTTAATCAATTTGAAAAGAGTTTACAAGATCTAAAATCTGGGAAAATAAAAAGAGTTGCTTAATTGCCTAATAAACTATTAATATACTTTTCAAATTCTGGCAAGTATTTTATTATTTTGTCGATTGTTTGCTGTTGTTCTCTTTTTCCTCCAAAAGCGACAATTAAAATTGCAGATAAATCTTCATAAATGAGATAATAAATTCTTTTTTCTTTTATTCTTTTCTCACGAAAAAATTTATATTTTATTGGATCTCCTGTGTAAGGATTTTTTTTAAGTTTTAGAAATATTTTTTTAATTTTGTTTGTTTCAAATTTAGATAATTTTGAGATCTCTTTTTCAAAGTTTTTAGTTATATAAACTGCATAAGTCATATTTTAATGAAAGAAAGTAGTTAATTAAATTTATTGATTATCTTCTTGTTTTTCTTTATTTTTTTGATATTCTTTTCTCTTTTCTGCCCATTCTTTATTTGATTCACATTCTGGATTAAAACAAAATATCCAAGGCTTTTTACCTTTTCTTAAACTCATTAACATTGGAAATCCACAATGTTCACATGTTTTATTAACTCTTTTTATTATTCCATTTGGAGGAAGTGAAAAAGTATTTTTACAATCAGGATAAGCATTACAGGCAATAAATTGTTTTCTATTTTTTTTAGAATAGGTTATTGCTAAATCTCCTTTTTTACACTTTGGACATTGCATTAATGTGTTTTCTTTTTTTTCAATTGCTCTTTGTATTATTTGAGCATCCATTAATTCTGTTCCTATTTTCTTTTCGTGTTTTTTAAATTGTTCTGCAATTTGTGTAATTGAATCTTTTGCTTTATTTAAAATCTTTTCTTCTCTCATTTCTAATTCATCTTTTTTTGCGTCAACAATATTATCCATTTCATCTTGCAATTCTTTTGTTAAATTTTCATCAATAATTATTGGAGAATATTTTTCTAAGGTTTCTATTAAAGACATTCCGAATGGTGTTGCTTGAATTGATTTTTCTCTAATATATCCTCTATCATAAAGTGTTTCTAAAATACTTGCTCTTGTTGCTTTTGTTCCTAGATTTCTTTTTTCTAATTCTGACAAAATAGATGCTGGAGAAAATCTCTTTGGAGGTTGAGTTTCTTTTTCATCTGTTCTTTGATTAGCTATTGTAACTTCCCCTTCAACATCTGGTAAATCTATTTCTTTTACTTTTGAAGGATAAATTTCTAACCATGCTTTCTTTTTTATAGCAGAACCATTTGCTGAGAATGTTAAATCATCAACTTTTGTAGTTATTCTTTTTCTATCAACAATTGCGTCTTCACAAAATAAACATAAAAATCTTTTAACAATTAATTCATATATTTTTTCTTCATCACCTGATAAAATTTGTTTGTTTCCTGTTGGATAAATTGAAGGATGTGCAGGATCTTCTTTAGCTCCTTCAACGGGTTTATTCCTTTTGAGTAATTTTGCAACCTTGTATGTTTTTTTAAGTTCCTCTAAAATTGCTTTATAATCAATTGAATCTGGAAGTTTTTGAGAAGAAGTTCTTGGATAAGAAATTAAACCTGCTAAATAAAGTGATTGTGCTGATCTTAAAGTATTTGTAGGGGTTATTCCATAAAGCTTGTAAGCTTCAGTTTGTAAATTTGTTAAATTAAAAGGGGGATTTGGAGAAATTTCTTGTTGAGTTCTTTTAGTTTGTGCTTGGGCTTTTTTTCCAACTAAGTTTTCAAACTTTTCTAATTCTTTTTTAGCCCCATTGGGGATCCCTTTTGGGTCATATATGTCTTTAACATATTTTAATTCAATTTCAGGCTCTTTTAAATTTATAAAAACTTGCCAAAAAGGTTCGGGTTTGAATTTTTTAATTTCTCTTTCTTTATCCACAATTAATTTTAATGTTGGACCCTGAACCCTTCCAATTGACATTATCTTGAATTTTCCAGTTGTTTTAATTGCGTTCATTAATGCTCTTGAAAGATTAATTCCATAAAACCAATCTAAATAATGTCTTGATTCTCCTGCAATTGCTTGCCCCCAATGAATGTGTTTTGATTTGTTATCATAAGCTTTGTTTAGTTCTTTGTTTGTTAAAGTAGAGAATTTCATTCTATTTGCATCTTTTTGATTGCAAATCATTTTTACAATATTTATTCCTATTACTTCTCCTTCAATATCAAAATCTGTAGCTACTGTAAATTCTCCTGCGTTTTTTGCTAATTTGACTAATGCATCGTGATATTTTTTTGAAAAGTCTTTTTTTCTAACTTCTGAATTTTGGACCCATGAAATATCAAAATTTGGAACTTCTGAACCGCTTTGATTTTGTTTTAGTGTAAATAAATGTCCTACTGCACAAGCAACAATTAATTTTTTGCCATCTCTATCTACCTCATAGTATGGAACAGTATTAAGATTTCTTTTTGTTGAAATTCCTAAAGCTGTAGATATTTTTTCGGCTGCTTGAGGTTTTTCTGTAATTACTAGTTCATATGAGCCTTTTTTTAAGAGGGATTTAGGTAATGTTTCTTTCACAATTTTTTCTGTTGTTGTTTTAGCTCTTTTTGAATTTTTTTTTCTTTTTTTATTGTTCTTTTTTTCAACTGCTTTTTTAACGACTGTTTCAGAAGAAACTGATTCTTTTACAAGTTTCTCTGTGGTGGTTTTGGGTATGTCTTCAAAGCCCACATCATCTTTTACAAGTTTCTCTGTTGCATGTTTTACACTTGTTTCATCAATAGGGAAATATCCTTCTACAGTCTTTTCTTGTTTTGATTTTGTTGGTTTTTTGTTCATTTTAGTCAATTTACAAAAGGCAATGGTTTTTATTACTTTTTGGTTTTTGAGAGAGCATAACAATAATACTTTTAAACCCTAATTTGATAAGAAAATCATGACAACTAAAATAAATTATACTACTAATATTGTGGTTTTAATGGTAATGTTAGCACTTTTATTAGGTTTAATTTTAGGAGGAGTTTTTTCTATTGTAAAAGAAAATTCTAAATCAGGATTTATTAGTGCAGATGTTTCTGAATCAACTCATGGACATTATTTTGCAGAAGAAACAGTTCTTTTATCTGAAGTAGATTATTGCACTTGTGATAGCTCTGTTCCCAGAAGGATTAATCCTAGAATACTTCCAGATGAATGTATAGACTATAAAACAGATTGGTAATTTTTTTTAAGAATTTTAATTTTTTAGATTTCAAATATTTTTGCTTTTCTTGCAACATTCATAACAGTAGTTTTTCCTATCTTTTCTGTTATGCCTCCACCTTCATGTATGTGTCCGCAAATTAAAACATCTGGCTTAAATTTATCCATTGCTTTTCTAATTCCTCTTGATCCTGGAAACCCCATTAATTCTATTTTACTTCCTTCTGGAGGGCAATGCGTAATCATTATTTTCTTCTTTAAGTTTTTAATATCTTTA
This sequence comes from Candidatus Woesearchaeota archaeon, assembly GCA_964593105.1. Classification (GTDB taxonomy): domain Archaea; phylum Nanobdellota; class Nanobdellia; order Pacearchaeales; family GW2011-AR1; genus EX4484-71. The sequence continues at coordinate 20,644 of CAZQKH010000005.1, read as the reverse complement.
TGAGCTTTACTTAATTCTTTGTAAACTTGTTTTTCATCTTCATAAAATCCCCAATCAGTTGTTCCTGAACCAAAAAATCCTATTTTGTTTTTTGAGTAATTTTTTTTATGCATATCAATTACACCTTTGTAGACTTGTGATAATTCTTCAGATATTGTATCTGGATCATGATTTCCTTGTATTGCTAAAACCGGTGTTTTATTTTTTAAAAAAGGGGATACAATCTTTTTTGTGGGTTGTCCAAACCAAGTCCAATCTCCTGCAACAATCACCATATCTACTTTCTCTTTTTTAGCTTGCTTAGCTAATTTGTTTACAAGTCTTGAATCTCCGTGTAAATCTGCAATTGCTAATATTTTTGTTTTCTTGTTTTTTGGCATGGTTTTAAATTGTAGTTATTATTAATAAGTTTAACTATATACTGTAACCTCTATATTGTAACCATCTGTCTCTAACATATAGTTCTCAAAAGCTTTAAAAGGAAAACTATATCTGAATATATATATTGGAGTAACTAAATAAAATGAATAACAATTTTGATATCTTTTTTCGAAGGAAGCCGGCATTAATGCTAGTGTCTTTGAAGAAAAACACAAGAATGAGATATGGTAGTATTTTGGCTAAGGAAGTAGATTGTACTTATAGCCATGCTGTAAAAATCTTGCAAACATTGGAAGAATTGAAGTTAGTTGAGTTTGATAAAAGAGGACGTATTAAGTTAATCAAACTAACTAAGAAAGGAAGAGACGTTGCTGACGCAATTGAAAATATACAAGGTTTGGTTAAGTAGAGGTGATTGCTACTGAAACCCCCCTTGAAGGGCTTTTTTTAAATTTGTTAATTTGTTAATTTTTTTATATTTTATAATTCTATGCTGTTTTGTAAAAAGAAATAATTTTCTAAATTAAAAATTTATGGCCCTGAACTGAAATGTGAAATTTCGTTAGCAGTACCTTAAATAAAAATTTATGGCCCTGGAGGGATTTGAACCCCCGACACCTAGATTAAGAGTCTAGTGCTCTGACCAGGCTGAGCTACAGAACCATATAAAATATATTATTACTAGGTTTAAAAGATTTTAGAATTTATAAAAAGAGATTATCGATAATCTCTTTTAGTTTCGCCGCACTTTACACACTTAAAAAACTTAGTTTCAGATTCATCTGAAGATCGTGTTTGTACTGTCCAAAAATAAGCTTTTCCATGCCCACATTTCTTACATTTTTCATTTACAATAGGCATAGTATCTGCAACATTACTTTTAACAACAGGAATTTCTTTTTTTTCATTAATTTTCTCAGAAGTTGTTAATTTTATTTTTCCTTTTGCAGAATAATTACATCTTGGGCATCCGTCATTTTTTCTCTTTTGTATTAAGACAGCTCCGCATTTTGGACAGAATTCCATTGTAAATATATAAGAATATCCTTTAAAAATGTTTGGTAAGATATTTAATTAATTTTTCTGACAAAATCCTCTATCTAAAGAGGATTTTGTTTTTTCAAAAAATATTAATTTTACCCAACCAAAATAAGGAACAAGTTTAACAGAAGCTTTGCCAACCAATTGGTTTTCAGAGATGGTTTTTTCTATTGATAATTGACCATTGTTATTATCTCCAATTGTTGCAAATGTTAATCCTTGTTCTGTTTGTTTTATTTCTACTACCCGATGTATTATTGGATTTCTATAGTTTGCATTAAAGATTATTACATCTCCTACTTGTATTTTCTCTGGTTTTGCTCTAGTTATGAATAAAATATCTCCTTTGTTAAAACCTTTTTTGAATATAAAATCATTAAATTCCATTTCAGAAATACTGAATTTATTGTATTTTTGGTCATGGTCTTGCCACCAAGAAGTTTGATTTGAAAGCAAATTTCCTTCATGGTACATTGAACAAGATTCTACTATTACTAAAGGTAATGTCGTACCAGTTGTTAATGTTAAAATTGGGAAAAATAATCCTTTAATTATTATAAATAAAAAGATTATTGAGATAAGCCACCCTTTGAAAGAATCTTCTCTCCAAAATACATTCCAAAAGTTATCCCAGAATTTTGTCCACGCTTTTTTCTCCATATTTGAAATAAGTTGACGGGGTTTTTAAGAAGTTTGGTTCAAGAACTTTTATTAAGATATAAAGTTGATAATTATTATGAAAAAAAAGACAATTAAATTTATTTATATTGGGATTGCTTTATTATTTTTTGTTGTTTTTATGCTTAGTTTAGTTTTTAGAGAACAACTTACAGAAATAATTAATGGAAGCTTGAAAATATATGGATTAACAATTTTATTTTTAGCTTCAGGGATTCTTGAGGGTTTTCCACAATATCTTGCTCCTCAATTACTTGCATTTAATGCAGCGCTTTTAGGTTTTGGTTTTTTTGAAACTGTGCTTGTTCTTTATATTGGTTCTATTGCAGGTTCTGTAATTGGTTTTGAAATTGGATATAGATTTAGAGAAAGTGTTTCACGAGCTTTTTTACAGGAAAAAAATGCTAAGAAATTAAAAAAATGGTTTCATAGATGGGGGGGTTGGGTTGTTTTTGTAACGGCAATTTCTCCTTTGCCGTATATTCCTTTGTTTTTTGGAGTTCTTCATGTTAAAAGAAAACATTTTTGGTTGTTAGGAGTTTTGCCGAGAATAATATATTATTTTTATATGGCTTTGATTGCTTATGCTGTTTTTTGAATAATTAATTATATGTTTTGAAGAGGATAAATGCTTAAATATTCTTTTCCAAGTTTTTTTCTATGGAGTTAAATGATTTGGATTTTTTGCAAAATGAATTATATATAAATAAGGAGTTTCCTCTTTGGTGGAATTTTAATTATCCTAAAGATGAAAGAAGATTTATTCCTAATTTTAAAACCTTTCAAGAAAGTTTAATCAATGTAGGAAAGATTGATGGTTTTGAATTTAATGTTTCTCCTGCAGAATATGTTCCTGTAACTATTTTACCTTTAGAAGTTGGTGGTAAAAATTTTAATTTTTTTGTAACCATTAGACCATATACTCCTAAAGAGGTTTGGGAAGTGAATGATTTTAAGGGGGCTTTAGAAGATTTGGCTTTAGAGATACATTCTGAGAAAAAATGGCCGCTTAAAGATATGTTTTTACCTCATCTTAGAGGATTTGCAAAAGAAATGAAAAATAATACTTTGTTTTATTATGATTATCATTTTTCTGAGAATCTTGAATTTGGGAAATTAGTCAGAAAGGTTTTAGATGAAAAAGGTTTATCTCTTATTGGAGGAGTTTCTTTTATTGCTTCTCCTGGAGGAGTTTATTTTGGCGATAAAATTGAAAAGGTATTAGAAGACTCTAAAAGTTTTGTTCATGCTAAATATAGTCGTAGGGGATTGTTAAAATTTAGTGAACAAAAACTTCCAGATAGTTTTAAACAAGTTCAATATAATGATTTTAAAATTTCTAATGAAAATTTATTTTCATATTTTCCTTTAGTGGTTGATGAGGTGGAAGGGTCTATTCCTTTTGCTTTGTGCAATAATGCTTTTGGTAAAAAGGGGGCTTTTTGTTTAGGGGTTTGTATTGGAGAGAATCAGTTTACAGAAATTAAGGATAAAGAGATTGCAAGAAAATATTCTTTAAAATTAAGTGAGATTTTTGGTTTTGAAATTAATCCTGTTATTTTTAATATTGCTAAAGGAAGTCATAAATATGAAATTTTAAGACCATAACTTTTAAATAGTATATATCTCTGTGTATACACATGATAGATATATTTGACCATAAAATTTTATGTGAAAGTTGTGGAAAACAAATGCAAAAGATTGAGATTTTGAAAAATGGATTTGTTTTAAGAGCTTTAAGATGCCCACAAAATCATGAAACTATAATCCACCCAGAAGATAAAGCAGAGTATGAAAACTTTATTCAATTAAAGAAAAAAGAATATGAAGTTAAAATGAGAATGGTTGGAAATTCATATGCTGTTTCTATTCCTCGTGAAATTGTTGATTTTATGCAAGAGCAAGAGCGAATGATAGATAATATGGTTAAGTTATCTTTTGAAGAAGCAGGAAAATTAAGATTAATGTTTAATATGCCTGAATTAAATGAAGAGTCTCGGTTGATTAAGTCTCGAGAAGTTAAAGTTGTAAGAGAGGGTAAAGTTATTCATGCTAGGCAATTTTTAGATTCAGCTAATCCTGAAAGAAATAAAACAGAGATTTTAAAAAGAGGTAAAGATAAAATTTAAAATGGCAAAGGAAAATCAAAAGCCTCAATTAAAAGTAGTAGAAGCATTACAAGATGATGCATATAAAGGAATTGCTAGGGTTGACCCTGCGATTATGCGGGCTTTAGGATTAAATAGAGGAGATCTTATTTCAATTAAAGGTGGACGTGAAACAATTGCAATAGTTGATAGGGCTTATCCTGCAGATGTTGGTGAGAGTATAATTAGAATCGATGGTATTTTGAGAAAAAATGCTAGGGTTGGAATAGGAGATGTTGTTTCAGTTTCTCCTGCTAAATTTAAAGAAGCGAAAAAAGTTACAATTGCCCCTGCTCAAAAAGGAATTATGGTTCAAGCAGATTCAGATAGTTTAAGAAAAGGTTTGTTAGGAAGAGCAATGGTTAAAGGAGATTTGATTGTTCTTGGAGGAGTTCAAAGAAGAAAAGATTTAATGAATGAAGAATTTGGAGACTTAAATGATATTTTTGGAAATCTTGGAGATATTTTTGGAGGAATGGGAATTGGGGGTTTAGGTGGAGGAGGAATTACGCAAATAAAATTCTTTGTTGTTAATACAAATCCAAATGTTCCAGTTATAATTACAGAAAATACAGAGGTTGTTTTAAATCCAAAAGCAGTTGAGATTAGTGAAGATAAAATTCCAGATATTCATTATGAAGATATTGGTGGATTAAAAGAAGAAATTAAGAAAATTAGAGAGATGGTTGAAATCCCTATGAAACATCCTGAAATTTTTCAGAAATTAGGTATCACTCCTCCTAAAGGTGTTTTATTACATGGTCCTCCTGGAACAGGTAAAACATTATTAGCAAAAGCAGTTGCAAATGAATCTGAAGCACACTTTATTTTGTTAAATGGTCCTGAAATTATGTCTAAGTTTTATGGAGAATCTGAAAAAAAGATAAGACAAATTTTTGAAGAAGCTGAGAAAAATGCACCGTCAATTATTTTTATAGATGAAATAGATGCTATTGCGCCTAAAAGAGAAGAGACTCAAGGAGAAGTTGAAAGAAGAGTTGTTTCTCAATTATTAACTATGATGGATGGTTTAAATTCTCGAGGAAAAGTAATTGTTGTGGGAGCTACAAATAGAGTTAATGCTATTGATCCTGCATTAAGAAGGCCTGGAAGATTTGACAGAGAAATTGAGATTAATGTTCCAGATAAAGATGGTCGTTTGGCAATTTTAAAAATCCATTCAAGAGGAATGCCTTTGAAAGATGTTAAATTAGATGATTTGTCTAGATTAACTCATGGATTTGTTGGTGCTGATTTAGAATCATTAACAAAAGAAGCTGCTATGAATGTTCTTAGAGTAAATTTACCTCAGATTAAATTAGATGATGAAGAAATTCCTCAAGATGTATTAGAGAAATTAATTGTTACACATGAAGATTTTACAGATGCTCTTAAAGTTGTTCGACCAAGTGCTATGAGGGAAGTTTTAGTTGAAACTCCAAATGTTGGATGGAAGGATGTTGGCGGTTTAGATAAGATTAAGAGAGAATTAAAAGAAGCTGTTGAATGGCCAATGAAACATCCTGAGAGTTTTGTTAGACTGGGTATTAGGCCTTCTAGAGGTATTTTATTGTATGGTCCTCCTGGAACAGGTAAAACTTTATTAGCAAAAGCAGTTGCAAAAGAATCAGAAGCTAATTTTATTCAAGTTAAAGGTCCGAGTTTATTGTCTATGTGGGTTGGTAAATCTGAAGAAGGCGTTCGTAAGATTTTTGAAAGAGCTCGACAAGTTGCTCCGTGTATTGTGTTTTTTGATGAAATAGATTCTTTAGCTGGTAAAAGGGGAATTGAATCAGGAACTAAAGTTACTGAAAGAGTTTTAAATCAATTATTAGCGGAGATGGATGGTTTAGAAGATTTAAAAGATGTTTTAGTTATTGCAGCTACAAATAGACCAGATATTTTAGATCCTGCAATTTTAAGACCTGGAAGATTTGATAAAATTTTATTGGTAAATGCTCCTAGTGAAAAAGGCCGTGAAGGAATATTAAATATTCATACTTTGAAAATGCCTTTAGGTAAAAAAGATAAGGAACTTACAAAACCAGAAAGAGAGAAATTTATTAAAGAAATTGCAAAAGAAACAGAAGGTTTTTCTGGTGCAGATATAGAATCTGTTGTTCGTGAATCTGCTTTACTTGCTTTAAGAGAAGATATTAATTCTAAGATTGTAACTAGAAAACATTTTGAAAAAGCTTTAGATAAAACAAATCCAAGTGTTACAAAATCAAGTCTTGATACTTATAAAAAGATTGAAGATAGTTTTTTGAAATCTACTCGATCTGCTTTAGCAAACCAAGGTAGTTATTTAGGTTAATTCTTTAATTAATATATCACTTTGTAGTAATTACAAATAACAATATTTAAATAGTCTTTTTGAAATCTTTTTTTATGGGAGAAATAGGTATTATTGTTGGAAGAGGTAGTTCTATTAATCAAAATGAAATATCAAGAACTTTGTCTAAAAAAGGATATTTTGTTAAAAAAGTAGCAGAAGATTGGCCTAGAGATGTCTATGTTTTTCATAATAATAAAATAATTTCAAATGATTGGAATGTTCCATATAATTTTTTAGGAGATGGAGGAAATATCCAAGTTTCAGATGATTTTGTTTTAATCTCAGATACAGCTTTAATTGATCAAAATCTTAATGAGGAATTTAAAGGAAAAGGAGATCTTAAAAATTTAATTTTACAAAAAGCAGAAAAAGAATTTGAATCTAAAGTTTATCTTTCTCCTACTGATTTTGAATCTAAGAATTCTGCTAGCCCTCATATTGATCTCTATACTCTTTTATTGCCTAATTCAAAAATTTTAATGTTTGACAATAAATTTGGAAAAGACGCAAATAAAAATTTTGAATATAATAGAATTGCAGAGGAAAATGAATTTAAATTTTTTGAATATGATTCTGGGAAAGATGATGTTTGGTATGGATTAAATAGTTTAGTTTTAAAGAAAGGAGAAAAAGACATTGTGGTGTTAGAAAGTCAATCTAAAAATTTAATTAAGTTATTAAATCAAAATAATGTTGAAACAATTCCTATTGAAATGTTGCAATCTTTGTATCCTGCAGGAAGAATTCATTGTCAAACAAATACTTTTAAAAGAGAGGATCAAAAAAAGATTGATTATTTCTTTTAATCTTTTTTGTGAAGTTGATATGAAAATTAATGGAAATGTTCAATTCAGTGTAAGTTCTTTAATAGAAAATAGCTGATTAATCTTTAGTTGTAATTATTGTTTTGTTTTTTTGTACGAGGAATGTATTTTAAAAAATTGAGAAAAAAATTTAAAGATTTAAAAATAGTTTTAGGAGATATTCATAAAAATAAAGGCATTGATTTTAGTTTGTTTAATAAATTTTATTTTTCTAATGTTTTTAGATATAGTGCTTCTGAGGGGTCCTTAGTGGTCGTAGAATAACTTCTTAAAGAATCTTTAATTTATCTGGCTTCTTCAGAAAATTCTAATGTCTTAAATGTGAATTTAGAAATCTTAACAAAAGATAGTGATTTCCCTAAAAAAAATTAAGGGGGCATTAATCATTTTTGGAGTTCAGTTGTTTTTGTTAAAAATTAATCTTTAGTGTTGATTAAATTTTTAATTTGTTTTTTTAATTTCTTAATTCTATTTAAGATATTTTTTGTATTTTGAATAGATACGTCTTTTCCATAATAATTTATTGCATTTCTTATTTTTCTTAGATTATCAAATTCTTCTGCTTTGCTATTTTCATTTAAAATTTCTTTTAAAAATGTAGTATAGCATTCGTGATTGTATATTTTATATCCTTTTTTTAAAGAAAGTGCCTCTAATAGTTCTCTTAGAGAATCATATGCTAATGAAATTTTAGATATTGCTGTTTTTTCATTTAGTTCCAATATATTTGAACAAATTAATTTGTTTTTGCTTGATTTTGATAGTGAGATTATTAGATTGTCATCTTTTTTAATTTCTTTTATTAAACTTTTTTTTATACATTCTCTCCAATCCATTATATTTTTATTTCCCCTTTTAATTTATATCCGTTTAAGATGTTATTTTTTAGTTCTTTGTTTTTTATTTCATTTATTGATTTAAACCAAAAAATTTGAATAGGTCTTTTTAGGTTATGTTTGAATTTCTTTAAATCAGTCTCTTTTTTTTGAGAAATTATTGTTATGTCTATATCTGACTCTTTTTTACATTCTGCTTTTGCTAGAGATCCGAATAAAATTATTGTAGATTCTATAAATTCTTTTTCTATTAAATTTACAAAAGGCTTTAATTTATGATTCCAGTAAATTCTTGATAAATCTACAAATTCTTTACTTTGTTTGTCTGCATAGAAAAATATGTGGTTAAAAGATTCTTCTTTTTTCAATAGGCCTAATTTATGGTATTTTTTTAATAATTTTGAGCTTGTGGGGGGGGATTTTTTTGATAATCTAGAATATTCCCTTATGCTTATTCTTCTATAACAATCTTCAAAAAAATACTTTAAGTTGTTAATTATTTCTAACATGTGTTAAATAAAATTAACAGTAGTTTATAAATCTTTAGTTGTAATTATTGTTTTATTTTCTTGTATGAGGAATGTATTTTCTGCTTGTGATACTAATCCTCCTGAAGATTCAATTAATTGTGCAAAGTGATGGATTATTCCCTGGTTTTCTAATTGTCTTAGTGCGAGCAATGCTTTTGTTCCAAATTTTTTAACTAACCATCGTGAGCAAAATGGAAGAGTTGTATATTCTTCTGCAATATATTTTAAAACCTCTTTTGCTATTGGACTTCTAATGTTTCTATAATTTTCTAATTGATAGATTCCAGAAGATCTACTGTCTTTTACTTTTCCTGTTCCTGTTGTTGCAAATGGTTCTACTGCAAACAAACCTTCTCCTAGGCTGAAATTTGATTTATTATTTATATTTGGTATTGAAACTCCTGCATGCAAATTATATTGTTCCATTGAATGTCCTGAAAGATTGACGATGGAGTTATATCCTTGATTATTAATTGTTTTTTCTATTATTTCTCCAATTTCTCCTAATGTGGAATCCGGATTAATTGATTTTTCAATATTTTCCAAAGCATCTCTTGATGCTTGAATTAGTTTTTTATTTTCTTCTGAGCCTTCTAAATCTAATGAAAATGCACTGTCTGAAATATAACCATCAACATGAACCCCAACATCTACTTTTAGTAATCCTTTTGCTTTTGTTTCATCGTCGTGAGAAGGAGTATAATGTGCTGCAATTTCATTTATTGAAAGATTTGTTGGAAAGGCTATTTTTCCTCCAAGTTCATGAATTTTATTTTCAATTTTCTCTGCAATTTCTAAAAGAAGCATATCTTTTTTTATGATTTTCTTTGCATAAAGTTTTACTTGTTTTGAAATTTCTCCTGCTTTGATTATATTTTGAATTTCTTGTTTATTCATTTTATTCATTTTGTAGAAATTCAAATATTTCTTTTTGTTTATGACTATTCAATCCCACATGAATTTCTCCTGTTGAAGGTTTGGTTTTAAGGAATTCTCTTTTTATTAATTCTTTGATTGCTTTTTTGTGCTCTTTTGTTCCCCTTATATGCGATGGAAGTCCTTTTTGTAAATTTTTTATCTCAGTGTGCCTTCCTCCCCATATATTTAAATTAATTAATTTTCTGAGAATCTTTTTCATAATTGCAATTTGAAGGCCCATAAATTATTTAGTTAATTTATCTATTAAAATTTATTTGATCTTTATTTGAAACGTATATGTTCCATAAAAGGAACATTTAAATAGTTGTGTTTTTTAGAAGATTATATGGTTCAAACATTGTTTAAAAGAGTTATTGGAGATACATCAAGAATAAGAATCTTAGAATTTTTAATAGAGGGTAGAGAGTTAGATTACAGTCTTTCAGATATTGCTGAAGGTGCTGGAATTGGAAGGACTACTTTGTTTAGAATCTTTAATAATTTCTTAAAAAGTGGAATTGTTGTTCCTACAAGAGTAATTGGGAATGCAAAATTGTTTAAATTAGATATGGAAAGTGTTTTTGTTCAAAAATTAATCCAAGTTTTTGATGAAGTTATTATGCCCAAGAAAAAGGTTTTAGCTTAAAATTTTAACAATCACATCCACAGGTTTTTATTTCTTTGCCTAGGAAGAAAAAAGGAAATAAAATGTCGCTAGTACAACAGGGGATTATTACTGCTAAAATTATTATAATAAAGATACCTATAAAATAAATTAAAGATAATTGTGAACTAAATGCTAAAATATAAAAGATGCTTGCAAATACTGAAATGCTTACATGTACTAAGTGGGGTATTTTAGTTAATCCTGTTAAAATTCCTATAATTGAACCTATTAAGGCAGACAATATTATTATAAGAGGAATTTTAATTAAAGGAAAATGAAAATGCATTTTTAATTGTAAAATTTCTCCTCCGAGATAAGGAAATATAACATCACTAATAGACCCAATAATTATTGCTCCAAAAACACCTATAATTATTGCTTGAAAAATATTTTTTTTATATTTATAAAAAATTGCGGACGTTACAATTGCAGATACAATGACATGTAAGGGGTGTAGGATGTTAAAGATGTTTTCTGGGATATTTTGTTTAAAAAAAGAAACAAATAAAATTGCAATTATTATTGCAAAGGCTGTTGCGAGTGCGGTGAATGGTAGATGGTGCTTTAGTTCATGGGTAAATTCTTTTATTTTAAATTTCATTAAAAATCTCCTAAAGTCATTTGTTTTTTACCCTCGATAACTTCCACAATATTTATATTAAAAACTTGAAAGATATTTTCAACTGCTGGAAGAATTTGCTTTTTTAAATAATATTCTTTATTATATTCTCCTTTTTCTTCTGGAAGTTTTACTTTATCTCTAACTAATTTTGTTTTTCCTTTTGTTTCTGCAATAAAATATTTAATAATATTTCCTTGGTCAATTGGAATATTTTGTTCAATCATTTTTCTGGCTGCAATTACATGAGGAGAAATTGCTTTATATTCTGATAAGGGTTTTTTCAATTGTGTTTTTATCATTAAATCTTGTTTGTCTATTTTTCTTTCTTTTAATTGTTTAATAATCTTTTTTAGGAATTCTAAGGCCTTTTTTTCATTTCCTTCTTTTAAAATAAGTCTGATTATTTTATCTTGGACATTTCTTGCCAAAGTACACCAATCTCTTCGAACTGTTTCAAAACCACGTATTTTAATTTGATCTTTTTCATCAACCATTGCATATTTCTTTTTTGCTCCAGTTGTTCCTTTTCTGGTCGTTACCCATAAGCCTCTTTTGAAAAAACCTTCTAATTCTAAATGCATAACTCCTGGAAGATCTTTATTAAGTTTGTTAAGAAGTTCTAGGATTTGTTTTTTTGATTTTTTGTTTGTTGTGAATGCAACGCTGTCCGTGTTGTGAACTAAACAATTATTTGCAAAGAATCTATGGATTTTATCCACTTCCACATCATAAACATATTTTGGGGTTTTTATTTCTTCAATTTTTATAACTTTTTGAGTATCAAATTCAAAATTTTTAATTAATTTCTTTTGTGTTGCTTTTGTTTTTATATTTCCTCTCTTATTTTTTCTATTTAATAAAAATCCTATTTCTTTCATGAATTCTTCTTTATTTTTTATTATTAAATTTTTTGAATATGTTTTATTTCCATAAATTTTCTTTTTTGTTTTATATGTGTTGAGAGTGTTTTCTTTGAATATTGAATTTGAGATTCCTAAGAAATATAGTAAGTTTTGGGAATTCTTTAAGAATTCTTGATTTATAGACGTTAGTTTTATTATTGGAGCATTGTTTCTTAACATGACTGTTCCATCTGCAGTAAAATAACCTCTTAAAAAAGAAGAAATGTTTTCTTTTTTTTCTTTTAATATGAATTTTGGAAAATCTTTTTTATTATCTTTTTTACAATGTGTTTTTACAATATCTATTAGCTTTTGACCATTTATTTTGATATCCCCTTTTCTTGTTTTACTTTCCCAGAAATTTTTAATGTACCCTTTTTTTTGTAATGGGATTATTAATTTATCTATTAGCTCTTTTTTGTCTAAACCTAATGAAAGGCTAAGATAATAATCTTTTTTTAATTTAGATTGCAGTTTGTTTTGGGCAAAACTTCCATCTCCAATAAATAGTCCCAAGAATTCATAAATTTCTTTGAAGTAGTTCTTTGAATCTTCTTTTTTTTGAGGTATTTTTTCTAAAGATATTATCGTGCTTGCCTTTTTTTTAATTTCTTCAGGTTTGATTTCAATAAGTCTGTTTAAGATATCTTTTTTATTTTTTTTAGATTGGTTAAATTTGCTAGATTGATATCCTATTAAAGAATGGTCTTCTGTTACATCGATGTTCCATTGATTTGTAAAGTGTATCCGATACATCTTTTTATTTGTTTTATGTCTCATTACATATTTTATCGGTTTAAAAACAGATTCTCCTTTCTCATTTATTGTTAATATTTCAATATTTTGTTTAAAATTATATTCTTTTTTTACTAAATCCTTTGAGTCTGTTTTTTCAAATAGGTTTTCTATGTCAATCTCTTTTATATCTCCTTTTTCTTTTATCCATATTTTAGAATTTCCAGATACACTGTCACCATAAATAACTTCATGACCGGCTTGTTTTATTTTTTCAATTGTTTCAATGTTAAACTTTCTTACAAATGCTAAAATTGTTGAAGAAGTTTCCCAAGAATAATATCTTGCTCCGAAAAATCCAACATAGCCGTGTGCAGATGCTGAAAGAAGTTTAAATGCATTACTTCTTGCTTTTGTGATTGTACTTGGTGCTTTTTGATATTCTGCTTTATATTGTTTTCTTTTTTTAAATATTTCTTTTAATAATGTTGGGAAAAATCCAGGTTCTTTTAAGAAATAAAAGTTTGTTTTTTTATTATCGATTTCTATGTCTGGAGATTTGTAGCTTTGTTTTTGAGATTTTTCTAATAATGTTGCCTTAGATAGGTTGTATGAAATAATAATGCTTGTGTGCATTGAAGTAAAATCAAACATTGCTAAATCATTGTATAAACCCGGTTTAGGTTCATATACAAAAGCTCCTTGAACACTTCTTCTACTTCTTCTTTCACCTATTTCACTATGTGTTGGTCTTCTTTCAGGGATTTCGTTAAATTGTTCTAAATGATGGAGCATATAAGATTCAATTTGTTTTGATAAACCATTTCTTGAGATATCATAAATTGGTTCTTTTATGATTTTTGAAAATTCTTGCATATCTGGCCAAAATTTCTCAAATAATTGCAAAGTTAAAACAGAGTCGTGTAGATTATATTCATAGTATTTTTCCCATTTGTTTTTGTCTAATTTTGAAGAGTGTTCGATTGTAAAAGGTTTTTTTGTGTCGTTTAAAAATTCTTTTGAAACTTCATTTAATGAAAGTGTTTCTGACTTCATATATTGGGCATATGTTGTTCTTATGAATTTTAATATGTCTACATGAACAATTCCTTTAATTTTTGCAGAAGTATTTATTCCAGAAGAAAATCTTGGTTGTGAATTATCTATTCCTAAAGGTAACCTTATTTTAAATTTATCAGCCCTTGCTTTTATATAGGGCATATCAAAACCATCTGAATAATATCCTATTAGAAAATCTGGAGATTGCTGTTTAATATGTTCACAGAATTTTTGTAAAAGTTCTTTTTCATCTTCTACAAATTCAACATATTTTTTGTTTGTTTTGGTTAAACTTTTTTTCCAAGTAATTACTTTTTGAAAATTTTTAGAAACTAAAGAAATCATTAAAATTTCTCCTTTTCCTATTTGAAGTTCATCTGTTTCAATATCATAAGCCATTGTCCTTGGAGTGAATTTTTTTTCTTTTAATTCTTTAAAAGATTCTAATTTTATCACAAAATCTGCATTTAGAGAATTGTCTATTCCTCCAAATTCATTTGAATTATTTAGCATTTGACCTTTTATTTCATACCAATTTAAAGGTTCTAATTTTTTTTCAATAATATAATGAGTTACATAACCTAAATCATATCCTCTTCTTTTTTGAATTTCTTTTTGCCCTAAGTGATCTGCTATAGCATGTAAATCTTTGTAATTGTCTGCATAGATTTTTAATGCTTTTACATCTTTTTCTAAGAATTTTTTATTTTGAAGTTCTATTTTTTGTATTTTTGTTGTTCTTCCTGCTTTGTTTATTTGTATTTTTTTTGTTTTCTCAATAATTTTGTTTATTTTTGAGATAGAAATATTCTTTTTTAAAATAGCCCATAAATAAACATCACATGTATCAATTACACAAATCTTTTTGTCATTATTATCTCTTCCAATTACTAGAGCGTGATTTTTGCCTTCAAAATCAAAATAGTCATAATCTATGGGAATAAAAGAGGTTTTCATACTAAAGTATATTTTTTTGAGATTATTAAGGTTTTTATTCAGAATATACTATGTTTGTTACTACTTCTAAAAGACAGGTGTAGAAAGCTTTAAATAGCGTTTTAGAGTAGATATAATATGGAAAGAATACAACATAATTTAGGTGATGAACTTTCAAATTTAAATTCAGATGGAACTCCAAAAAATACTTTTTGGACAGAAGCAAATTATACAACAGCTTTGGAGGAAGAAATGCAAGAGAAAGAAGGAGATTATTTTGAAAAAAAGAGGGTTGAAATGGGAAAATCCTATTTTTTAAATAAAACTAAATTATTAAATGTAAAGAGTCTCCAAGGAATTTCTCCTTTTATTGTAGAATATGTTCAAAAATATGGTTATTTGAAGATTATTCCAGATTCTAGGGATTTTTCAGAAGGGGGTTCGGGAGTAAGAGCTAAGACTTTTTATGAAATATTTAGTTGTACTTTTGAGGGAAGCGACATTCCATATGATAATTCTAAGGAATATTATGAAGAGATAAATCAAGATATGAAGCAGACTTTAGAGACTTTAGTTAAGCCTTTTATTGTTGAAGAAAAAGGTTCTTCTTGGATAGTTAAAGAAAGTAATCAATAATTATTTAATTGGATAATTCTATGTTTTTTAATGGGATTAAATATACGTGAAATTATTCTTCGAAAAGAAATTAATATTTTAAATTTAAAGGGTAAAACTCTTTGTGTAGATGCATATAATGCGCTTTACCAATTTTTATCTACTATTAGACAATATGATGGAACTCCTTTAATGGATTCTAAGAAAAGAATAACAAGTCATTTGTCTGGTCTTTTTTATAGAAATATTGCTTTGCTCTCAGAGGAAATTAAATTAATTTATGTTTTTGATGGTAGGGCTCCAGATTTAAAAGCTAAAACTCATAAGAAAAGAGAAAGTGATAGAGATGTTGCAAAAGATAAATATGAGCAAGCTAAGACACAAGATGATTTTGAAACTATGAAAAGATATTCTAGTCAGTTAATTCGTTTAAATGATGAAATGATTGTAGAGAGTAAAGAATTGTTAGAAGCAATGGGAATTCTTGTTGTTCAAGCAGATGGAGAAGGTGAAGCAGAATCTGCTTATTTATGCAAAATAAATGAGAGTATTTATGCTTCTGTGAGTCAAGATTATGATAGTCTTTTATTTGATGCTCCGCTTTTGATTAGAAATTTAACAATTTCAAGAAAGAAAAAAACTCCTGCAGGTTATATTGAGGTTAAACCTGAAATAATTGATTTAGGTGAAGTTTTGAAAGGACTTGAGATAGGTTTGGATCAATTAATTTGTTTAGGAATCTTAGTTGGAACAGATTATAATCCTAAGGGGATTCCGGGGATTGGGCAAAAAAGAGCTTTAGATATTGTTAGAAAGTCTGAGGACCCTAAAGAGATATTTGAAAGTGTTCAGGAAAAAATTGATGTGCTTGAAAAAGAAGATAAATTTAATTGGAAGGAGATTTTTGATTTATTTAAGAACCATAAAGTAAAAGATGTTGAGTTAAAGTTTCCAAAAGTTGATTTTGATAAGATTAAAGAGATTTTAGTAGATAGGCATGAATTTTCTTTAGAGAGGATAGAAAAGCAATTTGATAAGTTTAGAAAATTAGATAAGAAGAAAAAACAAAAGAGTTTAGGGGATTGGTTTTAATTGATTTATAGACAAATGTCTTAATCACTTTAAGACTCTTGACTTAAAAATAGAAAGTTTTATAATAGACAAATGTCTTAATGATATATGTATGAAAAATATAAAGATATTTTTGAGGAAATTGAGGATGAGATTAATAAATCTTTAGAAGATTCAAAAGGAATTTCAATTCATCAAAGGAGATTATCTTTCCTATTATCTCTTGGTTTAGTTAATTTAATTGAAATTTATTTAATTAAAAAGAATGTTTTTAAACAAGGGTCTAAAATAAATTATTTATGGCTGAAAAAGAAGAAGGATAATGTAAAGAAATTTATCGCAAATCAAATAACTTGTCCCATTGGGAAATTAAAGGAGTTAGATAATATTTTAGATGAGACTTATAAAATTGAAAAAGACAGGAATCTTTTAGCTTATGGAAAAAGAGTTTCAGAGAAGATTTTAAAAGAGAAAATAGATATTTTTTTAAATTTAAAAAAGGAGGTTTTAGAAAATGACTAAAAATTATCAGAGTTATGCTAGTTATTTTGTTTCTTATCTTTTAAAAAATTTTAAAGAGATAAACAATATTGAAAGGATAATTTTGTTTGGGTCTGTGGCAAAAATGGAAGCAAATAAGGATAGTGATATAGACCTTTTTATAGAGGTTCAAAAGAATAATAAAAAATTTGAAAAGAATATTGAAAGGTTTTTAAAATCTTTTTATAAAAGTAGAGAGGCCTTGGTTTTTAAAAATAAGGGAGTTGATAATAAAATAAATATTCTTGTTGGCAAATTAAAAGATTGGGAAGAATTAGAAAAAAGCATAGGTAGCACAGGGATTGTGTTTTATGGAAGAATTGGTTCCTCAAGTGTTAAAGGTAAAAAATATTCCTTATTTTTTTGGGATAAAGTAGAAAAAAATAGGGGGGCTTTTTTAAATAAGCTTTATGGATTTAAAACTAAAAATAAAAGATATTCTGGTTTAATCGAAAATTTAAATGGAAAGAAACTTGGAAAGAGTTGTATGATTATTCCTGTTGAACATAGAAAAAAAATAACTGATTTGATAAAACATTATAGGGTGAATGCCAAGATAATAGAAATTTATTTTGAGGAATTTAGATAGGTTGTTTTAATCGTTGTAATTGGTTAGTGGTTACATATAGAAAGATTTATAAAGTATTTAATTTTATATTTTTTATGGCAATTAAATCAAATATACCTATATATGGAGCAAATATTTTTGCTAAACCTTTTGCAGACTTAGTTATAAAACCTGTTGCAAAAGGAATAGAAAATTTAACTAAAATGAATTTTCCACAAGCATTTAAAGGATTAAATTTTGGAAATGGTTTGAATCTTTATGGAGGAATTTATTTTGCGGCTTTAGATTTTTTAGGAGCATGTTCAGATAAAATAAAAGATAGTAAATTTACAAATTTATCTAAAATTGCAGGTGTTGGAGTTTATGGCCTTTCTACACTTGGAGGTTTAGTTGAAACATTTACTGGAGATTTTAGTGCTTTTCCAAAAACAATTTTAGATGGTTTAATGACTTATCAATTAGGAAAAGATTCTGTTGAACATTATAATCAATCAGGAAATGATTTATTAGATGATGCTAATCCTAAGAATTGGTTTTAGTAATTAAAATAGTTTTATTTTAATTTATTCTTTTTTGCAAGTGTTCTATTCTATCTTTCAATTCTTTTGATTGTTTTTGTATTTGAATATTTCTATTATATTGCCTATACCATTCTTTGTAGGTTTCATTTGCTTGTTTAGTTCTTGTGTTAAATGCTGAATCTGATTCTCCTTGTCTTGGACCTTTTCTACTAGCAGAAGTCCATCCAAGTTTTGTAGCTTTTTTATGAAGTTCTTTTGCTGTTATTAATCCTTTTTCATATTCTTTTGTTAAATCTAGATATTCTTTTTGAAGTTTTTTTATTCCCAATTTTCTTGCCAAATTATTTTTGTTGTCTCCACCACTTTTATCTTCTTTATCATCTTCTTCTTGTTTTTCTGCATCTTTTCCAAATACAGCAACAATTCTGTAGTCTCTATCCATTTTTAGGTTTATAGAATTTCTTTTTCCATAATTTGCCCCATTTATTGACCAGTATTTTATTTGTCCTTTTCTTATTTTTATTTTTACTTTTTTTCCTGATCTTAAATGATACATTCCTTGGATAAAATTTAATTTTCCTTTTCCTTTAATTTGTATTAAGAGTCTTACTTTTCTTTTTTTCTTTTCATCTGGGGGTAGATCTCCTGGAGGATTTTTATCTTTTGGGGGTCTTGGACCGCGTGTTTTCTTTTTCTTCTTTCTCCACCATAACCCTAGTCCAATAATAAAAACAATAACTCCAATCATAATTGGAATCATTGGATCATATGCTAAATTTGTTAATCCTGTAATTATTAAAATTAATCCTACAACCATAAGTAACATTCCAATTCCCCAAATCACAAGAATGAGAATTGCTGCCCCTGCTCCTACCCAAGGTAAAATTGAAAGTATTTGTGCAGGATCTATACCCAATCCGTAAAAAACATTATCTAAAAATCCTGGATATTTTAAAGAAGAATAATAAACTATTGCTATTGAAACTAATACAGCAACGATTGTTCCTATAACTTTTTGTTTTTTGAAAAATTTTGTGAAAACAAAGTTTGTAACTCCTAAAAGAATTAAAAAGGCTATAGCCCAAAATACAAATGTTGCATCTATTCCAGAGAATATGTTCCCACCAAAACCTCCTATTGCCATGATTATAATTAGCATTTTGTTTTTATAAATTCTATGATAAGCTTTAAATTGTCTTTTTTGCTTTTTTTTAAAAAGATTTAAATAGTATCAATATATTATATTATCAATTGATAAATATATAAAATGGTACAAAAAGAAATGAATTTTAACCTCAAAGAGATTTTAACGAGAAGTCCCAGATTGAATACTGTGATAATGGTAGAGAAATTTATAAAAGATAATAGTGGGGATTATAAAAAAACTTCTTTATTTAACGGTCTCCCTAAAAAAATAATGTGGGGAACATTCAATGTTATTTTAGAATATCTTTGGAGCAATAATAAAATTGCTTTAGATAAAGAAGGGAACATTGTTTACATTTGGAGTCCTGAAGCAGCTAAAAAATTTAGAAATAGAAAGAGGATAAAATTATGATAAAATCATCAGAGGTTGTTTTTGCTAATGATTCTATTGAAAATGAATTTAATAGCTTGGGTGAGAAAGATAGTTTGAAAAAATTTCTTAAAAGAGCTATTAAGGATATTCAAAGAAATGCTTTTTGCGGAACAAGAATTCCAAGAAAGTTAATTCCAAAGGAATATATTCAAAAATATAAAATTAATAATCTTTGGAAATATGATCTTCCAGATGGATGGAGATTAATTTATTCAATTGTTACACCAAATAAGGTAGAGATTCTTGCAGTTTTAATGGAATGGTTTAATCATAAAAATTATGAAAGGAGATTTAAGTATTGAATATGAAAAAATACCGGTCTTTTAGTGTGCTTGGAAATTTAGCTATTGTAAATTTTCCTTTTAATACTAAACAAGCAGATAAAAAGAGATTTGCAAAAGAACTTTTAAATAAAAATAAATCTCTTAAAACTATTGTTGAAAAATCAGGTATTTTTAAAGGACGTTTGAGAAAGATGAAAACAAAGCATCTTGCAGGAGAAAAAGTAAAAGAAGTTTTGTATAAAGAAAATGGTTGTGTGTTTAGGTTTAATATTGATGAAACATATTTTTCTTCTAGATTAAGTAATGAAAGAAATGAAGTTGCTTTGCAAATTAAAAAAAATGATGAGGTTTTAGTTATGTTTGCAGGTGTTGGACCGATGCCTATTGTTATTGCAAAGAATTCTAAAGCTAAAAAAGTTTATTCAAATGAAATTAATCGTTTAGCCAATAAATATGCTAAGTTAAATATTGAGTTAAATAATCTTAAAGATAAAGTTGAATTATTACCTGGAGATATTAAGAAAGTTGTAGAAAGAATTAAAGGAGGGTTGAATGTTAAGGGAAACCTGGTTCCCTTACAATTTGATGTCATTGCAATGCCTCGGCCTCAATTAAAAGATAGTTTTTTAGAACAGGCATTTGATTTATCTAAAAAAGGCACTCGAGTTTATTATTATGATTTTTGTAAAGTTCAAGATTTAAATAAAATTGTTGATAAAGTAAAATTAGAAGCTAAAAAGGCTAAAAAGAAGATTAAAATTTTAAAAATAAAATCTGCAGGAGATTTAGCACCTTATAAGATTAGATGTAGAATTGATTTTAAGATTTTATGATTTTGGACCTATTTTATAA
>CAZQKH010000004.1:10612-31708 GCA_964593105.1 Candidatus Woesearchaeota archaeon | reverse complement strand
TCATTATACGAAATTTATAGAAAGGAGTAGTTTATAAGTTTTTTGGGTTATTTTTATAATTCCTTAAAAAAACATATTCTTAATTTCAGATAAAAGATACTATTATATAATGGTAATTATCGAAAGATTTATATATTTCTTTTAAAAGATTATTTTATGAAAAAGAATAAAATTGTTAGTTTAGCAGGATATCTCTCGCTAAGTTTAATTAGTTTGATTGCAATAGAAGCAAGCCAAAATATGCCCAGAATAATTGATTTTGCTACACAGAAGTTCCCAAA
The DNA here is from genome assembly GCA_964593105.1 of Candidatus Woesearchaeota archaeon. GTDB lineage: Archaea > Nanobdellota > Nanobdellia > Pacearchaeales > GW2011-AR1 > EX4484-71. The sequence continues at coordinate 31,427 of CAZQKH010000004.1, read as the reverse complement.
ACTAACTAATAAAGCAAAAGAAGTTGTGGGACAAATCAGAGAAACAATAGATTATGAAGAAATGGTTATCACTTCTCCTCCAACCCCTCCTTCTAAACTTGAAAAAAAAGTAGAATCATTTATTCAAGAAGAGAGAAAAAAAGATCATGTTTTAGAAGATGAAAGAACTGCGTGGTTTGTTTATGACCTTTCTGCACAGGAAAAAGTAGTAAGTATAAATGAAGATCTTCCTCTTCAAGCAGCAAGCATGATAAAACCTTTTGTGGCTCTTGCATTTTATCATTTAGAAAAACAAGGAAAATTAATTTATGGTAAAACAAGCAGAAAAAAAATGGAAGAGATGATCCAAAAAAGTAATAATAAATCTACAAATTGGGTGATGGAAAAAATAGGGGGCCCAAGAGAAGTAGAAGAAATTTTAGAAGAAAATTACCCTCAAATTTTCAAAAATATAAGAATAAGAGAATATATTCCAAAAGGAGGAGGAACATATCAAAACAAAGCCTCTGCAGGAGATTATGGAAGATTTTTACAAGCACTTTGGGATAATCAATTACCAAAATCAGATGAATTAAAAAGATTAATGAATCTTCCTGGAAGAGATAGACTTTATTCTGGGGTAAGCAATATTCCTTATGGCACAGAAGTATATAATAAAACAGGAACCACAGCCCATCTTATAGGAGACATGGGAATAATTTCCGCACAAACAGAAGAAGGAAAAGAAAAACAATATGCTCTGATTGGAATAATTGAAAAAGAAAATAAAATAAAAGATCAAGGTAAATTAAAAAGATGGTATAATTCTAGATCCAATCTTATTAGAAGGGTTTCTGGGATAGTATATGCAAATCTTGAAGATTAATTTCTAAGGTCAAATAAAACTAACAATCTCCACAAAATAGTTTATAACTTTGATAAACGTTTTGAGCATGTCTTTCAACAGAATATTCTTCTGCCTTTAAACTTCTTGTTCTATAAGTTATATGTGAAATATCTGGGACAACTGCATAGTCAAAAGATTCCCCTGTTTTTTCTTGATATTTTTTCTTTATTTCTTTATATAAAGCAGTATTTTCAAAATCTTTAGATGTAAAAGTCATTTCATCTATTTCTGGCATTTCAAGATTATTTTCTCTAGAAAATCTTTGTAAAGCAATTTCTGTATTTTCACCCCATTTTCCATCAGATTTTTTATTATAATATCCTAATTTAAATAATTGTTCTTGTATTGCTGCATTTCTAGGAGTATAATGTCCTGAATTATATGCTGCAGCAATTAATTTTACTTGCTTTTCTGTTATAGGTTCCTCATTAGAATATGTTTGATATATGGGTGCTAAATGTCTTTGGCCATATTTTATTGAAATATCTTTGTTTGCATAAATTTGTTCTGTTGAGGGAACTTTTTCTCCAAAAAAATCTGCGCTTTCTTTAATAGAACCTATATTAACTTGCATATATCCTTGAGAAAAAACTCCTGGATTATCATCCCCTTTTAAAAATTTATAACTTGTTAATGCAGCACGACCAATAGGATCTGCTTCAATTTTATAAGAAATAGAATCTCCAAACTTTGATTCTTTATCAATAACTGCAAGAGTTAAATGATTAAATTCCTTTAATTTATTTTCTGGAATATTAAATTCTTTCTTTCTTTCTTGGGTTGAGGTTTCAACAGCATTTGCAAATTCTTTTGAATCTTTAATTCCATTAATTCTAAGAGTTTGTTCCATATTCATGTCCTTGCAAGAAGCAGTAACACAACTTATTTCTTGTTTCATTTTATTATAAGATTCAGGGGTTTGAACAACATCATTAATATATTCACTAGATACAGGTCTAGTAACACCAAATAATGTAAACTCTTCTTTTTTTAAAACTTGGTCTAGACTTTCAACATGAAAAGGATCTTTTTCTCCTGTAGTATAATGAATCATATGTGCAATTTGAGGTCTTGTAACAAGAAGCTCTATTTTTTCAGGTAAAAGAGTTCCATCTTCTGAAAAAAATATTCCTTCAACATAATTTGCTTTTTTTAAAGAACCCCCTTTATCAAAATAAGCATAGGTATTAACAGGTAATCCTTCGTCATTAATTTTTAATTGTTTTTTTATTTGATTTGCAACAGAATCTCCTCCTTCTAAATTTAAAGTTGTTTCTATAGAGTATGGAATAGTTCCCACATGAGTATTTGCTTGATTATCTTTTCCTTCAATTAAAGCTGCGGTTAAGTAATTAGATTTGTAAAAATACATAGAAAGAACATCTCCTTTTTCAAGAGAGACAGGCATAGAAACTTTATTATCATTATAAATCTCTCCAATTTGTACTCTATATTTTTTAGAAAGAATTTTACGAATAGTTTCTTTAGGGGTTCCTTTGTTTTTCATTTCAAGGCTTTCTTTTTTTATTTTAGTTTTTAGTTTTTCTAATTTAATTTGGGCTGTTGTATCTAAAAAAACATTTTTATCATATATTCTTTTTCCGTCTTCTCCAACAATATTTGATGACATTTTCCATGCAGGACCATAAATTCCCATGTCTCTAACAGTAGATATAAGTTCTTTGGAATTTGCTTCTAAAAATTCTTCTCCTTCAATTATAAGAGGGCAAGCATAAGTAGTAAATGAAGAACAGACAGATTCTGAAGGGTTTACTCCTTGTGAAATAACAAAATCTCTCATTTCTATTCTTCCAATTTCTCTTTGGTTTGGAATAAGTTCAACAACATCATCTGACCAAAAGCCATTATTAAAAGTTATTTTTGTAGGCACTTGAACAGAAGAAGATTTTAAAGAGTTTGAAAGTTTTTGATGAATACTTTTTCCATCAAAATAATATTTTTTATTTGCAAGATTAACCATTGTTTCTTCATCTAAAAAAATATCTAAACTTGTTTTTTTATTTGTAATTTCTGCAGATCCTCCGAGCATATAAACTTCTACATTTTTTTTAGAAGACTCAAAAGCCTTGGCTGCATTTTTTCCAAATTTTCCATCTACAACCAAATTATCATTATCTCCTTGCCAACGTTCTAAAGCCTCTTTAGTTCTAGAAAGAAAAATTCCATCAACATTTGTTTTTCCAGAGGCAGTATAAGAAAGCAAATATCCTTTAGACACTAAAAAACTTTGTATTTCTTTAACAGAATCTCCTGTATCTCCATAAGAAAAATATTTTCCATTTTTAGATTTTGAAAAATCTAGGGAAGCGGGGTTAGATATTTTTTCAATGAAATCTTTTCCAGGTAGACCATCATCATCTAAATTATTATTTCTTTGCCATTTTTTTACATATTCTTTAGTAACAAGGTCATATTTTCCAGTTGAAGGTGATCCAGTGATTTTTTGAATATTCTCAACACTTTTTCCTTCATCTCCAATATTAAAATATTTTTTATTTTTAGCTTCATCTAAAGATATTTTTAGTTCAGGAGAATTAAAAGAAACATCAAAACCTTTTCCTGTTAAATAAAGTTTTTCACCATTAAGTTTAAAATTCTCACCGATCACCACCTTTGTTTTTTCAGCATTTATTTGATAATTATTTAAAGAAGATATCTCTCCTTGAGGAACATAATATTCTTTGTTTCCAAGAGAATATTTAACAATACCTTTATCTAAAATATATCCATTTGGAAATTCAATATTACTTAAAGGATCGGCAACATAAGTTATTGTTTTTGGAGCACCTGGAAGATTAGCATTTAAAAATTCTGGAGCATAATCAAAAGCAAATTTTCCTTCTGGAGAGAGAATTCTTAAATCTCCTCTTTCTAAAGTTAATCTAAGGCCTTTTTTTAAATTTATTACAAGACCATTAATATAAATTTTAGTATCTTTGCTTGCAGTTATATCTATTTTTTCAATTTCTTCAGAAAGTAAAAAATAAATTGAAGCGCTTGACGCTTGAGAAGTTGGTTTTATATTTGTATAAACTGCTTTGACAGTAGGATTGTCTTCTCCTTCTAAAATAATTAACTTAGCATCTTCTGCCATGAATTTTATTTGAGTGCCTCCAACAACTTCTTTTATAGAGATACCTTCACTATACTCTCCAATAACTAATTTTGCACTAACAACACTAAATAAAATAAGAAAAATAAATATAAAAAGAAATATTTTAATTTTCATCTAAATACCCCTCATTAAATTTAAATGCAAAAGCGAAATAATATAATTCATTTTCTTTAGAAATTGTATGAACAAGAACGTATGATTCCTCAGAGATTAAAGATTCAATTAGTAAATCATATTCAAACTTTTCTGCATTTTTTTCTAAACAAGATAAACAAATTTCATCTGTTTTTCCAGATTGATTTAAAACAATCTTATTTGCAAATTCATAAAAAGAAAGATAAGAAGATTTTTTTGTAATTTCAAAATCTTTTAATAAATAAGAGTCTTCACCTTTAGAGATATTTATGGGTAAATTTAAATTCGAGTATACTTTATTTGACTCAATATTTGTTTCAACATCTAATTTTTCAAAATCCACATTAATATTCAAATTTTGAGAAAAATCTATACAATATTTAATCTCTTCTTTAATTCCAAGAGAGATTTGCTTTTCTAAAGTTTCTTTTGAAGGAGCCAATATCTTTTTATCTATTAAATAATAAGGAACCAAGACATCATTGTAAACTAAACTATTTTTTGCTAAATTATAATATCCTCCTTGAAGGGAATTTATTATTAAAACTCTTTCTAAACTTTGTTCAAAACAATCTATTACTTCTTCATGTATGCTAGAAATTTCTACCTCAAAACTAGGATCTTTAGAAAAATCATTTACAAGAATAAAATATAAACCCACTCCTGCAACTATCACTAAAGCTATAATTATAAAAATAGTAACTTGCCCTTTCTTTTTAGTCATAATTATATTTAGAAGAAGATGTATTTAAATTTTTATTTTTTCTTTCCTAATGCCTTCAAAGTCCCACTAACATGAAGAACCTCGATTTTTTCAGGCCAAACAGCAAAACTAGCTTTAACATGGTCAAGTGATTTTCTATTTATACACAAAATATTTGTTTTAATCCACTTAGGACTGGCTTGGCTTAAACCTAAGATTCCAATAAAATCTTTAATTGATTTTTCAACATTTGATTTTAAATTATTTCCTTTAAGTAATAAATATCTTTTTCTTTCTTTCATTGATGGTTTAAGCGCTTTCATTTGAAATTTCCGTAATTTTGAATTAATGGAAAATTTTTAATTTTCACTTTCATAAATAAATTAAGAAAAATTAGTTATTAAATCTTATTAATTCTTCTAAACATGGTCTTTATAAAAACGGTAATCCATAAGAAAACTTTTTATTTCAGAATCCTCTAAATCTTTTTCCCCAATAGAATAACTTTCTTTATTTAGAAAAAGGGTAGCTCCAATAGGAATTCTATTATTGAGGGCTGTCAGAAGATTTATTTTGTGATTTGCAATTTTTTTATTTGCTTCTTCAAATTTTTTTTCTGCAATAAGTTTTTGCATGTCTGTAGAACCATTGCTTAAAATATAAAAACATTCTATAGCTTTAATTAATTCAGAATCAATTTTTTTAATTTTAGCAAGTAACCCTTGTTCTATCATTCTTTTTATTGCATTTTTAAGATTCAATTATTTATAAATATTTATCTTTTAAATCCGAACTATTTTTAAACTAAAAAATATCTTTTATTTAATGGGAAGCGATTTACTTGTACCTTTACTTGTTATTGTTATATCAAGTATTGCTATTTATTTTGCAGGTAAGAAATTTGCAGAAAGTTCTTCAAATATTGGAGATTATTTTAGAATCCCCAGAGATGTAAAAGGTGCAACTCTTGATGCTATCTCAAGTTCAATGCCTGAGCTTTTAGTTGCTTTATTTTCAGTTATTATCTTTAAACAATTTGAAGTAGGAATAGGTACAATTGCAGGATCTGCATTATTTAATCTCTTAGTTATTCCAGGAATTTGTGTGTTCCTTGCCCCAGTAGCATTTAAAGTTGGTAAAAAAGTAATTTCAAGAGATGCTTTATTTTATATGATTGCAGTATTTACTTTAATTGTTTTAATTATTTATTTTAAAACATGGGGATTAATAATTGCAGCAATTCTTTTAGCAATCTATCTTATTTATATTTTTGAAATATCAAGGCATGTTAAAAAACATCGGAAAGAAAACAAGCCTAAGAAAAATAAGAAAATAAATATCTCTCGTGAATTTTTTATATTCTTTATAGCTTTAATTGTAATTGCTGCATTTACATATCTTTTAACAAGCCAATCAATAGGATTATCAAAAATATTGGGAGTTTCTCCAATTATTATTGCATTCACCATAACGGCAGCAGCAACATCCTTACCAGATACAATAATTTCTGCAGTAAATGCAAGAAAAGGGAATATTGATGAAGCTGTTTCAAATGTGTTTGGTTCAAATATATTTGATATTTCAGTAGGATTAGGATTGCCTTTATTAATAATCACTTTAATAAAAGGCCCGATAAATATAGCATTTGTAAATTTAGAAATTGTTTTGGGCCTTTTAGGTTCAACAATTTTAGTGATTTACTTTTTCTTAAATGATGAGGTTTTGAGTAAAAGAAAAGCTGCTTTCTTATTGTTCATGTATGTTGTTTTTGTTGTTTATGTGGTTCTTTTATCAATCAAATTAGTTTAAGAATAATTATTTAAACTGCCTAAACTTTTTTAAAGAATAAAAATAGGTTAACAAAATGGAAATATGTTGTGTTGGAGGATTTGAAGAAGTAGGAAAGAATATGACTGCTGTAAAAGTAGGTGAAGAAGTTTATATTTTTGATTGTGGATTTTTTCTTCCTGGAATAATTGAACTTCAAGAAGAACCAGTAGAAGAATATACTGTTAGGGGATTAAGAAGAGTTGGAGGAATTCCAGACGATAGAATTCTTGATAAATTAGGTTGGAGAAATAAAGTAAAAGCTATTTTTCTAAGTCACGCTCATTTAGATCATGTTGGAGGATTACAATATCTTGCACACAGATATCCTGGAGTTCCAATATATGGAACCCCTTTTACTATGGAAGTTTTTAGAGCTTTAAAATCAGATTCTAAAATAGCTGTAACAAATTCAATCATCATAGTTCAATCAGATACAAAATATAAAATAAAAAAATCAAATCAAAACATTAAAGTTGAATTTGTTCATGTAACCCATTCTACTTTAGATTGTTCTTTTGTTGTATTATATACTCCTGAAGGGTCTTTTTTCTATGCTTTAGATTACAAATTTGATGATGCTCCGACTTTTGGAAAACCAACCAGCTATAAGAGATTAGAGGAAATAGGAAATCAAGGCGTGAAAATGGCAATCATAAATACTCTTTACGCAAATAAAGATGAATCCAATGGAAGTGAAACCGATGCAAAACAAATGTTAAAAAAGGCTTTTGAAGAATTTAATGATAAAAAAGCTGCAATGTTTGTAACAACTTTTTCTTCACATATTGAGAGATTAAACAATATTGTTAATTTAGCTCTAAAAACAAATAGAGAAATAATCTTTTTAGGAAGAAGTCTTGCAAGATATGTTGATTGTGCAACCAAGATTGGAAAATGTCCTTTTAGAAATAAAATAAAAATTTTAAAGTATAGAAATCAAGTGAATTCTTTTTTAAGAAAATTAGATAAAAATAGGGAAAAATATCTAGTGGTTTGTACAGGTCATCAAGCAGAAAAAAATTCAATTTTAGATAGATTAACAAAAGGAAGCACACCTTTCAAATTTAGGCCGGGAGATAATTTAATATTCTCTTCAAGTGTAATTCCAACAGAAGTTAATATTTTAGCTAGACAAAAGTTAGACTCTGAATTAAAAAGAATAGGTGTTAATTTTAAGATAAATGTTCATGTGCATGGGCATGGGAGTAAAGAAAGTAAAAGAAAACTTATAAAGTTAGTAAAACCAAAACATATAATTCCTTCTCATGGAAGTCTTGAACAAGAAAAACCTTTAATTGAGTTAGCAAAAGAATTTGGTTATGTTTTAGGCAAAACCTCCCACCTAGTTTCTAATGGTGAATTATTAAAAGTTTAAAGTAGAGTTTTTAAACAATAATTTCTTTGAATAGTTATGGTAAGCAAAGTAAGAAAATCAAAAGAAGAAGTTGATCCACACAATTTTAATAATGATATTCTTGGAGGAATTAAAGCAGCTATTGAAAGAGGAGAAGAGATTAAAGATGCTATGATGACTTTTTATAATGCCGGTTATTCTAAAAGAGAAATTGAAGATGCTGCTAGAAATTATGTAATGGAGAAAAAAGCAAGAGAATCTGGAGGAATGAGTCCTACAAGCATGGCCAGTAATATTAAAAACCAAAAACAAGGGGAAACAAGTTCTTTAACAAAAGGAAAACAATCAAAAGAAATTCAAACTAAGAAAATTATTCCTGCCTCAACATCCATTGGAATTCCAGGACAAGCTTCAGATAAAGAATTAGAATCAAGACATGCGGCAGAGCCTGGTTCTAAACAAATAAAACCCGGGAAACAAGTTGTTTCAAAGTATGGAGAAAAACCTCTAGCTAAAAAAAGAATGTTTGAACCAATAACAATTGTATTGGTTTTATTGTTATTTCTTTTAGTTGTTATTTTAGGATCTGTCTTTTTATTTAAAGCAGAATTAGTAGAGTTTTTTAATCGATTATTTGGATAATTAAAATGTCTTTGATTTATTCTCCTGCTGAGGATTCTTATTTAATGCAAGAAGTTTTAAAGAAAAATATTAAAGATAAAAACTTAAAGATTTTAGAGATTGGAACAGGTTCAGGAATTATTTTAAGTACTTTAAAAGAAATAGGAATGATAAATGTTCTTGGAGTAGATATTAATAGAAATGCTGTTAAACATTGTAGAGACTTGGGATTTAATTGCATTTATTCAAACCTCTTCTCAAATATTAAAGACAAATTCGACCGAATAATTTTCAATCCCCCTTATTTGCCAGAGGATAAAAATAATAAAGAAGACAAACAATCTAAATTAGCAACAACAGGTGGAGAAAAAGGTTCTGAAATAATTAATAAATTCCTTAAGCAAGCAGAAAAACATTTAACAGAAAAAGGAAAAATATTTTTATTAAAGAGTAATTTAACAAAAGAGGTTAATTGGTTAAATTATAAAAAAAAGTTATTAGTAAAAAAGAAATTATTTTTTGAAGAACTTCAAGTATGGGAACTTAGTCTTTAAGATATCCGCCTTTTTGAAGCCCCCAAAGTTTTTTATATTCCCCATTTTGATTTAATAATTCTTGATGTTTTCCTTGTTCGATTATCTTTCCTCTTTTCATCACAATTATTCTATCTGCAGTCATTATTGTAGACAATCTATGGGCAATAATTATTGAAGTTCTTTCTCTAAGTAATTCTCTAAGGTCTCTTTGGATTTCATGTTCTGTTTCAGAATCTAAAGCAGAGGTCGCTTCATCTAAAACTAAAATCTTTTTATTTGCAAGTATTGCTCTTGCAATTGAAACTCTTTGTTTTTCTCCTCCAGATAATTTAACTCCTCTTTCCCCCACAAGAGTTCTTTCTTTTTTAGGAAAATCTTTAATTACTTTATCAAGCTGAGCAAATTTAATTGCTCTTAGTACTTCTTTTCTTTTAGCATGAGGTTTTGAAAAGGCGACATTATTGTAAAGAGTATCATTAAATAAAATGCATTCTTGAGGAACAATACTTAATTCTCCTCTTAAAGATTCTTTTTCCACGTCAGTTATATTTTTATTATCAATTAAAATCTTTCCTTGATCTACATCATATAGCCTATACAATAGTTTCAAAAGTGTTGTTTTCCCACACCCTGAATGTCCAACTAAAGCAATTTTTTCATTGGGTTTAATTTTTAAATTAAACTTTTTGAAAAGATCCCTATTTTTATAATATCCAAAATTTATATCTTTAAATTCAATTTGACCTTTTGAAATTCTTAATTTTTTTGCACCTTTTTTATTTTGAACTTCGTTTTTCATTTTTCCATATTGGAAAAGATCTTGGAAATCAGCCATAACTCTATAATATCCTCTTAATCCCCAAACAAATCCAAACATTGGACCAACAATGTTTCCATAAATAGTATAGACAAATACTAAAGTACCCATTGTGATTTCTCCATGCAAGAAGTTAATCAAAGGATTAATTAAAAGTAAAATTGTTCCAATACCTAAAATTAATAACTGTCCAGCATCAAACCATCTAAAATAATTAAAATATTTTATTAGAGCGCTTTTTGTGTCTACTGCGGATTTTTTAAATTTAGATTTAATGTAAGTTTCTTTTCCAAAATATTTTATTGAATCAATGTTGGTGAAAACATTTCCAATTAAACCTCTTTCAATATCCTGCCTTTTATTATAGATTACCTTATATGGTGCTTGCAATCTTTGAATAGTATAACTATATCCAATAAAGATAACCACAATTATCAATGCCATTAGAGCAGGAATTAATCCAAAATAAGCTAAAGAAGCACCTACAACAATTAATTGTATAATCAGTGGAGTGAAATTAAAAATTATAACATCTGTCATTCCTTCTATTGCACCTGTCCCTCTAGCAAGTCTTGATATTAAAGAACCAGTTTTATGGGTGGTGTGAAATTCATGAGATAATCCCACAATATGGTTAAAATATTTTCTTTTTAAATCAAAAATTAAACTTGATTCAAGTTTCGTTACAAAGTGCTGGGTTATCCATCTAGAAATTGTTCTAAATATAATAACTCCCATAAAAATACCTGCAATTGCAATTAAAGTCGTGATAAAAATTTCTTTAGGAAGTGTTCCATCTACAAACAAAGTCCCATCATCTATAATTCGTTTAAATAAGAATTTATCTACTACTAGCAAGGCCTCTGTCATAAGGATGACAATTAAGGTCCAAGTGAATAATTTCTTATATTTCTTTAGTAAACTAAAGTAAATCCTAAGATTATATTTGAAATTTATCTGATCTTTCTTATTTTTTCTTATTTTTTTTAAAGCCATATTTATTTAATAAAAAGATATGTTTATATATTTTATCAGCGTATGTTTTTTATGAGTAAATCTAAATTTTCTAGTTCTAAGTTTGAAGATTATGAAGAGTTTATGGATGAAGAATCTTTTGAAGAAGACGAAGAAGAATAGTTATCTCTTTATGTCTTTCCAACTTTTCTTGACTTTTTTAAAATCTTTTAACATCTTATATTGGTCTTCAAATACTGGTTTTTTTTCTTGATAGAAAATCCCTAAAGGAATTTTATTAACTTTATTATAATTAAATTCTTCTGCCTTTTTCATAGCTTTTTCAAAATTTGTTTTATCGTGATTTTTAGAGTTTAACATATATGTTTTTTCTTTATATCCTTTATCCAAGTGAAAAACAATACAAGGTTGAATCACTTCTATAAACTTAAATCCTTGATGCTTTTTTGCTTCTTTTAAAATCCATTCAATATGTTTTGTATCTGCAAAAACACGAGCAACAAATCCGCATCCAGCAGCTAACATTAATTTAATTGGATTTAAAGGAGCTTGTTTTACACCTTGAGGCGTTGTTTTATCTGTAAAATCTTTTTCAGTTACAGCGGTGGGTTGACCAATAGTAAGAGCAAATACCTGATTATTATGGACAAAATAAGTCATATTTGAGTTATATCGTGCAGCATGAATTAAGTGACTAATTCCTTCTGAATAAGCATCTCCATCTCCTGAGAAACCATAAACTTCTAAGTTTGGATTCCCAACTTTAATTCCAAGGCATGTTGGCAAAACTCTTCCATGAAGAGAATTTATACCATTTAAACTAACATAATCAAATATTTTAGCATGACATCCTATTCCACTAACTATTGCAAAGTCTGTTTTTTTCCTGCCTTTTGCAATTTCATTTTCGATAAATTTCTTAAATCCAGCTAAGATTTGGAAGTTAAAACATCCAGGACACCATGTTATAGGGGATTTAGTTGAGATATTCATTTTAACCTCCTCTTAATTTCCATATTCAATTCATCACATAAAAAAGGACGAGCATCATAACGAAGAATTTTATTTTTATTATCAATTTTAATCCCTGTTTTTTCTCTAATTAAATTTCCAAGTAAACCAGTCACATTATTTTCAACTAAAATAATTTTTTTATTTTTCAAAAGCTTTTCAATGTCAGGAAAAGGGTCAATATACTTTATTTGTAAAAAGCCACAATTTAAATCTTCAATAGCATCGATAATTGCGCCTTTTGTTGAACCCCAAGAGATAATCATATTTTTTGAATTCTTTTTTCCATAAACAGAATATTGAGAGAACTTTTTAGATTCTTTACTTATTTGCTTTTGTATTTCTAATCTCTTTTTTGCATTTTTAATAATTAACTCTGGCTCTTCTATTGAACTTCCTTCAGAGTTTTGTTCATAACTATTATATCTTGCAAACTTTGTTGATTTTAAAATTGGAACCATTTTAGGTTTTTGTTCTGAACTATAGAAACTCTCAGCAAGATGTTTGTCTCCTAAAACAATTGCAGGAATCTTATATTTTTGTGAAAAATAAAAACATTGATTTGTTAATTCTTCACTTTCTCTTGGATCTCCAGGGGCAAGTACAACCCGATTAAATTCTCCGTGCCCTGAATGTCTTGCTATATTTAAATCTCCTTGAGAAGTATAAGTAGCTACCCCGGTTCCGGGACCTGGACGTTGTGAAAGATAAATAACTAAAGGCACTTCAGCCATTCCAGTTAAACTTAAACCCTCTGCCATTAAATCAAAACCTCCGCCAGAAGTACCAAGCATTGTTTTTGCACCAGTAATAGCAGAACCAATAGATGCGTTAATTATTGCCATTTCATTTTCTAATTCTAAGACTAAAAATTTTCCTTTTTCTTGTTTTTCAGCTAACTCTGTTAAAACAGATGTTGCAGGAGTCATAGGATAGGCATAATAAACATCTAAGCCCGATTTAATCGCACTCTCAGAAATTCCTTGATTCCCATTTTGAAATATTAACTTTTTCTTTTTTGATTTTAATTCTTTTATTTGGCATTTTGTTTTTTCATAACCTTCTTTAGCTAATTTAAAATTTTCTTTAAATCGAGTATATTTTTTCAAACCATTTTCTAATTCTTTTAAAGAAAGTCCGAGAGCTTTAAACAATCTTCCCGCAAAATAGGAATTTTTTTCTTTTCCTTTTAAGATAATTGCATGTTTTTTTAATTCCTTTTGATGGCTTTTAAGAGTATTTTCATCTAAAGCAACCAGAAAATCCATTTTACTTTCATTAGAATAAACAGGTTTGTTTGAAAAGGTTAAAACATTGAAATTATGTCCCCCTCGAATTAGACTTTGGTAATCTCTTGAATAAAATACATAAAATCCTTTTTCAATTAAAACTTTCCCCAATAGATTTGTTAAAAAATTCGGACCTTGACCTGCTTTCCCTCCAAAAAGAATATTTAGTTTCATATGCACCTCCCAAATATGAAACAATCTTTAATTATAAATGTTTTTGACAAGAATTTGTTTCCACTTTTTAATTAATGAACAAACATTTAAATCAAACCCAATAATCCTTATATACTATCACGAAATTCTTATTTTATAAATAAAATGGTTAGATTCGCTCATCTTGCAGACGTGCATTTAGGAGGTTGGAAACAACAACCCCTTCAACAATTGAATTTCCAATCTTTTCAAAAAGTAATTCAAAAGTGTATTGAAAAAAAAGTTGAATTTGTATTAATAGCAGGAGACTTGTTTGATACAGCCTACCCTTCAATAGATGTTTTAAAAGAAACTTTTGCAGAATTTAAAAAACTTAAAGAAGCAAAAATTCCATGTTTTATTATTGCAGGCTCTCATGATTATTCTGTTTCTGGTAAAACTTTTTTAGATGTTTTAGAAAAAGCAGGTTTTTGTAAAAATGTTTATGATGCAGATGAAAAAAAACAAGATGAAATAGAATCAGGAGAAAAACAAGATATAATAAATTTAAATCCAACAATATACCAAGGAGTTGCAATTTATGGTTATCCAGGGAAAAAATCAGGCCTTGAAATAAATGATATAAGGAAAATAAAATTAAATGACGCTCCAGGAATGTTTAAGATTTTTATGTTGCACACAACAATTGATAAAGCAAAAGGGGCATTACCAATAGATTCCTTAGAAACAAATTTACTTCCGCATGCAGATTATTATGCTTTAGGACACTTACATATAGATTTCCAATATGAAAATTTTGTTTATCCTGGTCCAGTTTTCCCAAACAATTTTCAAGAATTAGAATCTTTACGAGGAGGAAGTTTTTATATTGTAGATACAGATTCTGCAAAACCTCTTGAAAAGATTGATTTGAAGATAAAAGAAGTTATACCTATAACAATAATTGTAAAAAATGCTTTAGTCGCAACAGAACAAATAATTGCAGAATTAGATAAAAGAGATTTAGATGATAAGATTCTTTTATTGAGATTAGAAGGAGAATTAGAAGATCAAAAAGTATCAGATATTAAATTTCAAAAAATAGAGGAATTTGTCAAAAGTAAAGGAGCTTACTTTTTCTTAAAAAACACCCACGATCTTAAAACAAAACAAGCAGATTTAGAAATTGAAATTAACGAAAGTGATAATGTGGAAGAAGAATCAATAAAAAAGTATTCAGAAGAGAATCCTTCAAAGTTTAATGATTTAATTTCTTCTTTAATCCACACCATTTCAATTGAAAAACAAGAAGGAGAAACAACAGAGGTGTTTAATACAAGACTTTTAGAGGAGGCAAAAAAAGTTCTTAAATTTTAAAAATGGTAATCAATCGTGAATCTAACTTAAGGGAAAGCCTCATTAGAGGTTCTCGCACCTTAGGTGTTGAATGTCAAGAGATTAGAGGTATTTTACAATGATATTAAAAAAATTAACAATAAATAACATTAGAAGTTATAAAAGTGAGACTGTTGAATTCAAAAGGGGTGCAACATTATTATCTGGAGATATTGGTTCTGGCAAAACATCTATTTTACTAGCAATTGAATTTGCATTATTTGGTTTACAACCAGGTCAGAGAGGAGCATTTCTTTTAAGAAATGGAGAAGACTCTGGAGGAGTTATTATGAATTTTGAGGTTGAAGGAAAAGAATATATTATTGAAAGAACATTAAAAAGAGGAAAAACAGTTTCTCAAGATTATGCTGCCATAACAATAGAAGGTGTAAAACAAGAATTAGCAGTAACAGAATTAAAAAATAGGGTTTTAGGAATATTAAATTATCCTAGGGAATTTTCAAAAAAACAAAATCTCTTATATAAATTTACAGTTTATACCCCTCAAGAAGAGATGAAGCAAATTATTTTACAAGATTCAGAAACAAGAATGAATACTTTAAGACATGTTTTTGGAATAGATAAGTACAAAAAAATACTAGAGAACATAACTTTAATCACACAAAAATTAAGAGAAGAAAAAAGAATCAAGGAAGCAATTGTTTCAAATTTAGAAGAAGAAAGAATAGAAATTATTTCTAAAGAAAAAAATCTAGAAGAAATGAAAGTAGGTTCAACAATTATAGAAAAAGAACTTATTGAAAAACAAAGCATAAGAAAGATTATTGAACAAGAAAAACAAGAAGTTGAAAAGCAAATGCAAGAGAAAATAAAGTTTTCTTCAGAATATGAAAAAACAAAAATATTAATTTTAACAAAAAAAGAAACAATCAAAGAGAATGAAAAATTAATTTTATATTTAGAAAATCAAATAAAAGAATTTGAAGGATTAAAATTTGAAGAATCAAAATTAAATGAATTAAATGAATTAATTTTAAAAAAGAAAATTGAAAAACAAGAATTAAATAAAAAAAGTTTAGAATTTTTAGGACAAATCTCTTCAATAAATGCAAAAAACGAAGAAAATCTAAAATTACAAAAAAATATGGCTAATCTTGAAATTTGTCCAACGTGTTTACAAGATGTAGATAGTGTTTATCGATCAAATGTTTTAAATAAAATTCATAATGGGCTTTCTCAAAATAAAGAAAAACTTCAAGAAATTGAAAGGCAAAAATTAAAACTAAATTCAGAGATAAGCAAAATTGATTCAGAAATTTTGAGCAAAGAAAAAGAATTACAAGATTTAAAATTATTAAGAGTGAAATTAGAGAGTGTAGACGAAAAAACAAAAAGAAGACAAGAACTTTTTACCTCAAATCAAGCATTGGCACAAGATATTTCTCTTTTAGATCGACATTTAGAGACTTTAAACACAACTATTTTTGAATTGTCTAGATTTGATAAAATATTTGAATCTAAAAAATTAGAATTAGAACAAGCACACAGACAAGAAAAAATAATAGAGATAAAAAGGGCAGAAGTTAAAAAAGAAATAGAAATGTCTTCAATACAAATTTTAGAATTAAAAGAAAAAATAAAAAGATCTGAAGAAATAAAATTAAGTTTAAATTATATTTCAGAGTTAGAAAACTGGTTATCTAAAAAGTTTGCACCTTTGGTCTCTTTTGTTGAAAAAAATGTTATGGTAAAATTAAAATTAGAATTTTCAAAAGTATTTCAAGAATGGTTTTTAATGTTAGTATCAGAGAATTTTAATATTAGTTTAAGAGAAGACTTTACTCCGATTGTTGAACAACAAGATTATGAAATAGATTATGCATATCTTTCAGGAGGAGAAAGAACAGCAATTGCCTTAGCATATAGGTTGGCTTTAAATCAAGTTATAAATTCTATTATGAGTAAAATAAAAACAAAACAGATAGTTATTTTAGATGAACCCACAGATGGTTTTTCAGAACAGCAATTAGATAAAATGAGAAATGTTTTAGATCAATTAAACACAGAGCAATTAATTATTGTTAGTCATGAACAAAAAATTGAAGGATTTGTTGAAAATATTATTCGGTTTAAAAAAGAAAATGGAATTAGTGTGAGAGCCTAATCTTAGTTAACTTTTTAAATACAGTATTTCTTATATTTTTAAGGTGATGGAGCGAGTCGCCTCAAGACTTCTAACAAAAAAATGCCAGTCGATTTAAGAACAAGAAAATTAGCACAATTATTAGTAAGATATTCTGTATTTGTTAAACCAGGTGAAAAAGTAATTATTTCTGGAGGAGTAGAAGCTATGCCTCTTTTAGTGGAGTTATACAAAGAGATAATTTTACAAAAAGCCCACCCAATTGTAAAGTTTGCATTGCCAGATGTTGCAGATTTTTTCTATAAATATGCTACAAAAGAACAACTTGAACTTTTTCCAAAATACACAATGGACACAATAAAGCAAGCAGATAAATATATTGGAGTAAATACTACAATGAATACAAAAGAATTAACAAACTCAGATCCTAAAAAAATAACTCAAAGAGGAAAAGTTACCCACCCCATAGGAACTTATATTTGTAATGAAAAAGATAAAATAAGAAGATGTTCAACAACTTACCCTGTTCATGCTTTAGCTCAAGAAGCTGAAATGTCTTTAACAGAATATGAAGATTTTGTTTACAAAGCAGCTTTACAAGATTGGAAAACATTAGGAAAACAAATGGATAAAATATCAAATACTTTTGAAAAAGGAAAATTTGTGCATTTAATTGGGAAAAATATTGATTTAAAGTTTTCAATAAAAGGAAAGAATTGTGTTTCAGATAAAGGGCATGAAAATTTACCTGGTGGAGAGGTTTTTATGGCTCCTATTAGAGAAAGTTTAAATGGATACATTCAATTTGATTATCCTGCAATTAAAGCTGGAAAAGAAGTTACAGATATTTCTTTAAAATTTAAAGACGGAAAAGTAATAGAAGTAAAAGCCTCTAAAAATGAAGATTTTTTAAAACAAATGCTTGCAACTGACAAAAATTCTTCTTATGTTGGAGAATTTGGAATTGGTTGCAATCCAAAGATAAAGAAATTCACAAAAGATCTTTTATTTGATGAGAAAATGGGCGGAACAATTCACTTAGCTTTAGGAATGGCGTATAAGGAAAATGGTGGAGGAAATGATTCTGCAATACATTGGGATATTGTAAAAGACATGAAAAACGCAAAAATCATTTTAGATGGAAAAACAGTCCAAGAAAACGGGAAATTCAAAATAAAGGGCGTTAAAATCTAACCAAAAAATTTATAAAACCTCTATGCTCCACAATAATATAAATTGGTTCTATTAAACATAGAAAATGGATAACGATATTAAAAAAAACATCTTAAGAACAGGTACAACAATTTTAGGAATTGTGTGTAGAGATGGAATTATAATGGCTAGTGATAGGCAATCTACTGCAGGAACTATTGTAATGAATAAGAATTCTGAGAAGACTAAAAAATTAAATGATTATCTTTTAATTTCTGGGACAGGAATGGTTTCAGATATACAAAGAGTAGCTAAGATTTTACCTGCAGAATTAAGATTGAAAGAATTAAAATCAAAATCAAGACCAACAATTAAGCAAGCAGCAAATTTACTTGGAAATATTTCTTATAATGGTATAAGGCAACCTTCAATGATTCCTCAACAAGCAGGATTTTTAATTGCAGGAGTAAATGAAGACAATTCAACAGAATTATATTCTGTAGAACCTGCAGGTAGTTCAATAAAGGTCGAAGATTATGATGCAAATTTTGGATCTGGAATGCCCTATGTTTTAGGTCTTTTAGAAAGACAATACAAAAAAGGATTAAGTCTTAAAGAAGGAATAGAATTAGCAAAAGAATCATTAAAATCTTCAACTCAAAGAGATGTTGGAAGTGGATATGGAATTGATATTTTCACAATAACAAAAGAAGGGATTAAAAAAGTAGTTCAACAAGAAATATTATCTGAATATAGAGATCAATAACTATCATAATTTACATTAAATTAATTAAAAATATATCTAAAAAATGACTGACATACTAGAGACCATAAAAGGCAGACTTGCAGGAAAAATCAAAGAAGCAAATTTTGAAGGAGCAAATATAGTTCTTTACACACAAAATGAAACCTTCTTTATAGAGGGAGAAGGAAAAATAAAAGAAATTGTAAATGATATTAAAAAAAGAATTGAATTAAGAGCTGATTCAAAAATTTTATCAGGTAAAGAGATAACAGAAAAGAAAATTAGAGAGATTGTTCCATCAGAAGCAGAAATAACAGAAATACTTTTTGATCCACAGAGGAGCATTGTAGTTATAGAAGCAAAAAAACCAGGGATGGTAATTGGAAAGCAAGGTTCTATTTTAAATGAAATAAGAAAAGCAACTCTCTGGACACCACAAGTTCAAAGATCTCCTGCAATTAAATCAAAAATTACAGAGAGCATAAGAAGTGTTCTTTATGCAAATAATAATTATCGAAGAAAGTTTTTAGATTCAGTTGGAAAGAAAATTTATCAAGAATGGACTTCTGAAAAGATGGAGGGTTGGGTTAGATTAACTTTTTTAGGTGGAGCAAGACAAGTTGGGAGAAGTTCAATGCTTTTACAAACACCAAATTCAAAAATTTTAATTGATTGTGGAGTAGATGTTGCATCTTCAGGAGCAGATAAATTTCCTGTTTTTAATATTCCAGAATTTAATCTTGACCAAATAGATGCAGTGATAATAAGTCATGCACACTTAGATCATGTTGGATTATTACCTTATTTGTTTAAAATGGGATATAAAGGCCCAGTTTATATGACTGCTCCCACAAGAGATATTGCTTCTTTATTATCTTTAGATTTTATTGGTGTGGCTTACAAACAAGCAGAAAGACCAGTTTTTAGTTCTGCTAATGTTACTGAAATGGTAAAACATAGTATTTGTTTAAATTATAATGAAGTTACAGATATTGCACACGATGTTAGATTAACATTTTATAATTCAGGACATGTTTTAGGAGGAGCTTTAGTTCATTTAAATATTGGAAATGGATTTCATAATTTACTTTATACAGGAGATTATAAATATTCAAAAACAAGATTATTAGACCCTGCAGTAACAATATTTCCAAGAGTTGAATCTGTGATTACAGAATCTACTTATGGTGCAAAAACAGATATTCTTCCTCCTAGAAAAGAAACAGAAGAACAATTTATTGCATTAATTAAAGAAACTTTAGATAAAGGGGGAAAAGTTTTACTCCCAGAATTAGGTTTAGGACATGCTCAAGAAACTCTTTTAAGAATGGAAGAATCAATGAGGTTAGGAGAAATTCCTAAAGTCCCAATTTATATTGATGGGATGGTATGGGACATTAATGCAATTCATACAGCATATCCTGATTTTTTATCAAGTAAAGCAAGAACTCAAATCTTCCAGGACAAAAATCCTTTTACTTCAGATATCTTTTCAAGGGTAGGATCCCCTCAAGAAAGAAAACAAGTTATTGAAGGGGATTCTTGTATTGTGATTGCAACTTCAGGAATGCTTGTTGGAGGTGCTTCTGTAGAATACTTTAGAGAATTTGCAATAAATCCAAATAATACTATGATTTTAAGTTGTTATCAAGGCCCTGGTTCATTAGGTAGACAATTACAAGAAGGTGCAAAAAAAGTAATTATTGAAGAAGAAGGCATGAAAAAGGAAATTGAAGTGAAAATGAAAGTAGTTTTATTTAATGGAATGTCTCCTCATGCAGGAAGAAATGAAATAATTAATTTTTTCAATAACATGAGACCTAAGCCACGAAGAATTATTGTAAACCACGGAGAGGTTTCAAAATCTTTAGATTTAGCTTCTGCACTTTATAAGCTAAACAGAGTCGAGACAAATGTCCCTCGAGGCTTAGAAACTTTGAGATTGAAGTAACGAAATCTTTTTAAAGAACAAAGTTATATTTAGTTTATGAAAA
>CAZQKH010000004.1:0-10512 GCA_964593105.1 Candidatus Woesearchaeota archaeon | reverse complement strand
AGATTGAAGTAACGAAATCTTTTTAAAGAACAAAGTTATATTTAGTTTATGAAAAGAGTGAATATTAAGATATCTAATAAGGCTGTTTATTCTCTATTAGCAATATTTATTATTGCTGCAGTTGCTGTTAGTGTTTTTGCTGCTCTACCTAGTTCTGCTCCAAATCCAGGACATCTTGCTAGTGAAATTGCAAGTGTTTGTAGAACAGATGGTGTTGGATGCGAGGGTCTCCAAAATAATTTAAATCTTTATATAAGGTCTTCTGACGGTTTACTTTGTTATCCTACTGCTGAAGCTTCTAGTTGCACAACAGGTCCAGAATTATGTAGTTATTCAGAGGCAGGTTACCAGATTTCAGATATGGGTGCATGCGATTTATCAGCAAGTGTACAAGATACAATATGTAATTTTGCATGTAAGGATATTGTTGCTTGTGAAGGAGACACAACAAACTTTGGTTGTGGGGATACTGGAACTATTAAGTATGCTTCTGGTACTGCAGATGGTTGTCAAATTTATGAAGGAGAACATTTGGTTGATTGTTTATGTAGTGTTTCAGAAAACTATCAAAAAGAAACCGCAAACAACGAGAGATGTATTTAACTAAGTTTTAAAAACTCTTTTTAATTTTATAATTTATTGAGGTTAATTTATATGAAATTTGAAACACAAAGTATATAAACCGCTGATATTATATTGTATCATATGATACAAAATTGTAACAAATATAAAGTCTTAGAATTGTTTTTAGAAGACCCTATAAAAGGGTTTAAGTTGAGAGAAATTTCTAGAATTTTGAAATTAGGATTGCCTTCTGTTTCAAACTATATCAAAGAATTAATTTCAGAAAAATTGGTAATTAAAAAATTTTCTCATGGAATTCCTTTAATTTTTTCAAATAGAGAATTAGAATTATTTAAAAAGTTTAAGATTTCAGATTATTTAATACAGCTAGAAAGTTCAAGTTTGTTAAGTTTTTTAGATAAGGAATTTTTATTTCCTACAATTATTCTTTTTGGATCTTCTTCAAAAGGGGAGGATATAAAAGAATCAGACATAGATTTATGTATAATTTCTTCTTCTAAAAAAGACATTAATCTTAAAAAATTTGAAAAGGTATTTAAAAAAGAAATACAAATATTTTTGTTTTCAGAAGATAGTTTTCCTAAACTACAAAAAACAAATAAAGAATTATTCAATAACATTATAAATGGAATTGTATTGAGAGGATTAATAAGGGTTTAAAAATGTTTGAAAAAAAAGAGAAAGTGTTAAAAATAAGTCCTAATTTAGAAAGAGCAAAATCTTTACTTAAAGCTTCTAAGAAAACTCTAAGATTTGCAGATTCTCATAAATTAGACAAAGAAAATTGTGGAGAAATTTTTAAGAGTTATTATGAGTCATTGGTTCAAATTCTTCACGCTTCTTCGTATGAAAAAGGATTTAAAATTCTTGACCATATAACCTTTTCAGAATATTTAAAAGAGGTGCTCTTAAGTAGGGAAAGTTCTTTGTTATTTGATAAATATAGGAAAATTAGAAATAGTTTGGTTTATTACGGAGAGAATATACCTTTAGAGTTTTCCAAAAATTCAATAAAAGAGATTAAAAAGATAATTAAATTTGTTGAGAGTAAATTATTAAAGTAAAAGATAAAGAGGTTAGAAAAATAAAAAAAATTAAAATGAAACATCCATTAAAACTAATAGCTCTAATACTCTTAATGTTTATTGTAACTCAGTTTATTGGACTCTTTGTAGTAAATCATTATTTAGATGATTCAAATCAAATCCCTTATGGAATGGGAGTTTCTGAAGAAGAATTAGAAGCAACAAGTAGTGCAGGAAGTTTTACATCAATAATTATGGCATTTATCTTTGCAATAATTATCTTTTCTTTATTAACTAAATTTAAAGCAAAGTTTGTAATGAGAACCTGGTTTTTTATAGTGATCTTAATAGCCTTAGGAATTTCCTTTGTTGCTTTTTTATCTCAAATTCTTCCTGGATTTAAATATCTTGGAATTATGGCTCTAATATTAGCCTTGCCTTTAACTTTAAGCAAAGTTTATTCTAGAAATATTTTAACTCACAATTTTACAGAATTATTAATTTATCCTGGAATTGCAGCAATATTTGTTCCTTTGCTTAGTGTTGTTTTTCTTATTGCGTTATTAGTCTTAATTTCACTTTATGATGCTTGGGCTGTTTGGAAATCTGGTTTAATGCAAAAGATGGCTAACTTCCAAATAGATAATCTAAAAGTCTTTGGAGGATTTTTTATACCATATTTATCTAAAAAACAAAGACAACAAGTAAAGAAATTAAAAGAATCAGATAAATCTAAATTAAAGAAAAAGAAGTTTAAAGTAAATGTTGCAATCTTAGGCGGAGGAGATATTGTATTCACTATAATTGCAGCAGGAGTGATGTTCAAAACACTTGGCTTATTATCAGCAATATTAGTTATTGTAGGAGCAGTATTAGCTTTAAGTTATATTATGTTCTTTGGTAAAAAGAAAGTGTATCCTGCAATGCCATTTATATCTACAGGGATATTTATTATGATTGGACTTAGTTATTTAATCTTGTGATTTATTATGCATGCATGCCAATTTTATTAGCTTTTTTATAAGTTGAGGAATCGCTTCTTCCAACAATGTTTAGGGTCTCGCAATATTCTTTGAGTTCTTTTTTAGTTGTTTTATAAATTACAATATTTGTTTTTGGATTATTTATGTATAATTCAAGAGTCTTATGTTCAAGACCTGATTTGTTGAATATTTTGTCATCTTCATTTGTTAATTTTAACTGAACATGGGGGTTAAATAAAAAACAATTATCAGAGATATCTATAAGTTTTCCGTAAACAACTACGTCTCCAGTACTCAAGCCAATATAATCTGTAAGATGTTTTTTATATGCTTTTAAGTTAGCTTTTCTCATAATTTTAATTGTTTCCCTTTATTTATAAATCTTTCCTTCTGGTGTCACTTTAAAGAAACAACATAGTAGAAACCTTTATAAACCCCTTATGTGTAGTGACAATACAATGTTAGTAAAACAAGAATTAGTAAACAAAATAAAGGATTATTTTAATCTTAATATTTATGAAACCAAAGTATGGTTAGCTTTATTGGGCAAAGGAACTGCTTCGGCAGGTGAAATCGCTTCTATCTCAGGTGTTCCAAGATCAAGAACTTATGATGTTCTTGAAAGTTTAGAAAAGAAAGGTTTTGCAATAGTAAAATTAGGAAAGCCAGTGAAGTATCTTGGTGTAAAACCAAAAGCAATTTTAGAAAAATTAAAAAATAATGTTAGAAAGACTGCAGAAGATAGAATTGTTAGTCTTGCAAACATAAAAGAAACAAAAGAATTCTCAGAATTAGAAAATTTATACAATGTTGGAATAAGTCCAGTAAAAAGAGAGGATTTATCAGCAGCATTAAAAGGAAAATCAAATATTACAAATTATTTAAGAGAAATTATTGAAAATGCTAATAAAGAGGTTTTAATCTGTACAAATGCAGAGGAAGTTAAAATCAAATTAGGAATATTTATACAAACATTAGACATACTTAAAAAATCAAATGTTAAAGTTAAAATAGCTTTATCAGGAGATCAAATGCTTATTGACCAACTTTCTAGTAAATTGAAAGTTAAAATAAATAATGTAGATATTGATGCAAAATTCTTTATTATTGATAGAAAAGAAATATTATTTTATTTATCAAAAGGAAATACCCAAGAGGATACAGCTATTTGGTTAAATTCTGAGTTTTTCGCAGAAGCTTTTGCTTCTTTATTTGAAAAGGTTTTGTAAAAATGGAAAAGATAACATTAACAAGGAAAATTGCTAAAGAAGAAGAAGTGGAGACTGGAGATGAAGGAGATTTAATTCTTATCAAAGTTAAAGGAAGAGAAGGGTATAGGTTAGGGAAATTCAAAGAGATTAATGAATCCTTTGCTCAAGGGAAGAATGTTCCAGTAGTTGTTTTAAAGGGGGTTTCGTATAACCTTTTTTTTACAGATGTTTTTGGACAAGAGATTATAGATTTTAGAAAGTCACATTATGTTGATGATAAGTATTTTACTAATAGAATAGAAGATTTTGTAGTAGGCAAGGAAAGAATAGTAGAATATATAAATAATATCCAAAATGGAAGATACAAAAAGCACGCAGATTTTATAAGGGGTATCAAATAATATTTAAACTACTAATATCCATTTCTCTTACTTTTCGCAAATTATCTTTTTTCCACTGCTTAATAAATCCACTTAAACTAGAAACAATTTTCTTTTTAACATAAACTCTCCCCTTTTTACTAAATGTTTTCTTATGTTTTTTCTTAAATTTAACTACATTCTTTTTATCTTTTGTTCTCGGTCCCTCTAAAATTATTTGTTTTTTAGATTTAACCACAAAAAAGAACTTTGAAGCTTTTTTATAACCATAATTAAAACCCCTATCTTTTATTTCAAATTGTTTTGAAATTTCTTTTGTTAAATGATTATAGAATTTTAGTAATTTTGAACCTGCAATATCTCCTTCTTGTTTTCTTGTTTTTGTTTCAATTAAAATAAATTCGTGTTTATTTTTCTTAGCATTTTGTTTTACTTTATCTAAATCCAATTCTTGAATCTCAAAGTCCTTTATCGATGGAGATTTTAAGAATTTCTTTGCATCTTGTTTAAATTTCTCAAAAGTTTCTTGAGATAATGCAGCTAAAGCATTTCTTGACTTAAATGTTGGATCAATTAGGATTATTGGAGATTCTAGTTTAGCTTCATTCAAATCCATCATAATTTGGTTTTTATTTTTGTAAAGTTTTTCTGTATCAATCACAATTTTACCTTCTTTAGGGGTTGTAATCTTTTTTAAGAAATTTGAAAACGTTTTATAATGTATAATTAAAAGTTCTAAAGCATATCCTGAAAATCCTTTAATATATGATTCTGCACCATAGATTCCTTTAGCTTCACAAAAGGCCTTCGATAATTTAATTTCATTTAATATTTTTGTTCCTTTGGTCTTTTTATTTACATATCTAACATGAGAATAAGACAAATCTGTAATGTTTCTTGCTTGTCGGGGATTATTTATTTTTAACACCGGGACAATTTCAATAAAAAAAGAATTGCTTATCTTTAATCGATAATAATCTCTTGATCCATGCACTTTCTTTGAGTCTTTAAAATCCTTAAGGGTTCTTTTAAGTAATTTGGGAAATTCTTTTTCTTCATATTTATGATCAAATCTAATAAATACATCTACATCATAAATTCTTTTCTTTATGATTGTTGATTTTGCAAAACTTCCTCCAACAAATATTTCTGCTTGTATTTTTTCTCGAACTATTCTCTTTTTTATTTTAATTAAGAATTCTTTTAATTTTTTACTAATAAATTCTTCTTCTTCACAACTAATTTTCTGTAAAGTGTCTTTTAGAATATTATTAATTTTATTTCTCATGTGATTTTTCACCTTCAGATTTCTTAGTGTATCTTCCAAGAGTTGTAGCCAAATCAATTAAATATTTTCCTTCTTCAAGTTTATATATTAATGGACGAGATTCATTAAATAAATTAACAACATCAATTTCAAATTTGCCGGGTCCAGCAATTCTTACAGACTCTAAATCCAAAATTACAGGTTGATCATCTTTTTCAATCCCAACAATTTCACGAACATCTTTTTCAATTTCTTTTCTTTGAATTTCAGGAATTTTAATTGGGTCTTCTCTAGCTTTTTCTAATTGCTCGTCCCTAATATAAAAAAAGAAATGACTCCCACAGTTAGCACAACCTTTTAATAATTCTTCACTTGCTTTAGGCAAGATTCTTGAGCATCTCACGCATTGATGAGGAATTTTCTATTACCTCCAATAAATTTAATCTTCATCTTATTTTAAAGATTTTCCCATATAAAAATCTTATTGCCAGTATGTTTCAAATCATTTTAAAATTAATAGAAAACTTTAAATATCAAATGGTATCTATTAATATTATGACCGAACAAATTAACTTAAGGCTTTCTACAGAGTTTATTAAAAAAGCAAGAGAATATTCTAAAAGAAAAGGATATTCTAACTTACAAGAATTCATAAAAAACCTATTAAGAGAAAGATTGTTTGAAAAAGAAAATGTTGGCGGAGTTTTCACATATAATGCTTCAGAAAAAGCTTTATCTAAAAATTGGTTAACAAAGGAGGAAGATAAAGCATGGGCACATTTGCAAAAGGAGAAATAGTCCTTTTTCCTTTTCCGTTCACAGATTTAACTCAAAGGAGATTAAGGCCTTGCCTCGTTTTATCTGGAGAAATGAATCAGGATTTAATTTTATGTCAAATAACTTCTAAATATTCAAAAAAAGACAAATATTCTCTTGAATTAAAAAAGCAAGAAACCATAGGAGGATCTCTGAATTTAGATAGCTATATTCGGACAAACATGCTTTTTACTGCATCAAAAGACCAAATAGTAAATAAAATTTGTCGAATACAAAAAGAAAAATATTTGGAAACAATAAAAGCAATAGTAAAAATAATTTCTTAATTACTTTGTCAACAACAATTTAATCTTTTTAAATAATTTTTAGATTATATTCTTTGAAAATTATTTCGATGAGAAAAATTTAATTTTTCGAATTGGTTAGTTTTACTTTGTCAATAATAACTCAATCTTTTTTGGATCTCTTTTTATTTCTTTAACAATAGTAGCTGGGCCAATAATTGTTATTGCTCCTAAATCTCCTCCACTCAAACCTCTAACTAATCTTTGTTTAAAATTATCTAAAAATCCTCCATTACCATTTCCAGCAATAACAGCTAATTCAATTCCTTTAAAATTTTTAACATGATCAATCATAGCCATTGTATCTCCAATAAGCCTTGTTTCTTCTTCATTTCTCAATCTTCCTTGTACAATTAAGATGTTATTTCCTAAAACAATCCCCAAAATTTTTCTTATTCTTTCGTCGCTGTTCAGAGATTTTATTTCAGAGTAAGGTAGAAATTGAATTGAAAATCCTTTAATTCTACCTAATCTTCCTTTTTTATTTACCTTTTTTTTCACCATCTTTTGATTTTAGACTTTTTTTGAAACTTTGAATAACGATTCGTAAAATTCTTCTAAATTTTTACCTTGTTTTGCACTAATTCCCACAACATCATATTCTGGAAAAGCAGATTCTATTTTTTTAATGTTCGCTTTTTTAAGATCTATTTTATTTGCAACAATTAATACAGGAATTTTTCGCGCAACTAAATTCCCAATTATAGTAATATTAACTTGATTGTAAGGATTTTCACTAGCATCCATAACCACCACAACCATATCCATGTCATCTAACCACTTTATACTTTCAATTATTCCTTGTGTTGCTTCTTTTGCTCTAATTTTTGCGTCTTTCTTACTAACTTTATATTTTAAGAAATTTTCATAGTCTATTTTTGTAGCAATTCCCGGCGTATCAATTATTTTAAAAGTTAATTTTTTACCTTTATAAGAAATATCTACTTTTTCTTTAAATTGAACATTTCTTGTTTCATGGGGGACTTTACTAACACTTCCAATTTCTTCACCTGTAAAATCTTTACAAATTCTATTTGCTAAGCTGGTTTTACCTGCATTAGGAGGACCATAAAATCCTAATTTCATTTCTTTTTTATTCTTAAATATATTTGTAAAAATCCTCTTAAAAAAATTTTTAAATATTTTCATTGCCATTTTTTTTATATTTTTTAAAATGTTATAACCCAAATTTTACATTTTGAGTTTGCCATAGTTTACTTTAATTTTTGTTCTTTATTAATTTTATTGTCTTTCTTTTTCATGAAAGAGAATAATGAGCTCATTCCTGTATTTTGTCCAGAATATTTTCTCATTGCATATCTTATTTGTTCTGAGTTCCATTTAGCTTTTTTTAAATTCTCTCTTATATCTGAATTAGAAACTCCTTTGCTTTTTTCTTTATGAATGTAATTAGCAAGATTATATAGATTATTTTTATTCTTAAATAAACTTCTTTCATATTTATTTTTATACCATTTTTGTAAAA
The DNA here is from genome assembly GCA_964593105.1 of Candidatus Woesearchaeota archaeon. GTDB lineage: Archaea > Nanobdellota > Nanobdellia > Pacearchaeales > GW2011-AR1 > EX4484-71. The sequence goes on along the minus strand of CAZQKH010000004.1, from coordinate 2,454 downwards.
CAATATAAACTATTGCACTTCCAACAACTAAAACACCAATTAATATCCATAAAAGATATTTCTTATTGCCTGGTTCTGGAGAAGGAGAATCAAGATTTACAATAGATAGTTGAGAGATTTCTGGAGAAACAAATGCTGGAAGTTCTGATAATTCAATATCTTGAGTAGTATCAACCTTTAGGCTATTTGTAGAAGGATTAATCTTAAGATATTTGTATCCTTGTCTTTCAAGAGGCTCTATATTCATTTGTATATCTCCAAGATCTTCTATAATCAAATAAGGTTCATAAGATCCTGATTTTTCAAATCTAAGATCAAAAATAGTTAAAGCATTTTCAATCACATTACCATATTTAAAAGAAATCTTGCTTGTAGAACCTCTTATTCTAAAGTTTTCTTGACTCCAAGAAGAGATTGCATCAATATAGTTTTGTTCATTATAAGAATCATAATTTTCTCCTGTTATTTCAGATAAAACTTGAACATTTATATCATAAGGATTTGCATAAAAAGAGATTTCATTTTGACTAGAGAAAAGGATTGAATCTGGAACATCTAATTCAAATAATGCTTTTGCAATTTCCACAAACTCTTCTTCTGTAGTAGCTTGCGTAAAGTTTGCTTCTAGTTCATCTAATTGAATTTCTTTTGCATCAAGATCTAAAATAGATTCAATTCTTTGCATAGTATAAATATCAAAATTTTCTAAACTAGATCGAATATTATTAATTGCTTCTCTTAAACTCTCGATTTTATCTTCAATTATACTCTCAGGAGATTTAACTTGTATATCAAATATTTTAGTAAATTCTTGATTTGTAGAGTTTTGTGTTGCTGTTACAGTTAAAGTTAAGTTTTCAATATCTAAATAAGTATGTTCTACTGAGGAAGTTGTAGTAATTTCACTAGCTCCATCTCCAAAAAGCCATTTATATTTCTTTATATTCTTGGAAGGAGTTATAGTTATTTTAAAAGTAGTTGGAATCTCTGCAGCAGTTATAGTAGGATCTACATTCATCTCCACATCTTCTATAGTAATTTGCTCATCAATTATCTCTGTTCTGTCTAAATCTAAAGTATAATCTACTTCTCCGGGTTCTTCAGAGATTAAAAATAAACCCTCTAAAGATAATTTTTGATGTTCAGAAGTTATTTTTACTGGAATTTCTTCAAAGTCATAAATAAAGTTCTCTTCTAAAGATCCTAAACCGATTTTATTATAATTTAATTTAATCTCACTTAATGTAACTGTTTGACTTTTTTGAGATAAAAGATTAATTGGAATTAAACATTCATCTGAACAATCTAAACTTCCATATTTATCTATAACATAATCTTCAATTATTTCTGCAAGAGTTTTACTTCCTCCAAAATCATTGGCAATATTAATAGTGCCTACTGCATCAAACTTCAATCCTTGAGCAAAGAGATCATAAGCACTTGTTGGTTCTTCAGGAGGATATCCAATAAATCCACAAGCATCTTCCTCAGGAATATATCCTCTTGTTTTATATTCTCCTGCTGTTCCTTCAGTATGAACACACACATAATATTCTTCAGAATCTTTTATTTCAAGTTCTGTTGAACATACAACTCGTTTCCCAGTACTACTTATTGTTGCCTTAGAGAGAGTACAATTAGCTACAAAATCATCATCTAAATTATATAGTTCCATAATTATTTGCCTATTTCCTGGAACAGTTTCTTTTATCCAACTTCCAATACCAATTTCTGGAGCTTCTGGCAATTCTATTTTTTGACACAAAGGAGTATTTGTAATTAATATGTTTACAGGGTCATAAATCACAAAACCAGTAATCCCTTTGGTAGCATTAACGGCTGTTTCACCAGGAGGGGGGGGAGCATATCCTGCATCAAAACAATCATCATATCTTAAAGAACAATAACCAGTATAACTTTTATTATTAGATATTTCAAAGTCTTCATTATTAGTGAAATCCAATTTAACTTGATTAGAACATGAATTTCCTGCATTGCTTTCTAGTTTTATTGTTAAAGAGTTTATGCTCTCAATTTGGTCTTTTAATTTAAATCCAAGCATCTTAGTTTCACCTGAATCAATTTCAAATGATTTTATCACGTCTTTCATACTAGCAGAATAACTACTTGTACAATCAGGGGTATCGCAGGTATAATCGTAAGTTGAATCTAAATCTAAAACTTCTTTTATACTTACATTGTTGTTTAGAGAATCTATAAATAAATAATTTGCAGGAGTTTCATCAAAACTTATATTTATCCAACCACTTAAATAAGAATCTTGTAAATAATAGTTTTGTATAGAATAATCGTTATCCCCCATATTAAAACCTGCAGAAACAAATAGCACCATTGCTGCAAAGACTAAAACTGAACTAAAGACTAAGACAGATTTTTTTAACCTCATTTTATATTTTTAAGAAGAAGAATGTATTTATAAATATTGTTGAGGGG
>CAZQKH010000003.1:16773-39370 GCA_964593105.1 Candidatus Woesearchaeota archaeon | reverse complement strand
ATTGATAACTTAAGAGGAAAATGGGTTGTTCTTTTAGATGAAAATATAATTGCATCTGGAGAAGACGTTAAGAAGATACTAGAAGAGGCAAAGGAAAAATATCCTACTTCAAAACTAATTCTTGCAAAAGTTCCAGAAGAAGGGACATTAATTTATTAATTTAAAATGACTATTTCCTTTAAATATTCTGTTTTGCCAGATAAATTCACTAACGATACAAAAAAACCAATAGTTAAAATAATCTTATATGGCAGAAATAAAACCCCAATTACTTTAATTGGATTATTAGACTCGGGCGCAGATATTTCTTTGCTCCCAAAAGGATTGGCAGAATTCTTAGGTTTAAAACTCGGAGAAGAAACAACTTCAAAAGGAATAAGTGGGGATATTAAAGTTAAAAATAGCAAAGTTGATATGCTTCTTGAAGGAAAACGCGATGAAAAGCATTTAATTAAGAATGTCCCCATCCAAGTTGCAGAAAATGATGACTGCCCCCCTATAATTGGAAGAAATGGTTTTTTTGATAGATTTGTAATAACTATTGATGAAAAGAATCAAAGAATAAAATTAAAAAAGAATTCCAAAACTTAAAAAACAGATATTAAAGATAAAAGAAAAAGAGTCCCATCATAAATATTTTACATAAATTTTAAAAAAGTTGTTAAATGTTTTTTTGAACTTTTCTAGCAAAAACCTTTCCAATTTATCTTTATGACCTTTATCAAATGCTTCTAATGAAGAGAAATATGCAACTCTAGTTGTTTTTCTTATAATTAAAGGAGGATGATTATGCTCTAAGAGAATAGCATTTAGTAAAACTCTTCCAGTTCTACCATTTCCATCTTCAAAGGGATGAATTCTCTCAAATTTAGCATGAAATTCAGTTGCTAATCTTAAAGGATGAATTATATACTTATTTTTATCATACCATTTAATTAATTTATTTATCTCTTTTTCAACTTTTTCAGGAGCTGTTGTTTTTAAATTCCTCATTACAAGAAAATTTGGGATTTTTTTAAATTCTGTTTGAACTTCAATATCTTTAACAATAATATCCTGTAATTTAATAATATCCTTTATATTTATTTTAATTTTATTATTAAATAAAAGTTTATTTGCTTCCCTTGTATTTCTAGCTTCATAAACTTCTCGAAGATCTTTATCTTTTGGGACTATATTCTCCCCTAAAATTAATGTTACCTCCTTTAAAGTCAAAGAGTTTCCTTCAATTGCATTAGATTCATAAGTAAAATTAATAGTAAATCTATCTAAAATGTCTTTAATTTGCTTTTTAGTAAGACTTTTTATTATTTTTTTATACTCTACTCTAATTGATTCTAGTTTTTTTATTTGCTCTTCAGTAAAAATAGAATCTTTTTTATAGGTTTTAAGCGCATATTTTTGATAAGATTCTATCTGCTTTTTTAAAAAGTATTCTTTAACTTCTTTTTTATTTTTATCTTCTTGTTTTTTTATTAATTTGGATATTTTCTTTACTTTGCTATTAGGCAACCTAAAAGAATGCTCTGCATAAAGATATTTTTTCCCATTGATATTTTTATACTTAGTACTAACCATAATATCTTATACCCCTACACATATTTAAATGTTTCTATTTTGTAGGGTTAAATGAGACCACCAGAAAGTTAAAATTAGTTTTATCGCCAAAATATAAAAAATTAACACATCAATCTCACCTCGACAAGATTTAAAAAATCTACTAAAAATAAAACCCTAAAATACACGTCTACATCACAACATTTATATATAAGTAGACACACATCTCTACATGGTATTTACAGAAATTAAAACCAGAAATAAAAAAATATACTATTACAGAGTTTTATCTATAAGAAAACAAGGAAAAGTAACAAAAAAAAGAAAATATTTAGGGGTTAATCTATCTAAAAAAGAACTTCAAAAAAAAGAAATAAAAGCAGATAAGGTCTTAAATCCTAGAAAAAAGAAAGAAACAAAAGCATTAAAAAAAATAAGATTACAAATAATAAAAATTCTAAAACAAAACAATATTGAAAAAGCAGGAATTTTTGGAAGTTATGTAGAAGGAAAACAAAAGAAAAATAGCGATATTGATATCTTAATTCAACCAACAAAAGATATGGGTTTTGGTTTTGCAGGATTAGAAATTGAACTATCTAAAAAATTAAATAAGAAAGTGGATTTAGTTAGTTATAATGGGTTAAGTCCTTTTCTAAAAGAAAGAATATTAAAACAAGAGGTAAAAATAATATGATAAAAAAAGACGATTCTGTATTTATTGAGCATATTTTAGATAGTATTAAAGCTATAGAAGAATTTTCTGAAAAAATGATTAAAAATGAACTAAATTCAAATAGGTTAAAACAAAGTGCAATTGTTAGAGAAATAGAAATTATTGGCGAAGCTGTTAAAAATATTTCGGAAGAAACTAAACATAAATACAAAGAAGTTGAATGGAAAAAAATTGCAGGAACAAGGGATAAAATGATACATCACTATTTTGGAGTTGATTTAGACATTATCTGGAGCATCATAAAAAAAGAAATTCCTATATTAAAAAAACAAATATTAAAGATAAAAGAGTCCCACTCTTTTGGTCCAGATGCTCTCTGATTCAGTCGGGGCGTTTTCTTACTTTTTATAATAAATTTATTAACTAAAAAACACATAATAAAAACATGACAGAAATACAAGAAAAAAAATACTATGAAATGAAAATAAGGCATTATGGCAGAGAACTCTCCTACAAAGGACAAATACTTTGGATTAGAGGAAACAGGTTTAAAATACAAACAGGTGGAGATACTAAGCTAATTTTCAATACAAAACAAATCTTTTTTCTTAAAGAAATACAAAAAAAAGACCTTGGAAGAGCAGTATATGTGCCATTAAAAATAGGAAAACAACCTAAAACCCCTAAAAAACCACTAAAAAAACCATTTGAACCTGAGGGATTACGGTGAAAAACACCCTTTTAGTCTCTCTGCTACTAGTCTATTAAGATTATAAGGATATTGACCTCTACCATATCCTGTTCCAAAGCCATTATATTCTAAAAAAGTCTCTCCCTTCTCCACAGTATTCACCCAATCAATACATCCCACTGTAACATCAAGTTGATCAAGAATCCTTTTAGAATTCTCTATTTCTTCAGAACTAGGGATATATTTTTTAGTAAGATGTTTCCTTCCAACTTTTCCTTCTTGTTCCCAAGGCATATGTCTATCATGAATTATTCTAGCACCAAGAAAATCACCTTCAAAAAATATTATTCTTTTTTCATTTAAAATATTTAATTTTTCTTGAACTATAAAATCTTCTAAATTCAATCCCTTTAAAACACCTATATTTTGTGAATTAACCATGTATAACCCTCTTCCCTCTTGACCAAACCTATGCTTCACAACATAATCTTTATCAGAGTTTTCCATCAAATTTTGAAATTCTTCAAAAGAGTGCGCTTGAAAAGTCTTTGGAGTATTAAAACCTTGATTTTGGAAATCTAAAATAGAAATCTTATCCTCAGAAAGGGTGGCTTTTTTTGAATTAACTATATTTTTTATATCTCCTGCTAATCTTTTCCCTTCTAAATAATCCATTATCTTATAAACACCTTCTACCGAGGGCAAAACTCCTTTATGGAAAGAAAAAGAACTTGGAAGAAAAAGACTACAATCAACACCCTCTGAGTGTTGAGAAGGGTATAAATCTGAACCAAAAACATAAACCGGAGCCTTTATTCCAGAAGAAATCTCTTTTTCAAGATCTCCTGCCAAAATAAATCCAAAATCATTTTTACCAAAAACATCTCGAAAAGCCCCATATCTTTCAGGATTAGCCAAATCATATCTTTCATTAAGATTTTCTTTGCTTAAATTTTCTAAAAAAACATGATTTACAAGCATTTTTACTTTCATTTTTAAACCAATTCCTCCAAGATAAAATCTGTAACTAGTTCAAGTTTCTTTGGATATTTTCCAAAAGCTAAAGCCAAAACAGCATTTGTTTCAATAAGTTTTGGAATTCTTTTGCCTTCTTCTAAATCATCTAAAATATCTAATCCAATAGCATATAATCCAGATTTAGCAGCCACACCTAAACAAAGATCAATCTCATCTTTCCTTAAAGAAGGTACCTCCACAACAGAACCTCCTTGAGACAAATTATCTTTCCATTCTCCTTCTGCAGGCTTTCTTCGATAAAAGTGAATTATTTTATAAGAATTTTTATCTACGATATTTCCTATAACAGCAATTCTTTTACCTCCTTCTGGAGCAAAATGCAAAAATTTTTGAGCAACAACTTGTTTTTTTCCATTATTTGTAAGTTTTTTCAACAAATCTAAATTACTCCCATCTATTTTTTCAACATCTTTACCACAACACCCAAAAGGATCCTTAACAATCATTGTCCCATTGAAAACATTATAAAGTGTCTCTTCTAATTTATTCATATTTGAACTTACAATAGTCTTGGGAATAAATCCCTCATAGTTTTGAACATAAGTTCTTTTATCTGCAGAAGCATAAGTAGCCAAAGGAGGATTTACATGTAAACTAGATATTTTTGAAAGATTACTAGCAAATTCAAAATCAACAATATCACTTAAATCCATTATAATATCAAAAGAACTTAAATTATCTAAAACAGAAATTTCGTTTCGAAAAAGATCTCCCTTCTTTTCTCCTAAAGCATATATAGTCCCAAAATTTCTTGAAAAAGAAATAGAATAGGGGTCTAATTGACAAACTTCACAACCGCTATTTAAAAATCCTAAAGCATAATGCTTAAAATTATCTCCTTCTGTAAATTCTTTTCCATACCGATCCATTAAAGCTATTTTTTTAGTTTCCATTTTGAAGGTGGTTATCAAAAATATATGTTGTTATTAATTCTATCCACCTCTCTTCCCCTTCATCATAACCCGGGGTAGGATTATTTTCAATTATGACTGGCCCATTTTTTGTAATTTGGATATCAACTTCATTTAATTTGGCACCAATTGCATTTGAAGCAAGAACAGCCAATCTTTTTTCCTCTTCAGAGGGTTTATATTCTATAATTCTTGATCCATGATGACAACTCCCCATCCAAAGTTCTCCAGAATCCCCTTTGTCCACAAGAGTTCTAGCATAAGAAATTAAAGGATTTCCATCAATAACCCCTATCCGAACATCAAAGTCCACAATTGGCTTTGCAAATTCTTGAATTAAATACTTTCCAGATAAAATTTCTTTTTTTTGCAAAATCGCTTTAAGCTTTTCTAAATTATTTATTTTAGTTACATTCATGCCTTTACCACCAGTGTTTTTCTTTAATATTAAAGGCAAGGCAAACTCCTCTAAAATCGTCTCCAATTTAGTATCGCCAGTTATCAGTTCTGTTTTAGGGGTAGGAATCTCATATTTTTTCATCATCTTATAAGCAAAATCTTTATCATAATCTGCGGCACAAGCAGTTAAAGGATTTATTGTAACATAATTTCTAGAACCTAACCAAGAAACAAGATTCAAACTCTTATGGATTGTTTGTTTACTTGACTCACTAGGATAAACTCTGTTCATCCAAACATTATACCCTTCTTCAACACATTTTTCAACTTCAGGAATTGAAGAAGTCTCGATAGATTCTGCTGGAGAAATAGAATCTATTGAATTTGCATCAAATAAAATAGTTGACACTCCTCTTTTTCTAAAATCTTTTCTAAAACTTGAAATGGCCCAATCTACCTCTTTAGTTCCATCATAAATTATCCCTACTTTTTTATAATTTTTTGTCATTTTTATCATTTTTTTGCAAAATTTAAATTGCAATTTCTCGAACACACTTTCCTTTATATATTTTTCCATACAATTTGACATATTCCGACGGGAAAGTATATTCTCTACATATCTATTTTAAAATAACATACATGTAAATCACACCCAATCAAAAACCCTTTAAACTTTAAAACACTAACAAAAACATGAGACCAAGATATAGTTTTTCATCAAGAAGAAACAGACATGTTGGAAAAATGACCAAACAAAAAGCAACATATCCAGACATGGTAAAAAAAATAGTAGATACTTCAGACATAATTCTCGAAGTTTTAGACGCAAGATATCCTGAACAAACAAGAAACCCTGAAATTGAACAAGAAATTAAACAACAAAATAAACAAATCATCTATGTTTTAAATAAATCAGATTTAACAACAACCCAAAAACTAAAAAAATTCAAATATATTAATCCTAAAATTGCAATTTCTTGTATAAGAAGAATAAAAATTAGAGATTTAAGAGATTTAATCAAAAGAACAGCAAAAAAAGTAGATAAAATAGAAACAAGAACATTAAAAGGAAACAAAATAATTGAATCAAAAGACGAAAAAAGAATAAAAGTAGGTGTGATTGGATATCCAAACACAGGTAAAAGCTCTGTATTAAACCTTTTAGCAGGTAAAAAAGCAGCAGGAGTAGGTTCAGATGCAGGATTTACAAAGGGAATCCAAAAAATAAGACTCACCGAAAGCATTGTTTTATTAGATACACCAGGAGTAATACCAGATAATCAATATTCTACAACAAAAAAAGACAAAATAGCAGAACACACAATATTCGGAGGAAAATCCTACACTCAAGTCAAAGAACCAGAAATGGTAATTCACAATATGATGAAAAGATTCCCTGAAATTTTACAAAAACACTATAAAATAAAAGCAAAAAGCTCAGAACATTTAATAGAAAGACTAGGAAGAGAAAAAGGATTTTTAAAAAAAGGAAATCAAGTTAATGAAGATAAAGTAGCTCGACAAATTCTAAAAGATTGGCAAATGGGTGAGATTGAAGTTTAAAATTATAACAACCATAAAATTTATAAGTATTATAATCATTATAAAAATATGGAAATGACAACAATTGCCTTACCTAAAAAACTAAAGCTTGAAATAAGCGAATTTGGAAATAAAGGAGAAACTTTTGCAGATATTTTAAAAAGATTGGTAAAAAGTGCAGAAAAAAGAATTTTTCAAGACATATTAATGTCTGAAGAAGAATGCATAACAATTGAAGAAGCCATAGAAGAGGCCAATAAAAAATGGCCAAAGTAATTATTGTAAAAAGCTTAAAAAACGAGATTTACAAAAAATTCAAAGAAGAATCCAAAAAAATATTCAAATTAATCTATTCTCTAAAAAAAAGTCCAAAAAAAGGAAAAGAACTTGGACAAGTTCAAGGATTATTAATAAAAGAATTAAGGTATAAAAATTATAGATTTTACTTTCTATCAAAAGGCCATTTATTAAAAGTTTTAGGCATCGATGATTTAAAAGAATTGTTTCTAAAATTTGTAAAAATGTCAGATAAAAAATATCAACAAAAAACAATAGATGAAATAAAAGATATTCTAAGAAAACTTGGAGAAGAGGGTTTTAGTTAATATCTCCCTTCTCAATTAAAAACTTAATATTCAGGGCAACATTATGTTTACCTTGTTTAATTTCTTCAATATCTAACCATTTAACTTCCTGAATTGGGGGCATTGGTTTAATTTCATCTTTATTTTTTAACACAGCTAAATAATGTATTAATAAAATTGCCATTGATTCTTTTGTTTGAGGATTTTTCCATAAGATCATAGGATGCAAAGGCCTAATTATTTCAATTTTAGCATTATTTTCTTCTTTTACTTCTCTGTGACAGGCTTCTTCTAAATCTCCTTCACCTTCTTCAATTGTCCCTCCAGGAAGTTTATAAAAATCGTCTTTATCATCTTTATTAACTAATAATTTTCCATCTTCAATAATAACCGGACCTGATGCAATTATATATTTCATATTAAAACTAAAAAAAGATTCTATAAATACTTAACCATATATGTTCCTTCTAACTTATAACCTAACTTAGCATAATATTCTCTAACTCCAATTCCAGAAATAACACTCAACATTTTAACTTTATTTTTCTTTGCAATCTTTTCAGCCTCGGCAATTAACCATTTACCCATACCTTTATGCTGTACAGCCTTTGCCCTTTCATTCAGTACTTTGGGATATACTGGGCAGTGTTCCCCCAATTTCAAACTCTGACCATAAACATGAACCTCTCTAATAATTCCTTCTGTATTTATATCTCCTTTTACAACCCTTAACCTAAGCAAACCAAACAAAACATCGTCCTTATTTACAATTTCTAAAAAATATTCAATTCCTCCACTGGCTTTATACTTTGTTTTCTTTAATTTTAAATCTAAATTAATTTTTCTACCATCACGTAAAGCAAACCCAATCTCACGATAACGAATTTCCTTTAATTTAGCCTTATTTTTTCTTAAATTTTCTTCAATATTTTTTCGTAAATCAATATTTATTGTTCCTGCAACAATATATTCTGGAGGGATTTCCCTCATCACTCTCATAACTCTACAATATCTTGGAACATTTCTTAACATTTTAGTTAAAATCTCTTGAATCTCAACCTTAGAATAAGGTTTATATTTTTTATCCCAAAACCATTTTTCTAAAACAGAACCAGGCATAACTTGACAAGGATATAATTTTAATTGATCAGGTTTAAAGTCTACACTAGAAAACATTTTCTTAAACAACTTTAAATCTAATTTGATATTTGAACCAGGTAAACCCGGCATAATATGAAATCCAATTTTAAAACCTGCATCTTTCAAAGCTTTTGTAGCATCGATAACATCTTTAACACTATGGCCTCTATTAACTAATTTGTAAATTTTATCATCAATTATTTGAACACCTAATTCAATTCTTGTAACACCCCACTCACGCATTCTATCAATATAATCTACACAAGCATCTGGACGAGTTTCAACACAAAGTGCAACACAACGAGAACTTACTCTTTCATTTTTCAATTGAGCTGCTTTAAGAGAACTAGATTTTACCCCATTTAACCCATCATAAAGTGCTTTAATAAATTTATATTGAAATTCCTTAGGATATTGCAAAAAAGTCCCCCCCATAATAATAATCTCAATCTTTTCAATAGGATGATTCATTGCTTGAAAAGCCTTCAAACGAGCACGAACTTGTTTATATGCATCATATTTTAAGGCACTTGCACGCATTACAACAGGACTTTTAGGAGTATAACTTTGAGGAACATTTAAATTAGGACAATAAACACACGCACCATGATCACAAGGTCGAGGAGGCAACATCACAGCTACCGGAGTTATACCTGAAATCGTCTTTGTAGGCTTTCGAACTTCACCTTTAACAGGGATTTTCATATATTTTAAACTAGATATATACTTTTAAAGTATTTGAAATTAAATTTAGTATGGAAAATTTTATAATTAATAAAATAGACATTCTTAGATTAAGTAAAAAAGGACAAATTCCAAAAAATAAATATTTAATTCCTGAGCACAACATATCTAAAAGACTAATAGGAAATTATCTTGTAGAATTTGCAAACCAACAATTTCTTAGTCAAAAAAACATTGAAAAACTAGTTAATTCAAGAAAACATGAAATAGTCAAGGGACTCATAGAAAGATTAAAACCAACACAAGCAACAGAAGAAATAATCAAAAGGTATTTAATATTTAAAAATTATAATTCATAAATTTAACATTTTATTTTATTGCCTAAGATTCTCCATACAACTTTAAATTAACTATTACTCTAAAGATAAATAATAATTGTTTCTTTAATTGAATTTGTTTATAATAATTTATTAATTAATTTATAATACCATGATAAAATTATAAATCTCTTTCTAAAACTAAAACAAAGATTTATCAAACACAAAAACTTTTTTAAATAATCAATAAAATGAAAACACAAAACCAAGAACAAGTTTGGGACAATATTGCAGAAGAATGGCATGAATTTAAAAAAATTCCCTCTCAAAAATCAATAGAATTCTTAGAACAAACATCAGGAAAAGTTTTAGACTTAGGTTCAGGTTCTGGAAGACATTTAACTAAAGTAAAGAATATGAAAACATATCTTGTAGATTTCTCACAAAATCTTTTAGATTTAGCAAAATCAAAAGCACAAAAGCTAAAAATTGATGCAGAATTCATAAAATCGGAATTATCTAAACTTCCTTTTGAAGATAACTTCTTTAATTATGCAATCTCAATTTCAGCACTACATTGCTTAACCCCAAAAAATTCAAAAAAAGCAATTAAAGAACTTTACAGAGTCTTAAAACCAAAAGCACAAGTTTACATTGGAGTTTGGAATGAAGATTCTAAACGATTTAAAAATAAGAAAAACAAAACAAAAGAATTGTCAATAGGATGGAGAGATAAAGGAAAAAGATATTACTATTTATTTAATGAAAAAGAAATTCACAACCTCTTTACAAAAACAGGATTTAAAATAATCTCAACACACAATTCTGAAATGATGATTAACTTTATAGCTGAAAAGTAATGTCATGGTAAGAGAGTAACATTTAAATAAGATTAATCCTTATTAGATATATGAAAATTCCAACTAAATCCCGACTAAAATATTATAGAAAATTAATTAGCATGGAAATTCCAAGAAAAGAGAGAAAAAATTTAATAAAAAATCTTACTGGAATCAAAAACTTTCTCAATCTTACTAGAAGCATAACAAAATTAGCAATAAATGATGTTCAAGATTTAGGATTAAAAGGAAAAAAAGCAGCTAATGAAATTAATAATATTGTTGACAATTATGACCAATATTGCCTTAAAAAAGATGATGATGACCTTAATAAAAAATTAGAGTTTTTTCAATATAAAAGAAGCAACCCTATAACTTCAGGGTATGGGCATTACATATAACTTACTTTTTCTTCAAAACACTAATCATATCAAAAATAGATTTTTTCTCAAATTCTGAAATTTCCTTACTCTTTACATTTATATTTAATTTAACCAAACCCATTCCAGACATAAAAACCGTTGCAATTAAAAAAATCTCTTTATCTTTAGATTGTAAACCCAGCAAAAGCTTTTGAACCTTCTTTTTAACTTCTTTTTTCTCAATCTCATCTAAAATAATCTTTTCAAAAACATCCAGATTAAGATCTAATTTCATAGAAATCTCTTCAGGAACTTTTTTAGCATAAATCGTAATTGAAGACAAAACAATTTCTCCATCAATTTTAAAGCTAAAAACCTCCTCAGAACTTGGAATAAAAAAGTCTAAATGAACTTGATTGTCTTTACCTTTTTTATCTAAACAAAAAAAACCAGAATAAAAATAAGCATCTTTATTTTTTTTCATAAAATCTTTATAGACTTCAGAATGTTCAAGTTTTTCAAAATAAAATTGAAGGTTCATAAAAGATACAAAATCAACTAGTTTATAAAATTAATCAAATAAAAATAAAGTAAATATTCTCTCTAGCTCCAACCTTAGTGACTAAAAATTCCCTAATATTAACTCGATTCAAAACTACTCTAAAATTACCTTTTCTAATCCTATATTCTTCTTTTCTGCCCTTTAACTTTCTTATATCTACTTTTTCTCCTTTTTCAAATCTCTCTAAAACATCAATAATTTTATCTTGAAACCTCAAATTAAGATTTTTTAATTGTTTATTTGCTTTAGAAGAAAAAGTTACCTTAACCTTCATAAACCTAATTCCTCTTTAACTTCTTTCAAGGAAAAAACTTCTCCTCTTTTATATTCTTCAAGAGATTCTACTATATCTTTTTTAGTTTGAGGGGACAATTCTAAATATGGTTCAACCAAATCCCAAATTAAATCTTCAAAACTTTCATTAGAGGCCTTTAAACTCCCTAAAGCTTTATGCAAATTATTAGTTATCCTTATTGTAGTCTGAGTCATACATAAAGTATACAAGATGTATATTTAAATCTTCCTACAATCTTTCTTCAATCTCTTTTCTAAGTTTATTTGCAAAATCTTCAAACTTAACTCCAAAATCAACTTTACCATTCCGACTTCTTATTGCAAGAGTCTTTGATTTTTCTTCTTTATCTCCGATAGTAACCATATAATTAACTTTTTCTGTTTGAGCATCTCTAACTTTCTTACCTATAGATTCCCCTCTTTTATCAATTTCAACTCTAAATCCTTTTTCAAGCAATTCTTTTTGTATCTTTTCTGAAAATTTAATATTTTTATTAACAAGGGGTAAAATTTTAACTTGAACAGGAGATAACCATAAAGGTAAACTTCCTTGAGTTATTTCAAGTAAATAAGCCATAATTCTTTCCATTGCACCAATAGAAGATCTATGAATTACCATCGGCCTTTTTTCCTTATTATCTTTATCTTTATAAGTCATATCAAATTTTTCAGGTAAAGCAAAATCAATTTGAACAGTAAATAAAGTGTCTTCTTTTCCATAAACATCTTTATATTGTAAATCTAATTTTGGGCCATAAAATGCAGCTTCATCTTTTGCTTCAACATATTTTAATTTAAGTTTATCTAAAATCTTTTTCATTTTAGCTTCTGATTCTTTCCAAGCTTTTGGATTATCAATATATTTCTTTCCTTTTTCTTTAGGATCCCACTTAGAAAACCTATACCAAATATCTTTAACATTAAGAGATTTCATTACAAACTTAATTAAATCTAAAACTTTTTCAAATTCTTTCTCTAATTGATCATCTGTACAAATAATATGTGCATCTGCTAATTTAAATTGTCTAACCCTTGTAAGCCCTCTTAATTCTCCTGATTTTTCATTTCTAAAACAATCTGCAAGTTCAGCATATTTTAGAGGTAAATCTTTGTAACTTCTTGGTTTTCTTTTATATAAAATAAATTGAAAAGGGCAACACATAGGTCTTAATGCATAATCTTCCCCATGAACATCAAGGACAAACATATCTTTTTTATAATGTTGCCAATGTCCAGAAACTTTATATAAATCACTCTTAGCCATAACAGGGGTTTGTGTATATAGATATCCTCTTTTTATTTCTTCGTCCTCAATAAATCTTCTTAACTCTCGGATAATAGTTGTTCCTTTAGGAGTAAATAAGGGCAATCCTCCTCCAACAATTTCACTAACAGTATATAAATCTAAATCTCTTCCTAATTCAATATTACTCTTAAGACCTTTTGGAGCTTTTTGAGTACTCATTTTAATTTTAGACATTTTTTTCAAAAGCAATTCATGGTTAATAATTTCTTCTTCATTCCCATCAATAACAATCTCCCTTGATAATTCACTTAAAGGATGACCTTTAACTTTTAATTCAAAACTCTTATAATATCCAAAAGGAGCACGAGAAACACTAAACTTTTGTTTTTCTAAAGCTTTTTGAGATTCTTCTAAAACTTTAATTGCTAATTCAGGGCTCGACAAATTACTTGACAAATGTGCATAAGGATACAATACAATATTCTCAGCTTTAATCTGCTTAGCAATATCTTTTGTATTTTCAACTAATTTTTTCACAATTTCTTTAACATTTGAATCTGTTTTCTCAACTGCAATAAAAACTACTAAAGCCTCTTTAATTCTTTTCGACTTTTTATCTTTCTCACTCAAATCAGCCATACTTTTCAAAGCCTTTTTCAAAGATTGAAATTCAATATAATCAACATGTAAATTTAATGTTTTCATATTAGCTATAAGAGACTGCTATTTTTAAAATTATGGAAATAGATATTAGAAGATAATAATTCTTTTAAATTCACCAGAATATTAATTTTAATAGGAAAATTAATAAATAGTAATTCTATAGTGACTACATGGAAACTTATGCATTAAAAACACAAAAAAACAAATTATTAGAAAACTCTGAAGAAACCCCTAGAGAAAATCCTGAATTAATAGAAGAAATAAATCTAGAAAAATTAACTGTAAAATATTTTAAAAGAAAATATGGAATAGTGTTTCCGGGGCCAAGTGCTTTAGGAATTAAAAAATTCCAATGCTCAAAATATGCTAGAAAGATTGCTAATTTGGAAGGTTTCTTTATTAATCCTGCTCATGCTTGGAATCTAACAGATAAAAATCCTTCTGAAGATTACAAAATCTCAAATTTAAAAAAAGGTTCTTTAGTTTTATTTTATAGTGCTTGGAGTAGATTTAATAAAATAGGACGAATAGGAACACATGTAGGATATTATCTTGGAAAAGATTTAAATGGGGAACCTTACTTCATCCAACAATTAAAAGTTAATAAAAAGATTCTTTCTGAAAATCAAATGAAAAAGAAAGGATTTTTCGCAAAAAAAATTATTTCTTCAAAAAAATTTTAATCAACCAAACACCTTCTTAACATTCTTCTCAGCTTTAATAAACTTTTTCTGATGTTCTCCCAAAAAATCATTTATTTTATCAATAGTATATTTTTTTAATTCTGCTGTTAAAAGTTTACCAGATTTATAATCATAATATATTTTCTTAAGTTTTTTATCATTTTGTTCAAAAAACATTCTTAAATATTGGTAACAAACATCAATATCCGGGTTTCCACCTTTTTTTCTATGTTCTTCTAATGTGGCTTGTCCTCCTGAAAAAGCATATTTACTAATCTTTCTCTTAATTTCTTCAGCAGAATCCATCATAGAAATAAAAGATGTTGGAATAGACGCTGACATTTTCCCACCATCTAAACCTGGCATAAATAAATTATATGTTGAACTTAATTGAGTAAATCCTTTAAATCTAACTCTTTTTGCAATATCTCTTGCTAATCTTAAATGAGGATCTTGATCAATTCCAACAGGAACAAGAACAGAACATTGACCTTCAAATTCAGGTAATTGTGCATGTAACATATCTGAAGCTTGCAATAAAGAAGCTAACATTTTTCCCGGACTTATTTCTCCATAAACAGCTTTAAACTCTGCAAAAGTCGAATGTTTTGATAATAAATTTTGTAATCTATAATAAGCATTTGATTTTTCAGCATCTTTTGAACGCTCACTTTGAAAATAAACATCGCATTTCTTTAAATCTAATCCTAAAGCAACATAATTAGAAATATATTTCAGTGCAATCTCTTTACTTTCCTCTAAACTTTGCCCTCTTGCTTGATAAGCTTCTAAATCTGCAACAGCAATATAAATCTTAGCCCCTAATTTCTGATAAAAAATAAATTGTTGAGCAACAAGCATATGGCCAATATGAAATTCTCCTGTAGGCATTAAACCAGTCATCATAATAAATTTTTTCTTATTTTTTATTGCCTCTAAAATTCTTTGGATATCTCTATGTGCAAAAACAATTTTTCTTCTAAATAAAACATTTTTCTCAAAAATCTCTGGAAGATCTTTTAATAAACTAATCCCAAATTTCTTAATTAATTTATTATAATCTACTTTCCCAGACACTTCCCAAGGATTAAATGCTTCCTCTACCATACACCCCTCAAGACAATTTAATTTTTAAAACTATCCAATATATCCACAAATATTTATAAAGAATTTTTACCTAAAGTTTAATGTATTAAAATGAAAAAAGAGATCGCATTTACACTAATAATAGTTTTTTTCTTAACTTTAGCAAGTGCAGCCATAAGTTTAGAACAACAGCCAAAACAAACCTATAATTTTGAAGACACTTTAGATCTCCCCATTAAAATAATTGCCTCTCAAGAAATAAGTGATGTATTATTAATAAAATTAATTTGTGGATCAATTGAAACAGAAATCTACAAAGAATATATCTCTTTAACAGAAGGAGAAAAAACAAGAGATCTTTCAATACCTTTAATTGCAAGTTTTATTGGAAATTCACAAGGAACATGCTCAATAAATTATCAATTGGGAACACAAAAAGAAAATTTAAGCCAAGATTTTGATCTATCAAGTCAAATAGATATTTTAGCTCAAGAAGTAGAAGGATCATTTTCTCCAGGAGATAAAATTACTCTCTCTGGAACTGCAATTAAAAGAAACGGAAAAGAATTAACAGGAATTATCGAAGCAAATTTCTCAACAAATGGAATAAGTAATATGATTTATTCAAATCTTGTTGAAAACGGGAATTTTATAATAGAAATAATTCTTCCACAAAACATTAAAGCAGGAGATCACACCCTAAATTTATTTGCTTATGAAAAAAATTCAGATTTAAAAATAATAAATAATGGTTCTTTAAAAACAACAATTAATGTAAAACAAATAGCATCGAACATAGAAATAATATTAGATGATCCAAAATTAGATCCTGGGGAAACCCTTAAAGGAAGAATTATTTTGCATGATCAAACAGGAGAAAATATGATTGAAAAAGCATACATTGCTATAAAAGACTCAAAAGGTCAAGTAATTGAAAAAATTGAAAAACTCACAGATGAATATTTTGAACATGATGTAAATTTAACAGAAGCTCCAAGCACTTGGAGAATAAATGTATATGCTGGAGGATTAGATGGAACAAGTGCATTTATAATAAATGAAAAAAAAGCAATTAAAACAGAAATCTTAAACAATACTTTAACAATTACAAACATCGGAAATGTAAATTATGAAGAAATAGTAGAAATAAATATAGGAGAAGAAATAAAACAAATAGACTTAAGTCTAAAAATAGGAGAAAGCAAGAAATTTACTTTAACTGCTCCAAGAGGAAATTATCTTATTCAAATTGGTGAAGAATCAAAAACAGTAAGTTTAACTGGAAAATCTGTAGATGTAAAGAAGTTTTCTGAAAAGACTTTTGCCTTGAAGCCAGCAATATGGATTTTTATTATAATTATTTTAGGCTTAATTGCTTACATGATATTTAGAAAAGGATACAAGAGAACTTTTTTCGGAAGAAAACATCCTTCAAAAGGAAAACATCAAAAAGTAAAAGATACTTTTATTCGAAGATCAAAAAAAGTAAAGGAAATCAAAGGACATTTAATTAATCCATTAACTCCAGTAGAATTCTCATTATCAATACACGGAAATAAACAGACTTCAAACATAATAAATCTACATCTTAAAAATTATTCTGAAATTTCTTCAGGACAAGGAGGAGTTGTAGAAACCTTAAAGAAAATAACTGAATTAATTGAAGAAAGTAAAGGACTTGTATATCAAAGCAGAGAAAATTTATTCCTTATATTTAGTCCAGAAAAAACAAGAACATTCAAGATTCAAGAATTAACTATAAGTTTAGCAAAGGAAATAGTAAAGATATTAGAAAACCACAATAAATTATTCAAGCAAAAAATAGAATATGGTTTAGCAATTGACGAAGGAGAATTAATAATAAAATCAGAGAAAAACTCAGTAAAGTTCACTGCAATAACTGCTTTAATGACAAATTTAAAAAGAATGTCAATAGTCTCAAATAAACAGATATTCTTATCAGAAAAATTAAGAAACACTTTAGCTTCTAAAATAAAAGTAGATAAAGTGGAAAACGACAAAATAAAAGCTTATAATCTAAAAGAAATAGTATCAAAACCAGATCATTCTAAATTTATAACTGGATTTATGGAAAGATTAGGAAGAGAAGATAAAAATCATAAGAAAAGTTCTAAATAACTATTAACAATTCCTCTCTTTATCTCGGGATGTTTTTTTTCTAAATTCTCAATAAAATCAAACCATTTATCTTTTTCTTTTTTAATTTTATTAAATTTCAAACCTTTGATTTTAGCATAAATTAAAACTTCTTTATCTAAAAATAAATAAAGAGGTTTAATCATTTTTTTATCAACAGGACTTAAATTATTTTTCAAAGTTTTATTTACAGAATTTTTAATAAATTCTTTAGCAATTACATCAATTGTGTCTGAAACAGCAATTTTATTTGCTTTTTTTCTGCCCTCTTTGCCCTCAGCAAAGGGTACATTTTTAGATGCAGAAGGCACACCTTTAGGTGCAACAATCTCTACAGGCGATCTTTGTTCTAACAATTCAAGAAGTTCAATTAAAACAATATTTCTAAAATCTTTTTTATTTTCATAACCAATTTTATCATTTTTAGAGATCATTTGAAATCTTCTAATTGTATAAAAGAACTTTTTTTCAAACCAACGAACAAAACAATTTTTACAAAGTTTCCGCTGATTAGTAAATTCATAAACAGGTTTTGATTCACATAATTTACACATTTTAAATTTTATACTTATCCCAAGTTTCCCTATCTTTTAAACTTCCTTTTTTTGAATATGATTTAATTAATTCTAAAACTTGTTTCTTAGCAATCTCTCCAAAAACAAGCACACTTGGGCCAGGAAAATCAGGTTCAATTACTTTTCCACATTTAAGATTTTCTAAGATTTTATTTTCTTCATGATCTCTCCCTAAAATTAACCAAGCCTTATCTATCATAAAATGCCTTCCAACATTAATTAACCTGGAAGTTTTTGAATCTAATCCTCTTTTTAATAAAATCTCAAATCTTTTTTTCAAAAACTTTTCACAAAGTAAACATCCCCCTGCAGGTGTAGGATATTTTATTTTATATTTTTCAGCTAATTTCATTTGTATTTTTCTCGATCTTCCATGAATACTTAGAAATTTTTCTCTATCAACAAGCCCTTTTTCTTCATAGATTGTTTTAGGAAGTAATTTTGCTGATAAAGGTCTTAAGATCTTATGTTTAAGTCCTGCTTGTTCTTCATCTAACATTAAACTCTTTTTCATTTGAGACATTGGCCTTTGACCTATAACCTCCCCTGTTGCAATAATTTCTGCTCCAATCTTCTTAGCAATATTTTTGCCTTGCTGAAACAAAAATATCTTACAATCTTTACAAGGATTATATCCTGATCCACGACCATATTTTGGGTTTTTAATCAAATTAAGATATTCTTTTAACAATTTTCCTTTAGAACAATCTAAAATATGCAATTTAACATCTTGCATTTGAGTAAAATTAAAAGAACCTTCAATAGAAGTGCAACAATCTGCTGCAAAAGGCAATTTAATATAAAGAGCTTCTACATCTAAACCTTGTTCTTGAAGTAATTTAATTGTCAAACAACTATCTAATCCTCCTGAAAATAATGCAAGTGCCTTGGTTTTTTTTACTGATTTTAATTTTACCATAATAAAATTTCAGAAATAGATTATAAAAACTATTTGGTTAAGTCTTTATAATCATTTTTTTTACTTTTCTTCTTCTTTGACTTTTTAGTCTTTTTACTTTTTAAAGGATTCAACTCACTATGAATCATTTCTCTAATACTATCCTCTGATAATTCTTTTTTATTTTCTTTTTTTCTAAACAAATTAGAAATCTTAGTACTTAATTTAAAGAATCTAAACAAAACACCTAAAACAACCAACAGCCCCCCAATAACACACATTATAACCAAAACATTAAGAGATTTGGCAAGAAAAATATCTAAAAGTTCAAATACAGAATTATCTGGAAAAATCTTAAAAATCCAATCAAATTGTTTAAATAAAATTGCTGCAAGAATAGTTAAAATACCTGCGTTAATAAATGCATTTGCTTTTTTTCTAACAAGAATAATACTAAGAGCAAAAACAATAAGCAAAGCATAAATTGCTGTTTTAAATTGATTATGCCAATAATCTTTTGCTTTTTCAGAAATTAAGACAAAAGGAATTTTAGATTCTTTAACACAGGACCAAAAATCACAATCATAAGAATCATAATAAATTTTATAAACCAGATACTCCACAACATATTGCGCAGAATTATTCACTCCAGAATCTACAATAGAACAAGGAATCTCTACTCCTAAATCCTCTTGCATAAAAATATAATTTGTATGAGCCATACAATAAAACTCCATTGCAGTCAAACCCGTATCAATCTCTTCACTAATCCCTGTTTGATTAATAAATTTGTTAGCAACACCTATTAGATTTGGTTCAAGAGTATTATATTCTAAGGACCATATTAAATTAAGAAATACATTTGCAAAAAACACTGCTATAAAAAATACTAAAGCTAATAAAAAAATCCCTCCACTTCTTAAAATACCCATTATTAATTCAAGGGAAATTAGTTTTTAAAACTAATCTCATACTCTCTCACTGGACCATGCTTGAGCAGGTGACTAAAAATTTTACATTTTCTCTAAAACTTCAATCCTTTTTTCTAAAGAAGGATGTGTTCGTCCAGCATTCTTAAATGGATTTGAAATAAACAAAGGAGCAATTGCTTTGCTTGTTTTTATCTTTGGACTTGCATGATCCTCTTTAATCTTTTTCAAAGCTCCAATTAAACCAGCAGGATAACGTGTAAATTTTACAGCACTTGCATCTGCACTAAACTCTCTTTTTCTTGAAATACTCATTTGAACAAAATAAACAACAATTGGAGCTAAAATAGCCAAAACAATACCAATTAACATAAAAATCATTTGAGCCTTACCATCTCCTCTATTTCCTGATCTAAACCATAAACTTCTTAAAAAGATCTGAGATACAATTGCAATAATTCCAACCATAACAGCAACCAAAGTCATATATCGAATATCATAATTTGCAATATGCCCTAATTCATGTGCTAAAACACCCTCGAGTTCTCTTTTATCTAATTTATCTAAAGCTCCTTCTGTAACACATACAACAGCATTGGCAGGATTTCTACCAGAAGCAAAAGCATTAATTTGTTTAGAAGGCATTACATAAAGCTTAGGCATAGGCAAACCAGAAGCAATTGTTAAACCTTCAATAAGAGAATAAAACTGCTTATGTTTAATTTGATCTGCAACTTTAGCATTAACACTTGAAATTGCAATTTTATCTGAATTATAAAACATAATTAAAAGATAACTTATGGAAAAAATTATTGCAATAATCATTATCATAAAAAAATACCCTGGACTAAATGCTAAAGAAATTACATATCCTAAAACAATTATCACAAGAAAAATACTTATCATTAGGAAAATAGACTTTCTTTTATTTCTTGCAATTTGATCTCTAAAGTCCACTCGGGCTTTACGTTGAACATCCTTGTGAGGCATTAAGTCTATTCTTTTCATTTTAATTTATTTGAAGTAAATTTAATTAATTTATTTACTAAATTCTTAATTTCTTTTTCATTGTTTTCTAAAAACAACTTATTTACTTTTTCTCCATAATATAAAGTTCCATTTCTTAATCTTCTTAAAGTATCAATCAGCTTTATTTCGCCCTCAGAAAAAATTCCATAATTCTCTCCAAACCATTGAATCATTTTCTTATGACTCAAAGTTTTATATCCTGCAAAATACATTAAAGAAAGTATCATCTCTTTTATTGATTCATAATATTCTTCAATAATTTTATAGACTTTATCTTTAGGATATATCTTAATTAATTTCAACCTATCTTTTGATATTTCAAATATACCTCTTGCTCTCTCAATATCTTTACTTATTTTAAAAACATCTTCCTTCATTTTATATCAAATCCTCCACAAATTACAAAACCGTTATAGATTTTATTTAAAATAGGTTTTTCAAGTTTATTAAGATTATCTACAATTAAAACATTTATTTCTTTATCAAATTCTTTTTCAAACTTCTTTAAATCAATTTTCTTAATTTTAGAAACCACCAATAAATCTATATCACTACTTTCTATATCTTCTCCTAAAGCATATGAACCAAAAACAACCGTAAGATTAGGGTAAAAATTCTTTTCAAGATAATCTTTTAATTTTTCTAATGAACTTAAATTATAAACTCTTTTCAAAAAGATAAATTGATTAAAATCCCTATTTGCAACATATCCATTAAAAGGATTAGATTTCTTAGGAATTATCAAATTTTCTTTAATTAATTTAAAAATATTTTTTCTTACTGAAGTGGGAGCAAGATTTATTTTCCTACTAATCTCTTTAATAAAATGTATTTTAGTTGGCTCTTGAAAAAATACTTCAAGTGTTTTGGTATAACTACATTTATGTACCATAGTAAATATATATGTACCAAAGGGTATTTAAATGTTTTTATTTATAATCTACAACATATCAAATCAAAAAGCAACTTTAGGTAATTTCTTATCCACAGCTTCTATCTTAAAGAATTCCATTTGCTTTCTTCCAAACATGCTAGCAAAAATATTTCCAGGAAACATTTCAACCATATTATTGTAAGCTAAAATAGAATCATTATAAAATTGTCTTGAATATGCAACTTTATCTTCAGTAGCAGCTAATTCTCTTTGAAGTTCTAAGAAATTTGTATTTGCCTTTAAATCAGGATAACCCTCTGCAATTGCAAAGATTGTTTTTAATGCACTCTCAAGTTGATTATTTGCCTTAACTTTACTTTCAACACCCTTAGCCCCAACAAGAGCTTTTCTAGCCTCTGTAACAGCTTTAATCGCAGCTTTCTCATGCTTTACAAATCCTTTAACAGTCTCAATTAAATTTGGAATTAAATCTGCTCTTCTTTTTAATTGAACATTAATTTGAGCAAGCGAATTTTTAATTCTATTTGCTAATATAACAAATCTATTATAATACCTAAAAGGAATTATTAATAACAAAACCACTGCAACAATAATAACTATTAAACCTATACTTAACATCCATAAGAAACATAAGACAAATTTATAAACTTATCTAACAATTATAAAAACATGGTAAAAATAAATAAAGAACTTTGTGTTGGATGTGGAAATTGTGTTGCAGAGTGTGATGAGGTTTTTGAGATGGGAGAGGATGGAAAAGCAAAAATAAAATCCCAAAAAAAATTACCTTGTATAAAAGAAGCAATTGATGCTTGTCCTGTTGATGCTATAAAAGAATAA
>CAZQKH010000003.1:0-16673 GCA_964593105.1 Candidatus Woesearchaeota archaeon | reverse complement strand
ACCTTGTATAAAAGAAGCAATTGATGCTTGTCCTGTTGATGCTATAAAAGAATAAGTCCAAAACCTTTATTAATTCTCTTGGGTAATTAATCTTATGTTTGAAAAAAAAGAGGTTGAACAAAGCGAAGATTTAATAAAATGGTTTTCTGAACTTAACAAAGATTCTGGAAAAGTCTCTGGAGGAAAAGGTGCAAATCTAGCAGAAATATTTAATCTAAAAATTCCTGTTCCAGAAGGATTTGTTATAACAGCACAAGCATATGATTATTTTATTAAAGAAGCAGGATTAAATGAACAAATAAAACAAATTCTAAAAACAATTGAATATGAAGATACTAAACAATTAACAGAAAAAACAAAACAAATAAGAGAATTAATTCAAAATGCAGAAATGCCAGAAGATTTAGAAGAAGAAATATTAGAATCTTATAATCATTTAAGCACAAACAAAATAGAAATTGAAAAAGGTTCTGCAGCAGATATCTTAAACACCGCCCATGAACCAATTTTTGTCGCAGTTAGAAGTTCAGCTACAACAGAAGATTTAGCAGAAGCAAGTTTTGCAGGACAACAAGACACTTATTTAAATATAAAAGGAAAAGAACAATTAATTGAAAAAGTAAAAAGTTGCTTTGCTTCTTTATTTACTTCAAGAGCAACATATTACAGAAACAAACAAGGATTTAAACATGAACAAGCAAGCTTAGCAGTTGTTGTTCAAAGAATGGTTAATGCAGAAAAATCAGGAGTAATATTCTCAAAAGACCCTACAAATAAAACAACAAATATTATTCTCGAAGCTGTATGGGGATTAGGAGAAGGAATTGTATCTGGAGCAATTACCCCTGATAACTATGTTCTATCTCAAGATTTAGAATTAATATCTAAAAAAATAGAAGAGAAAAAAATAGCAATAAGAAGAAATTCATCAGGAGAAACAAAAACTTTTGAATTAAGAGAAGAAAGATCAAAACACCAAGTTTTAACAGGTTATGAAATTAAAAAACTAGGAAATTTTGCCTTAAAACTAGAAGACCATTATAAAAAACCTCAAGACATTGAATTTGCAATTGAAGGAGAAGATGTTTACATTGTACAAACAAGACCAATAACCACAATAAAAACACAAGACTCAGAAAGAAAAGAGTCTAATATAAAAGGAGAAGTTATTCTAACAGGTTTAGCAGCTTCACCAGGTATTGCTTCTGGAAAAGTAAAAGTAATAAAAGACCTAAAAGATTTACACAAAATTCAACAAGGAGATATTTTAGTTACAAAGATGACTAATCCAGATATGGTTGTATCAATGGAAAAATCAGCAGGAATTGTGACAGATGAAGGAGGAATGACTGCTCATGCTTCAATTGTATCAAGAGAAATGGGTATTCCTGCAGTTGTTGGAACTCAAAAAGCAACAGAATTATTAAAAGATGATCAAGAAATAACTGTAGATGGTTATGAAGGAAAAATATATTTAGGAAAAACAAGTGAAACAAAGAAAAAAGAAATCTTACCGGTAACAGCGACTACAAAAACAAAAATAAAAGTAATGGTAGATTTACCAAACTTTGCAGAAAGAGCTTCAAAAACAGGGTTGAAAAAAGTAGGATTAACACGAATGGAAGGAATAATTGCAGAAAGCGGAATTCATCCAAATTATTTCTTGGAAAAAGGAGAAACAAATAAATATGAAGATCTTATTTACAAAGGAGTTCAAGGAATTGCAAGTTATTTTGAAGAAATATGGGTAAGAACTTCAGACATAAGAAGTGATGAATATCAAAACTTAAAAGGAGCTCCTCAAGAAAAAGAAGCAAATCCAATGTTAGGAATGCATGGAATTAGATATAGTATACAAAATCCGAAAATTCTAAAAGCAGAATTAAAAGCATTAAAAAGAATTTCAGATTCAGGAAAAACAATTGGAATTTTAATGCCCCAAGTAATCTTAGTTGAAGAATTAAAGAAAGTTAAAGAATATTTAAAAGAACTTCAATTTGATAAAGCCAAGGTAGGTATTATGATTGAAACCCCTGCAGCAGTTCAGTTAATAAAAGAATTTTGCGAAGAAGGTATTGATTTTATTTCTTTTGGAACAAATGATCTAACACAATATATGTTAGCAATTGATAGAGGAAACCAAAAAGTCCAACATCTTTATGATGAAATGCATCCTGCAGTATTATATCAACTAAGCTATGTAATTCGTGTATGTAAAAGATACAATGTTGAAACAAGTATTTGTGGACAAGCAGGAAGTAAAAAAGAAATGGCAAAATACTTAGTAGAAAATGAAATAGATAGTATAAGTGTAAATGCAGACATGGCAAAAGAAATTGCAGACTATGTTCAAGAAATAGAACAGACAACCTTGGGAGGGACAGATAAAGAACCAAGACAATATGAAGTAAAAAAACAAGAAGAAGAAATTGAAAAAAATGTCCAAGAAGCTGAAGAAAAACAAGAAGAAACTGTTGAAGAAAAAATGGAAAGCATAAAAAATGAAACTTCTGATCAAAAACAAGAAAGAGTACGAGAAGATGTTCAAGCAATTGAAGAAGAAAAACAAGAATATTTAGAAAATCATCCAAAAGATAAAGAAGAATCAGCACCCGAAGATGTATCTTCAAAAGAAATAAAAGAAGGCAAAGAAGAGGAAACCAAATCTGAAGAAGATAAAGAAAATCAATCGACAGAAGAAGTTTCAGAAAAAACAGAAGAAAGCAAAGAAACTAAAGATGATCAAGATCCTTTAGGAATTTTTTAATTTGACAAGATTTATAAATATAAATGGGCTTTAAAAAACATGGTGAAGAAAAAGGTGACTAAAAAGAAATCTCCTCCTCAAAAAAAATCTAAAAATAAAGATATTGAAGACATTTTAATTCAAAACTCTGCAAATATGCAAAAGGTTATGATAAAATTAGCTGAAAGATTTGAAAGGCTCTCAGATAAAATAGACGAACTTTTAGAATTATTTGAAGATTCAGCAAAAATCTTAGTTAAAAAAGAAATAGAATCAGGAAGAACAGAAAATGCAGATCCAGAAGTGTTAGAAAAGATAAATAAATTAATGGATCAAAACAAAATAATTGCAAAAGGTTTAACTTTAATGCACGAACATAAGTCAAGCAACCCTCCTCAAGAAAGTTTCGTTCCAAAAGCAAATTTTACTCAGTCTCCACATATTGAAGAAGATAATTTTATTCCAACAGAAATTAAAACTCCTGTGTTTAAAAAACCAATTTCAAAACCACCACAAGAAAAAAAACCAGTCTTTGAAATTCCTGAGTAAAATTTCTAAAAATTAAAATGATTGAAACATCTACAAAAGAAGCAAGAGGTTATTTTTTATTAGAATTTACAAAACAATTAATAAAAAATAACAAAAATACTCAAATTTATTTATTAGAACAAATTTTAAATAAAGAGTTTCCTGAGGAACCAATTCCAAAACCAATAACAAAACAAGATATTCAAGAAAAAATAAAACAAAGGAAAAAACCTTTGGAAAAAAAGGTCTTGCCCAAATTTTTAATAAAAGACTTAAAAAATACTATTGCCACAACACCAAACACAAAACATTTAATAAAAAATAATAAAAGAGTTCTAAGAATTCCTGAAACAAGACTTCCTCAAAGATTAGCTTATTTAAAACCAAGCCCAACATCAGAAACACTTGCTCTTCCAAAAATAAATGATTTAATAAAAGATTATAATGTGAGAACAATTGAAGTTGATGGTCCAAATCAAAAAGTAATTGTAATGGGCACTATGGGAAGAAAAAGCACAAACATAACATTAACAAAACAAGAAATAGATGAAGTTTTAAATGAATTTTCATCAAAATCAAAAATACCCATTTCAGAAGGCATTACAAAAATAGCAGCAGGGAATTTAACTTTAACTTCTATAAAATCAGGAGAAGATATACATTTTATAATCAAAAGAATTACCCAAAACACAACTCCAAGACCTTTTTATACTTAAATTATCTCCATAATTGTTTCATCTATCGCCCCATATTTTACTATATTCCTCAAAATACTTATTATTAACAATTTATCTTCCTTACTTTTTATTTCAACAATTCCTAAGAAAGATCATAATTAGTATTAAACTCATCCAACTTAAAAGAAGGAGTCTCTTCTGTTGTAAGTTCTTTAGAAATGTCTTTTAACCAATTTAATTTATCTTTTACAATTAAAGAGTCTAATTCTTCTTTAGAAAGATCTTTATTATAAGAATATTCTACTTCATATTCACCTAAATTAAAACTCACAATTATCCAATCTTTATATGATCTAGCAGTTTGTGCAACAGTTTCTTCGCCAAACTCGTTATTTAAAATATTTTTTTCCTGGTCACTTAAAACAAATTCTTCTTCAGAAGAAACATTCTCAGTCTCAATAAAAGACTCACTTAAATCAACTTCAAAAGACTTAAACTCATTACCTTCATAAACTAATTTTATTTTCAAAGCAGAGTCCTCAAACATAAGACCTAAAGAAGAAAGATCTATCTCTAAATTTTGAACACTATTTCCAATATATTCTTCTCCAAAACCAGATGTTTCTTCATAATAATCTGTTTTAATAATAATCTCATTTCCTTCTCTAAAAGTTTGCAAATTTGTTACAGATAACTCTTTAATATCTGTTCTTACACTTCCAGAAATAATTTCAATATTTTGATTATCTGCAAGAATATATCTTAATTCTTCTCCATATGAAATATCTGCTTGAATTATCTCTCCTTCTGTAGAAACAACTTTTCCTGTGGGGGTTATTCCCACAAAAACCTTAGATAAAGTCCCTAAAAAACCTCGAGCAATATTCCCAGTTATACTTGGTTCAGATTCCACAGTTTCTTCTGCAACTTCTTCCATTGGAATTTCCTCTATTTCTTCAACAACCTCCGGTTCCACAATCTCTGAATCAACAATTTCTTCTACTTTCTCAGGACTTTCTTCAAGACCTACTTGGTCCTCAAGATCTACTTGAGCAACAGGTTCACTAAATTCTTCCACTGGTTCTTCAGGTATTGCTTCCACAACTTCTTCAGGTACTATTGGGTCTTCTACCCCTTCAGGAATTTCTTCTTCAATAACCTCTAGTTCCACAATCTCTGGCTCAACAATTTCTTCTACTTCTTCAGGACTTTCTTCAAGACCTACTTGGTCCTCAAGATCTACTTGGAGATCAACCACCTGAAACTGAAAATAAACATCAGGATAAATAACCTGATTACCAATTAAACCATATCCTTTTCCTTGTCCAAGGGAATCTTCTCCTTCAATAAAAAAATCTCCATTCATAGATTCTGCTGAAACAAATTGATTTAAATCATATTCATAAAAGGTATTTGCATTTTCAAAAATAATTTTAGAAGATTCAGGAATCATCTCCCCTTCTTTTAAACCAATACTTAAAACACCCTCTAAAGATTGATTTTCTTGATATTGACTATCAAGATTTAAAATAACATTTCCAGAAATATCTCCTGATCGAATAATAAAGAATAAAGATAAGAATAATATCAAAAAAACACCTGCAAAAACAAGTGCTAAATTTCTTTTGCTTGTTTTATTTATATTAATAATTGATTTTTCTTTAGATCCTCGATATTCTGAAACAACTTTTCCATTAACTCTTTTACTATGGTAAATATATGGTCCATAAATTTTACCATTCTTTTTTATATACTTTTTATACGCCATCTTTTAATGTAAGTAACTAATACAAATTAAAAGAAATAAGTATATTTAAGTCTTTATAAGAAAAAAAATAAAAAAATAAAAAAAAGGAATTATTATGCCTGAACTCCAGCTGGGGCTTCAGGAGGAACATACGGTACTAAAATCAATGTTTGATTTTCTCCTAAAGGAAGAGCAAAATATCCTTGCGTTTGAACAGCAGTCACCAAGTCAGCATATGCAAAATTAACACCTTCAATTTGCTTATTCATAACAAAAGTATCCATTCCTGGTCGAGCAACGAAAAAGTAAAGTAATACTAAAACAAGTACTATTATTACTATTACCATGGCCTTCATCATCATTCCTTGTTTATTTTTAACCATCTTTATTTTAACCTCCTTTCAATTTTCATTCTAAAACATTTATCTCCATCATTGTTATTATATCTTTCGCCACAACATCTCCATTCACATGGGCATAAACCGAAATAACATCTCCTGCTTCAAATGTTAGAGTATCTTTAGAGATGATATCATAATCTTTATTTATTCCAATTGTATCTACTACAAACCCATTTCTAAATCCAACAGGTTCTTGATTTTTATAAATAATAATTTCAACCTCTCCAGAATCTTTAACTTCAAGAACTTCTAAATTTGTAGACAATCCTGTAATGCTCCCAGATCTCATCATAACATATCCTTTTTCAGAACTTGTTTGAACTCCAGTGGCAGTTTCTAAAAATAAAGAATCACTAAATTCCTCATTATATCCGAAATTCAAAATCATTTTATTTGCAATTTCTTTAAGTGTTTTCTTAAACTTAGCATCTGAAACAGTTAAAATAAAAACTGGTTTTTCTTCTCCATAATTCACTTCATAAATTGCAAGATTTGTTTCATCTATATTTTCTAAATTAATTTCTTCTGGAAGATTATCAAAATCTATTTTTTCCACACTTTCTATATCTCCTTGAACAATTCCTTTTTCTTCAACAATTCCCTTAACAAAACTTTCAACATCTTCAGTAACAGCTAGATTCTCAGCAAGAACACCTCCAGCTAATAGGAAAACCATACACACTCCTAAAATTACAAATAGTTTTTTCATCTTTTTCTTAGATATTCAAACAAATGAAAAGAGCTATTTAAAGATTTCCAATTAATTTAAAAATTAAATTAACCTTCATAAAACCATGAAACAAATAACAAAACAAAAACTTGAAAAGTATTTTAATTTAACAAAAACAGCTTTGAAAATAGCAAAAAGCAATATTATAAAAGGAAAAGAAAAATATGCGCGAGAAATAATTGATATGGTTGAGAATTATTTATCTGATGCTAAACATTTTGAATCAAAAGGAGATTATGTAAACTCATTTGCAGCTTTAAATTATGCTCATGGTTGGTTAGATTCTGGAGTTAGACTTGATGTCTTTAATGTGAAGGATGATAAGTTATTCACAATTAAATAAACTCTTTTTCAAAAGTTTTCATACTTGATAAAAGGAACAACAATAGAATAATAAATAGATTCTTTTAATTTATCGTTATTAGTTGTAGAAATATCTGCATTTATTCTACAAGATTTTATAGAATCTTTAATTAAATGGGTCCTATTTTTTAAAAAACCATATTTCTCCTTTAAAAAACCCTGAGAAAAACCATGCTCCTCATAAAACATTTTAGTATTTTCTCTTGCAAAATCAAAATATTCTCTAAATTTATCCCAATTTTTATCTTCTAAAGGGTAAATATCAATCTCTAATTCTCTTTTAATACAACTAATATCAAAAACAAGATTTGAAAAAGTAATTGTTCCTTTTTGAAGAGTTTTCCACTCAATTCCAGAAATACCTTCTAGTTGATTAAACCCCTTTTTAAAAGAAAGCAATCTTGTTGCGACATGACCTCCAAGATCCATATAAAAATCAAGAGATTGAACTTAAAATTCTTTGTGGTTCTCAAAAACAACATTAAAAACCCTTAAAAATACAGCCTCATTATTAAAAATATGAAAAAAGAGACTATTGTTCTAAGTTTAGGAGGAAGCTTAATAATCCCTGACAAAATAAATTACATTTATCTCAATCAATTTAAAAAAATAATAAATACAAATAAAAAAAATTACAAATTTGTGATTGTTTGTGGAGGAGGAGATTTAGCAAGGAAATATATTTCTGTTTTAGAAAAAGATAGTAAAAATCAAGAATTTCAAAGTTATGCCGGAATTGCAGCAACAAGAACAAATGCAAGATTTATGAGTTACTTTTTTGGCATAGATCCTCATAAAGGAATCCCTCATAAAATAAAACAAGTTAAAAATTATCTAAAAACAAGAGAAATTGTTTTTTGTGGAGCATTAGAATATAAACCCAATCAAACTTCAGATTCAACAGCTGCAGAGATTGCAAGAAAACTAAAAACCAAGTTCATAAATTTAACAAACATAAAAGGACTTTACACTGACAATCCAGTAACAAATAAAAAAGCAAAGTTTATCTCAAAAATAACATGGCAGGAATTTGATAAAATGGCAAACAAGTCAAAGTTTAAACCCGGACAACATTTTGTATTAGATCAAACAGCTTCGGGGATAATAAAAAACAATAAAATTCCAACATACATTATAGGAAAAGATACAAAACAATTAAACAATCTATTAAAGAACAAAAAGTTTACTGGAACAACAATTAAGGATTAAAATGATTCTATTAAAAAATTTACTTTTTCCTTTAACCTTATTCTTTTGGGATTTTGCTTTAGAATAATTGAAAGATTTATTTATTTTAAAAGAATAATTAAATTATTAAAAAAAATAAGATAAAATACTAGGGGAAAATAGGAAAACCAGAATTCCACAATCAAATAATCAAAACAAAATTATACCAAAAATTAATATTTAATCTAAAAAATAAAGAATTAACAAAAAACATAAAAATCTGGAGAATTCTTTATTTTTCACATATACTTTTTATACTTTTAGGATTAATTATAATCCTAATTAAAATAAATATTTAAAATGAGTAAATAAAAATATAAATTTTTATAAAGTAAGAATCTTTAACCCCCCTATGACAATAAAAAAATTATTATCACAAGAAGATTTTTATTCTAAAAATTTTAAAATGTCCTATCTAAAAGGAAATATTTCTAACTTTTCTACCTCTTGTAAAAAAAATGATTTGGAATGGTTATGTTCACCAGAAACCATTTCTTTATTATCCATTCTTTTAAAATATAAAAAAACTAATAAAAAAACATTAAACCAGTTAGGAGGAAATATTTGGGAAAACACCATGGAACTTCATTCATCGAAAGGAAAAGGGGATTTTAGTTCAGGTGTTTTTTTCAAACACAAACCAACAATAAAAGATATTAATTCTTATTGTGATGTAAATTCTCTTTTGGATAATTTTTCCAATTGCAAAGAAGTTCGCAGTAATGGACAGCCCATTTTTTTTAGTAATGATGGCTTAATGAGTTTTACCCCCTTTGGATACAAAATAGGGGAACAAAGTTCTTTTGAATTATCAAAAA
The DNA here is from genome assembly GCA_964593105.1 of Candidatus Woesearchaeota archaeon. Classification (GTDB taxonomy): domain Archaea; phylum Nanobdellota; class Nanobdellia; order Pacearchaeales; family GW2011-AR1; genus EX4484-71. The sequence goes on along the minus strand of CAZQKH010000003.1, from coordinate 7,436 downwards.
ACCCTTATATTATTGCAAAATATGGGGAATTTGGAGCAGAAAAAATTGGAGAAATCTCTTCAGAATTTAAAAACAAACCTTTTTTGATTGTAGAAGAAAAATTCAAAAAAGAAATTTCTGGAATTCCAAGTATTGATTGGAGGGGGAATTTTAGATGGCTTATAATAAATGGAGCAAACAAAAATAATGTTTTATTTGAAAATATTTTTGATAATCAACTTGAAGGTACTTACCTAACATATTCTAAAAAATATAAATCAAAATCTTAATAAAAGTTAAATTACTCCTTACCTTATGAAACAAATAATTCTCACTGAAAAAAACTTTAACAAATTAAGAAATCAAGTTAAAAACAACAAAAATAAAGAAATAATTTTCACTAGCGAAGATGATGATTTAAATAGAAAAGTTTTAGAAAAACTAGAGATTCAAATTCTTTTAATAAATTTAAAAAACAAAAAAGATTATCAAAAACAAAGAAATTCAGGACTTAATCAAGTTCTAGCAAAAATAACTAAAAAAAATAATATAAAAATAGGAATAAATTTTGACGAACTTGTTTTATCAAAAAACAAAGAGAAAATAATCTCAAGAATTATCCAAAATATTAAATTATGTGACAAATATAAAATTCAAATGAAATTTATTTCAAAAAACAAACAAAACTCTTATAATTTAAAATCATTAGGTCTTGTTTTAGGAATGCCAACGTGGATGACTAAAAATTTATAATTAAAATTTAATAAAGTTCACAAACATAATTAGTCTCCCAAATCTGAAAACTATCTAAACTTGAAATATTTGTAATTGGTTCATCTAATCTTACATAAGGTGCTGCGCCTGTCACATTTGGCATTAAATGTTCATAAATACTTAAACATCCTTGTTGAAGACTCCCTGGAAAAACTATAAACTTTCCTACTAAACTCATATTTTCAGGGTCTAATAAATCAGGGCTATCAAAATATTCCCCAATACTAAAAGGCCAAATTGAAGAAATAACCCCTGAGTTTAAAGCAAATTCTGTAACACATTCACCTTCTACACAAATCTCTCCTCCAGGACAATCAGCATTTGTTGTGCACTCTAAGGGAACAAAACACTCTGCATTAAAACAAACTTCTGAAGAATTGCAATATTCTAATACTTGAGATATAACAACAAGATCACAAGAAGAATTAATACAAGAATAATCTTTATAATCTTGAATAACTCTAGTAGCAGTAACATCACATGCAGGAATTCCAATATAACCATCTACCCCACAATCAACATTCACAGTTTCAGGGGCACATCCCATAATCTCCTCTATGCAATCTCCATCATAACATTGAAAATCACAAGTTTCCATAAAAATATCTTCAAGAGAGTTATCACAAAATCCTAAAGTACATGTAAAAACCTTTTTATATTGATATGAATTATTTTCTAAACAATATTTAGTTCCAATAACAAAATAATCAATTCCACAATCTGCATTTACTGCACATATTTCTGTATCATTCTCTTCTTCAAAAGTTTCATTTGCCAGATTTAAATTATTATTTAATCCAGAAATAACCTCTGAAGGAGTTCCAATGACTATCTCACCAGATTCCAACAAAATAACTGGTGCTACAGATACTTTCCCCACATCAAATAAATTTAAATTAGAATCTTCTGAAATCAAATCCAAATCAAAAGTTTTTTCTTCTAATTCATCAAATCCAGTAATTTCAACATCAAAAACTTCAGAAGATTTTGTATCTTCAAAAATAAATTTTAATCCTATAAGATTTCCCATTCCAAGTTCTCTCGCAACTCTAATTGTAGCTATCCCTGTATCAAAATCAATATTTGCAGAAGCAATTCCAGTTCTTACTGTAAACTTACTAGTAGAAAATTGATTTGTTCCTTGTCTAATAAAACCAAAAACCACTGTTCCAATAACTCCTAAAACCACCATTATTAAAACAATTATTAAAATTGTTGAAACTGTACTAGAAACCCCTTTCTTATTCCTCATTTAAACTAAAAACAATCTGAATTTATAAACTTAATCAACTTAAAAACAAAGCTTTTTTAACTAAAACTACCAAATTATATAATGGAGAAAATAATCCAATCTCTAAGCCCTATAGAAAGAAAAATAATTCCTCATCTTGAAGAAAAGAAATTATCTAAAATTTGTGTGAAGTCAAATTTAGATAAAACCACTGTATTAAGAGCATTAGAATACTTGCAAAAGAAGAAAATAATTAACTTAAATTTAAAAAAGAAGAAAATAATCGAATTAGATATAAATGGGGCCTTATATAAAAAGAAAGGACTTCCAGAAAGAAGATTATTAAACCTTTTAGACAAAAAAAGAATTTTGCATCTAAAAGAAGCAATTAAAGAAAGCAAATTATCAAATGATGAATTCAAAGTTTCTTTAGGAGTTTTAAAAAGAAAAGCTTTAATTGAATTAAAAAATGGAAAGATAATTTTTAATGCTAAAAAAGAAGAAATTTCAAAGAAAAGCATAGAAGAGATATTCATAGATAATTTACCTTTAGAAAAAGATTCCTTAGCTCCAGAACAAAACTTTGCTTTTAATGAATTACAAAAAAGAAAAAATATAATTGAAGTTAAAGAAAAAAAAGAAATAGAAATCTCAATAACAGATTTAGGGAAGAAAATTATGAAATCTAAAATAAACTCGCAAAATCTTATAGAACAAATAACTAGAGATTTATTGAAAAAAGAAAGAAATTGGAAAGGAAAAAAATTCAGAAGATATGATATTAATGCAAATGTTCCAAGAATATATGGTGGAAAAAGACACTTTGTAAATCAAGCTGTAGATTATGCTAGAGATATTTGGACTGAAATGGGATTTAAAGAGATGACTGGAAATATGGTTCAACCAAGTTTTTGGAATTTTGATGCATTATTTACTGCACAAGACCATCCTGTTAGGGAAATGCAAGATACTTTCTTTATTAACAAAAAACAAGAAGAACCAGACAAAAAATTAATCAAAAAAATAAAAGACACACATGAAAAAGGAGTACAAGGAAGTAAAGGTTGGGGATCTGAGTGGGATGAAGAACAATCAAAAAAACTTGTATTGAGAACACACACAACTTGTTTATCTGCAAAAAAATTAGCTGAATTAAAAGAAAAGGATTTTCCTGCAAAATATTTTGCTATTGGAAAATGTTTTAGAAATGAAACAGTGGATTGGAGTCATGAATTTGAATTTAATCAAACAGAGGGAATTGTTATAGATGAAAACGCAAATTTCAGACATTTACTAGGATATTTAAAACAGTTTTTTAGTAAAATGGGATTTGATAAAATAAGATTTAGTCCGGCATATTTCCCATATACAGAACCGAGTGTAGAAATAAATGTTTGGCATCCTGAAAAAAAGGTTTGGCTAGAATTAGGAGGAGCAGGAATGTTTAGACCAGAGGTTACAATACCTTTACTAGGAAGACACATTCCAGTTTTAGCTTGGGGTCCAGGATTTGATAGAATTTTAATGGATTATTATAAAGTAAAAGATTTAAGAGAACTTTACAAAAATGATTTAACTCAATTAAGAAAAATGAGGGCATGGATAAAATAAAAATGGAAAAACAAAAAAAGAAAACAGGAGTAGGTTTTGGAGTATTAATCTTAAACAAAGAAAAAAAAGTTTTACTTGGAAAAAGGCATGACAATCCAAATAAAGCAGATTCAGAATTAAGTGGAGAAGGAACTTGGACAATGCCTGGAGGAAAATTACACTTTCAGGAATCTTTTGAAGAAGGAGCAATGAGAGAAACAATGGAAGAAACAGGAATCAAACTAAAAACAATGAAAGTTATTTGTGTTAATAATGATAAAATAAATTCTGCACATTTTATAACAATAGGTTTATTTTCAGATGATTTTGAGGGAGAACCCCAAGTAAAAGAACCAGAAGAAATAACAGTATGGCAATGGTTTGATATAAATGAGTTACCAGAAAAGATTTACTTCCCTAGTGCAAAAGTCTTAGAAAATTATAAGGAAAATAAATTTTACATAATAAAATAAAAATGGCAAACATAAAAGTACCAAAAAAACAATTTGAAAGAGAAATTGGAAAATTAGACGAAAAAATGCAAGAGAAAATTGCATTATTTGGAACACCTGTAGAATCAATCACAGAAAATTATCTTGAAATAGAAATCTTTCCAAATAGACCAGATTTACTTTCCTATCATGGATTTAAAAAATCTTTTTTAGCATTTTTAGGAAGAAAAACAAGATTAAAAGAATACAAATTACACAAACCTGAAAAAAACTACACTGTAAAAGTAGAATCCTCTGTAAAAGAAGTTAGACCCTATACAATGTGTGCAATCATAAAAAATCTAAGACTTTCTGAAGATAAAATAAAAGAAATAATTGAGATACAAGAAAAACTCCACACTACAATTGGAAGAAAGAGAAAAAAGTTAGCAATAGGCATATATCCTTTAGAAAAAATAACCCTTCCAATAACATATAAAGCATTGGAACCAGACAAAATAAAATTCATTCCTTTAGAATCAGGAAGAGCAATGTCTGGATTAGAGATATTACAAAGACACCCTGCCGGTAAAGAATATTCTCATTTATTAAAAGGCAAAACAAAATTCCCAATCTTTGTAGATCATGCAAAACAAATTCTAAGTATGCCTCCAATAATTAACTCAGAACTAACAGGAAGAGTAACAGAAAAAACAAGAGATGTTTTTATTGAATGTTCTGGATTTGATCAAAAGATATTAAAAAAATGTCTTAGTATCATTGTAACAATTTTCGCAGAAATGGGAGGAAGAATTTATCAAATGAAAATAAAATCAAAAGATACTCAAATTACCCCAGAATTAAAAACAGAGAAAATGAAAATCTCAATAGAAAATACAAATAAAACCTTAGGAATGAATTTTCAAGAAAAACAAATAAAACAATATATTGAAAAGATGGGGCACAATTATTATAAAGGAGAAGTTGAAATTGCATCTTGGAGAACAGATATTTTACACGAAGTAGATTTAATTGAAGAAGTTGCAATTGCATATGGATACGAAAATTTTATTCCTCAAATCCCTCAAATTTCTACAATTGGAGAAAAAGATCAAAAAGAAGTTATCAAACAAAAAATTTCAAATATCTTACAAGGAATAGGGATTTTAGAAATATCAAGCCATCATCTTACAACAAAAGAAAATCAATTTAAAAAAATGGGTATCAATGAAAAATCAGAACCAGAATATCTAGAAGTGATAGAATCTAAAACAGAAAATAATATTTTAAGAAGAAATCTTTCTTCAGGAATTTTAAAGACATTTTCAAAAAATATTGATTCAGAATATCCTCAAAAAATATGTGAAATAGGAAAAACGTTTCAAATAAAATCTGGAAAGATAAATGAAAAAGAAAATTTGTCAATTGCAATTTGCCCTGGAAATTTTACAGAAATTAAACAGATTTTAGAGTATTTAGAAAAAATCTTAAATATAAAATTAGAAATAAAAGAAACAAATAATCCCCCACAGCACTTTATCGATGGAAGAACAGGAAATATTTTATTTAAAGACAAAGAAATAGGATTTATCGGAGAAATTCATCCTAAAATATTAAAAAATTGGAAAATTAAAATGCCTGTTTCCTTATTAGAATTTGAACTAGAAGATATTTTCAAAGAGTTTTCTTAGGATTTGATTGAGTTGAATTTGTTTCAGAAGATTTTAGTTGGACTGAATTTGTTTTAGCAGAGTTTTTTACAAATTCTTTTCTAAGTTTTAATCTTTCTCTAATTGTAAAGAATAAAAAAGCAAAACCTCCTACAAGAATTAATACCACTATCAACCATAACCACCAATAATTTTTATCCTCTTTAGAAAGAGAATTCTCTATATCACAATCTTCTCCAGGACCACAAGTAATTGCAGAAAACTCAGAGGATTCATTTGTTTCACAAAAATCTCCAACACAAGGAGACCCAGAAATATTTTGAAAATTATTTAAAATCATAGGTTCTTGATAAGTAATCTCTTCAGCACAATTTCCTCCAACACAACAAACCTCTCCAAAAGTTAATCCTAAAGAAGAATAAGTTTCTCCTTCAAAACAATATTGGGTTAAATTACATATTGTCCCATTTAGCTCCAAACAAGTACTTGAAGAATTTTGTAAATTCGCGTCCACATCACAACAAACTTGATTTTCAGAACAAGAAAAATTTAAAAGATTTCCAAAACATACTGAAGAATTATCTAAACAAAAGTTTCCTGTAGAAATGCAAGTTACATTGGAAGGCGATGAAGAATTTTCTTTAACTATACAAGCACCAGATAAACAAAAACTCTCATTTGAAATTTTAGAACAAGGAAACTCCTCTTTCATTATTAAATCAGGATCCCCTTCGCAAAAATACTCCGTAAGAACATCTATTGAATTACAAACATCATATTTAGTCACAGCAGGACCATCGATTATTAATTGTCCATAAACAGAACCTGCATTAGTATAATTTAAACCATCTGTATCATTACAAGTATTTACTTCTGGATCTTCTAAATCTTTTGGAACTTCTAAACATCTTCCTTCAAAACAAGTTGCATTATTTAAAGAACAATCATAAGTTTCTTTAACTACAAAATCATTTTCACAAGAATATTCTGATAAATTTACTTCAGATGAACAAAAATCAGGAAATTCACCCTTAACAAAATATCTGTTTATTCCAGAGGTTATCCCTTGAACAAAATAATTTATCCCTCCATCTGTATCATTACAAGTTTCAGGAGTTTCAATTACATTTACATTTAAATTCTTAGAAGAAAGATCTAAATAGAAAAAGACCAAGAATGCTATTAAAACTAATAAAAAAGCTGATACTAAGATTAATTCTTTCTTCTTTCCTCTTTCCACTATAATTTATAAATTAAAAAGTTTATAAATTATGTTATTTAAACCATAAAATAAAAGCCACAACTGAGAGTCGAACTCAGGACCTCGTCATTACCAATGACGTGCTCTAACCATAACTGAGCTATTGTGGCACAGCTAATAAATAAATTAAAACATTAAAAAACTTAACGCTTCTTTTTAGAATTTTTTTTATACAAAAGAAATCCAAGAAAAATTAAAATAAATGCTACAGAAATACCACCAGTTATTAAAGCACCTAATTTAAATAAAATATCAAGAACATAATTTGAAACTACAAGAGAAAGTACTAAGAAAATTACAAAAGCCACCAAAGACCGAATTAAATTAACTAAAACCTTATTTTTTCTTTTTGCAAAAGAGTTTTTAGAAATCTTAGAAACTTTTTTCTTCACCTTTTTTTTAACAACCATAATATACACTAGAATATATAGTTTTTAAACATTACCTTCAATTAAGAAATTTTATCCCAGATAGTTTCTCCTTCTTCAAGAATCGGACCC
>CAZQKH010000002.1:48100-50803 GCA_964593105.1 Candidatus Woesearchaeota archaeon | reverse complement strand
TATAGAAATTTTTCCACGACCAGGTCCATAAAATCTCTAAGATATGGATGAAGTTCTTTTCTAAATTCCTCAGTGTATTTTTCTTTGGTGATTATTTCAGGTTTTTCATGCAAATTATCTAATTTTAATTTTCCTTCTCCTTCTGCAAAAAAAATTAAACAAGGAGTGTCTGTGCCTTTTCCATGTCCAAAAGGATCTGTTTGAAATAAATGTCTACCAAAACCTAATGCTTTTATATTCTTTATATCTAATCCACATTCTTGTTTTATCTTTTGTTTTATTGATTCTTCTAAAGGAATTCCTCGTTGAAGTCTTCCTCCGAGAACCCAAGGAATGTCTTTTGCAGGAAAATTATTCCTTTTTACAAATACAATTCCACCCTTATATTTAATAAAAACATCATGACACATAATTGGAAGATCTTTATGCATTTTTGCAAATTCTTCTTCTTCAATAAAATCTGCTTTTAATTTCTCTATATCTACGTCTTTCCCGTTTTCATAAGCATAATCTTTACAAATAAAATCCATTTTATTTTAAAACCTCTAATTCATATACTATTTCACATGCAGGCAAAATCCACGCAAAAAATCTACAATATATTTCATGATTTAAATTTATCAAAGGATTAAACAGAAAATTTAGTTTTTTTGATCTTCCAATTCCATAATTTATTTTTACCTTATTTATTTTAAACATGTCTTCTTTACATCCTACTTCGTGTTCATAATTATTTCTTCTAAAATAATTAAAAGTAAAAGGAGTAAAAAATCTCACATGTGTGGGATCATTAAATTGTCCCCAAGCAGAATAAAAAGGAGTTTTTATTTTTAATTTAGCACCTTTTTTACAAATTCTTCTGAAATCATGCATCAAAGGAATAAAATTTGTAATGTGTTCAAGAACATGTTCTGCAATAATTTCATTAATAGAATTATCTTTAAAAGGTAAAGGTGTTTTTTCTAAATTCCAAACTTTATCAGGATTAACTTCTTTAGAAGAATCCACATTAATATATCCTTTTTTTCTATCTCTTCCACAACCTAAATTTAGTTTCATTTTATTTTATAAAAGTTAAATTATCTAACTCTGCAAACCCTCCATACCTATTTAAGAATTCCTCTCTTTCAATATATCTATCTAAGTCTCCAATTTCCCATATTCTTATTGGGCCTCTAAAACCATTATAAAAGAAATTAAATTCATAATTTCCTTGAGAATGTGCGAGAGTCAATTCAGGATATTTATTTTCCGGGTCATTCATCAAATATATTTGGGCTACTAAACTATCTTTGGTTTTTTCTGATAAATACATTACAGCCCCGTCAGGATCCATTTTTTGCCCTTGAGAGCTATCATAAACTGCAAGATACTTATAAACTAAGGAATTTATTCCTTGTTCAAAATCAATTATATTCCCGTTATGATATAAATATCTTATTGGAAGAGTAAATTGTTTTCCATTATACACAAATATTCCTTGAGGTTGTTGAATTTCTGAATTTACAACCTCTAAGAGAATTCCTCCAAGATAAGCTTTTCCTTCAGGTAAAAATATTTCAGTTCCATTTTCATTATAAAATACATCTAAATCTAAAGGAATTCCCCCATTGTAAAATCTAATAAGTCCATCTCTTGTTTCTTTTGTTTGACTTGGATCTGAAAGCATTGTAGATAACCACGAACGTCTATCGTTTCCTTTTTCATCACTTCCAATTGTACTATATGCAGTATATTTTCCTATATCTGTGGGGTCTATCAAAAGATAAGAAATATTATTAGATTTCATAAAACTTTTTGCAGTTTCAGGATAAGGAGTTGTTAAAACATACCTTCCAACTAAGTGATCTCCAAAAGAAGTTGCTACATGCCCCCCATCACTAAATGTAGGTCTCTCTCCTAAAGTCTGAACCCAATATCCATAATCCCACCAGTGTAGAAAAACATCTTTTTCACCAGTATTTTCTCTTACCCATTTCATTGAATTCTGCCAATCTGCACTTGCAGAAGGAGTATAATATTTTGATTGTTGAACATTTGCTTTGGTGAAATTAACAATGGTAATTATCATCCCAATTATAGCAACTATTACTAAAAGATAAATTAACATTTTTGTTATTTCTTCTTTTGTTTTTCTAGAATATTTATATATATCAAAGATTCCCCAAATTGCAATAAAAGATACAAAAGGAACAATTGCAAAGAAAAGTCTAATTGCACCCCGCACAGCAATTAACATTGGAATCATCCAAGCTGCAATTATAATATATCTTATTGGAATTTTCCAATCTGATTTAACATAGGAATATACAGTGATAATAATAAACACTAAAAAGCAAATTAAGAAAACAGCTTTACTAAAGAAGTTAGTCCCATTTAATATTGAACTTGCTGAGATTCTTGTAAATAAAATACCTGAAATAAGTAAAATCCATCCAAAACTAAACAAGTATCTGAATTTTTTTCTTTTTAATCCTTGTGAAATTTTAATTCCTACAAGAAAACATCCCAATACAAAAACCCAAAAGACAAATTTTCCAATTTGAGAAATCCACTCTGTTAAATAAGGCTGTTTATTTTCAGCAACAGTTAAACCAACTCTTTCTGTTCCAAAAGGATAAATAATTCTTTCAAGAATCATCTTAATTATCTCTTGAACATTTCCAACAAAGATTTGATATAGTATAATTCCTAAAACCAATA
>CAZQKH010000002.1:18789-48000 GCA_964593105.1 Candidatus Woesearchaeota archaeon | reverse complement strand
ATAATCCACAATAATATATCCTAAAACAAAAAGAGTAAAGATTCCCACTGCACTTAAAAGATTTCCTCTAACTAAATTATCTAAAGGAAAATTCAATATCCAGGCCCCTAAGAAAAGCCCAATAACAAGCGAAACATAATACAAAATATATTTTTTTAAATTTTTATCTTTTCTTAAATTAATAATCCAAATTACGAAAAAACTAAAAGGAATAATCATAAATAAAAATTTAGCAACTCCCCCCCAGCTAGCAAGAGTAAAAGTAATTAAAAATCCTGAAATTAATCCCAAGATTCCAGAAATTGTTAGATTTTTATTTTCTTTTTTTGATAAATAATTCATGGAGATAGTGAATCCTAAAAGTGCTAAGAAAAAAGCAAACATTCCCATTGCTTCGTGATCTGAAAACCCTGCCAATGTTCTATAAAGATACGGGGGAATTACTGTAAGAAGAGCAGAACTGATTAATGCTAACAATTTAGATCTTGTCAAAAAATAAATTAAAAAGAAGAAGACCAGAAGACCCAAGACAAAAAAGATTACAGGAGAGATAACATCTACAAATTGTATACTTATATTTGAATTAAATGGTTTTATTACTTTATAGATTAAAACAATTGTTTGCGGGAGAATTTCAGGATGCCAGACAGTATCTGTAATCATAGGATCACGAAATTCATCATATTGAGGAAGTTCCCCTTGATCTACAATTGTCTCAGCAACTCTTAGAAAATAAAAAGGATCAAGTGCTAAAGGAATATATTGCTCAGTTGTACCATCTTTTAAACCAGGTAAATTTTGGACTCTTACCCAAGCACCAAAAACTAATATTAAAAGTAAAAGAGCGATAATTATGGTATTTTGAACTTTTTTATTTGTAATAAAGTTCTTTGCTACATTAAAACTTTTCATTAAATCTATTGTTTCAGCCATTTTTATCTGAGGAGAGTTTCTTTTAAAAATCTATTTAATTAAAAGAAAATTAAAAGGCCAGCAGCTATTATTAAGATTTGAAATCCATTTATTAACCAAACAACTTCTTTTTCATAGGCTTTTTTATTATGTTTAGTTTTCTTTAAGATTTTAATTGCTAAATGTTCTAGACCATATATTTTTTTATAAGGTTGTTCTAAACTTCCATCTTTGTTTAATTTTGCAAAACTTTCTTTTTTTAATTTTCCTCTAGATTTTAAAATAAATTCTAAGATATAGGGTATAAAAAAGAAAAGAGCTATTTTTTCTATATTTCCAAGTATAGCAATACAAGCAATTAAAGCACCAATAGAGTAAGTCATCATATCTCCAGGAAAAATCTTTGCAGGATATTTATTAAAAGTATAAAATGCAATCAAAGAGGCAACCATGCAAAGCGCAATAACACTTAACCAGGCTTGGTTTGTTAAAAAAGTGACTATAGATAATCCCAATAACATAATTATCCCTTGTCCTGTTTCCAAACCATTATATCCTGCTAAAAAATTAAAAGTTGATGTTGCTCCAACAACCCCTAATGGAACTAAAACTAATGGAAAAAATATACCAAAGTTTATTCCCATAATTGTGGATTGACCCACATTTAAAATCATTAATGGAACAGCTGCAAAAACAAGCATAAAAATTCTAACTTTTTTAGTTAAACCTCTTTTCCAACCCAGTAAATCATCTACTATTCCTATTAAAGAAGCAAAAAATAAAACTCCTAAAAGTCCAAGTATAGGTAAAACATTAGTTTGGTCTTGAAAATAAAAAGTATTTATTGCAATATATAAAAAAACCCCTAAAATAAAACCCCCAAGAATACTTATTCCTCCAGCTTCTGCAACTTCTCGTTTATCTAATTTATGCATGTCTTTTCCAGTTAATCCTTCTTGATGTGCCCTTCCAATCCATTTTGGAACAATTATAAGAGTTGTTAAAAAACTTACAAGTATGATTGTTATTAGTAAAGGGTCCATAAGTGATTCAATAAAAGTTTGTTTTTAAATTTAATTGGGATTAATTAAATAGAAGAGGAGTAAAATAAACCTCTAAAAGCCCTGCAAGAACTAGAATTATTAAAGCTACAAAAATAAGAATTACAACATTTTCTAATACTCTTAAAAATTTCTTACTTTTAACACCATTTCTAATAAATCCAACTCCAAGAATTCCTCCAGCTAAGGCAGTTATAAAATAAGCAGCTATTTCAGGCAAACCATGAATCATATATCTGGACAATCCTAAAGGAATTTCACTTATTCGATAATGCGTAAAAATACTTATTGCTCCTGCAATTACAGAAGCATTCCAAGCTAAAATAAATATTGCTCCTGCCCCAAAAATCAAGGAAAATATTAAGGTAAAAATCATAACATAAATATTATTTTCTAAAATTGAAAAAAATCTTCCTACTTTTGAAGCATATGCCCCGGTTATACTTTCTGCTCCTCCAACAGAATACTGTGTAAAACAAGATTCTATATTTGACGGGCTATTTATCATGCAATAGGTTTCTATTTGAGCATTTAGTAGATTGGGATCTTGTAACACTATGTGCCAAAAAGAAAAAGCAATAACAAATCCTAAAAATAACCACATTAATGCAAAGATTGCATTTCTATGTGCTTTCCATACATGCAAAAGTCCTTCTATTTCTTCATCTTCTTTTTCTTCCTTTTTTATAATGTAATACATAAAAGGTAAAGAAAACATAACACAAAAAGTTACAACCATTAGGCCAGAGAATTTACTTAAAACAGCGTCCTGAGCAAAAAAAAGTTTCACTAATAAAATAGATAGTGATCCATATAAAATACCTATAAAAAGCATTTTCCACGGTCCTCTTTCTGCTCGCATCGGATTAATAAGCGACTCTAACATACTATTGTTAGAAAAAGAGAATTTTTAAACTTTCTTAGATTTATTTTTTTATGAATAAAAGAAAAAGATTTGAGAAAATATTAAAGCACATAAAAGAAATTAAAATTCAAGGAGCAGTAAATATTGCTAAAGCTGCTTTAGAAGCATATTTTTTACTTCCCTCTAAAAAAACAAAAAACAAAATTCTGAAAACTAGACCAACAGAACCAATGATGCAAAATGTTTTAGGGTTAGCAGAACAAGGAATTCCTTTAAGAGAAATTAAATTACATTTTAAAACATCTCAAGAAGAAATAAACAAATATGCAAATAGATTAATAAAGAATAATCAAACACTGTTTACACATTGCCATTCTACAAATGTGGTTAAGGCCATAATTAATGCTAAAGAGAAAGGAAAAAAATTTGAAGTTTACAATACAGAAACAAGGCCCCTATTTCAAGGGAGAAAAACTGCAAAGGAATTGAAAAGAGCAGGAATTCCTGTAACAATGTTTGTGGATTCTGCAATGAATGTGGCTCTTTCAAAAGAACTTAAAACAAAAAAAGTTTCTATAATTTTCTTAGGAGCAGACGCAGTATTAAAAGAGGGTGTAATAAATAAGATTGGAAGTGAGATGTTAGCAATTTTAGCTAAAAAACATAAAATTCCTTTTTATATTATTGCAGATTCTTGGAAATTTTCAAATTCAAAAATCCCAATTGAAAATAGAAAATTAAATGAGGTTTGGGATAAAGCACCAAAGAACATTAAAATAAAAAATCCTGCTTTTGAATTTGTTCCTAAAAAGTATATTAAAGGAATTATTTCAGAATATGGTTTATTAACTTATAACCAATTTCTAAAGAAAGTTAATTAAAAAGTTTTAAATAGCAAGTAAGATTAGTCTTACTATGGAAAATATAGGCATAACTAAAATAAGTTCTAAAGGTCAAGTGGTAATTCCCCAAGAAATGAGAAAAGGATTAAAAGAAGGGGATAAGCTTCTTATTCTTCAAAAAGATGGAAATTTAATATTAAAGAAAGCAACAAATTTAGATGAAAATTTCAAAGAGGATTTAGAATTCGCTAAAAGAACAGAAGAAGCATACAAAAGAATTGAAGTTGGGGAGTTTATTAGTGTTAACTCTGAGAATCTCTTTGAAGAGATAGATAAATGGTAGAGATTCGCTTTGATAAGAAATTTAAGGCAATATTTTCTAAGATTAAAGATAAATTATTAAAGGATAAAATAAAAAAGCAAATTAAAAAGATTTTAGAAAATCCAGAAGTTGGAAAACCCATGAGAAATATTCGAAAAGCCACGCGAGAATTATATATTAAACCTTTTAGGTTATCTTATTATTATGATTTAAAAATAAATCTTGTTTATATTTTAGATTTGTATCATAAAAAGAACTAATAAAATCAATTCTTATTCACACTTGCAATCATTACCGCAATCATCACCACAATCTTTTTCACATTCTTCATCATGTGAACAAGAACGATCGTGTTGCATTTTTGCGTTTTGTTGAAATTCTAACATTGTTTTTGTTAATTCTGTATTTATTTTTTGCATTTCACCTTCTAATTCTTTTTTAACATCATTTAATTTTGTTAATTGTTCTTTTATTAATTCTTGAGTTTCAGGAATAGATTTAGTAACAAAATTTTTCCCTCCAACATCAACTATTAATTCTTCAGAGAGTAATTTTGTTTTTGCAAAAATTCCTTTTCCTAAAGGAGATAAGATTTCCAAGTCTTTTTTCCCAATTAAATCATCTAAACCTTTTTCAAGAAAATCTATTTCAACAATTGCTTGATCAATTGCTTGAAGTTGTTGTTGAATTTGCATTATTTGCTGTTCAAAAACTTGAAACTTAGTTTGTAATTCTCTTTCGTCCATGATATGCTTAGAAATAAGGTGTTTTTAAGGGTTTCTAAACAACTTTCATTTGTGCAATCCAGGGACATATGTCCCCCCTAAAACAATAACTCAAAATCATTATAAAATTTTTAGCCAATTTATTATGGTACAAAAATTGGTTTTTATACTTAGTTTTATGGTACAGAAAATAACATGCCCCCATTGTAAGAAAGACAGCGTAGTTAGACGAGGAACATTCAAAACAAAAGCACACGGCAAACAGCAAAGATACTTTTGTAAAAGTTGTAATAAAAAATTTATCCCTCAAACTCCATCCTTTAAAATGAAAAACCATCCAAAGAAAATAACTCTGTGTCTTGACCTATTCTAAAAAGGAGTAAGCACAAGAGAGATACAAAGCAATCTACAAGCATTTTGCCCCCATAATTTAAACCACGAAAACTTAACACTCTCTCTAAACAACTTTCATCCACTTCTTTAAAATAGAACTAAACACAATTGAAGCAACAATATAAAATACAAACCACCCCATAAATCCTAAAAATCTAACAGGTTCCCCTGCTGTGGTCGCCATAACAGTAAAATAATCATCAAACCATCGGAAAAATAAAATTAAAGGAACACCTGTATAAACCATCCCTCGCATACTTAATTTAAATTGTTTAGGAATAAAACTCATTTGCTTTTTTTGAAGTTCCATCATCTTTTTAGGATGATTTTTAAATTCTTTCATTTGTTTTTGAACTTCTTTTTGTTCTTTTTTTAATTCTTTTAAAGTTTCTTGATCTGTAGCATATTTTTGAACAAGTGTTGTAAGAATAGTTATGACAAGAACCACAATTGACATTCCAATTGTTAACTCCCAATTCATTAAAATACCTGCAGTAGGATTTAAAATAAAATGTATGGAGTTTTTTATTGCAGGAACTTTATCCCAAAGACCTGCAATTACCAAAGAGATTAACATCACAATTATTATTGGTTTAAAACTTGTTTTTCCTTCTTTATTTTCCATTTTATTTATTTCCCATAAATTTTCTCAATGCAGGATTCATATCTTCTGCATGTTGTTGAGCAATACTTTGGTAAAATTGATACATAATCATAATTACTAACAATATAGCTGTTCCCGATATTAAAGCACCTAATAAATCTGTAAGAGCGGCTAATAAACCTATTGCAGCTCCCCCCATCACTGTTAAGGGCATAATATATCTTTGCAAAACACTTTCTAATATCCTGTTGTCTTGTCTAAATCCTGCAATTTGTAATCCAGAAGAACTTATTTTTTCTGCTTGTTCTCTTGCCCCCATTCCAGAAGTTTTTACCCAAAATACAGAAAACATAGTACATAAAATAATAAATGCAATTATATGGGTTAATCCTTGAAGCAAATATATTGGTAAGAAACCCCCTCTAATTGTTAAATCCAAAATGTTCGTTGAACCCATCCAAAATGCAAGTCCTGAAACTGCTTGACCATTTACAAATTCACCTAAAAAAGTAGCATGCCCCAGCCAGTTTTCAAACATCCCCCCAAATAATTGGATATTTGCAATTAAAGCTGCTGCAAAAATAACAGGTATAACAGAAGCATAAAAGAAAGATAAAGGCCATTTCATACCATATCCTCTTATTCTTCCATAAGATAAAGGAATTTCTACTTTCAGAGATTGTGCCCAAACTACAAGTAAAAAGATAGCTATTGTAGCTACAATTGCTGCAGCTGCAGATAAAAATTCTGTAGGGGCTTTTTGATTACCAATTAAAGCTTGAATTAAAACTAAAACTTTACCTGAACAAGGAGTTCCTGAAAAGTCCATTAAACAACTTTTTCCTTGAGCATTTATGAACTGGAATGCGCTTGCAATTAATCTCCAAGAAACTCCTGCACCAATAAATAAACTAACACCAGAACCAAATCCCCATTTTTCAGAAACTTCATTCATATAATAAATGGCCAACCCCCCAAGAATCAATTGAAATATCACAATTCCAGCATATCCTGGATAAGCTTCAAGACCGTTCATCATAACATAAACAAGTGCTTCAAAAACTATGAAAAACATAACCAATATTTTTTGTAAACCTTGAAAAAACTTTTTACCTTCAAGAGTGTTTAAGTTTATTTTTATTATTCCTGCACCTGTTAAAAGTTGAAGAATAATAGAAGCCATTACAATCGGACCAATTCCCAACGAAATTATTGAACCAAAATCTGTTCCAAGTATGATTGCAAGATATTCAAATCTTTCTAATGCGGCAGACGAAAGCCCAAATAAAGGAATATTAGCTAAAACAAAAAAGGCTCCAAGAATTATTAGTGTCCATTTTAATTTAACATTAAAACTAATTTTTTTCTCTGAGGGACCTTTAACCTCAGGAATTATTGAAAATATCTTTTTGAAATCCATGATTATTTATCGAGAAGATTGTTTTTAAAGGTTATTTCTCTCGCTCTTTTTTCTTTTTCTTAGCCTCGTGTTTCGGGTTTACTACTATCGGAGTTTCAATCTTCTTTTTTATTTTAACTTTAATTTCTCCTCCAGCTTTTTTAACTTTTTCAATTGCAGATTTTGAAGCTTCTAAACAAGAGATAATCATTTTTTCTTTAATTTCTCCTGTTCCAAGTATTTTATATTTATCTAATTTAATTTCCCAAACATTTCCTTTCTTTTTTCCATATTTTTCCAAGTTATTTTGTATGTTAAATAGGTTTATTCTTTGTCTAATATCTTTTATGGTGCCCATGCTTGTGAAACCTTGTTTACCAAAATATTTATTGCCGTATTCTTTTATAATAAGTGTTTTCTTATGGTCAGCCCTTTTACCTGTACCAGACATTCCAATTCCACCTTTATGACCTGACTTTCTTTTATTTTTTCGTGCTCCACTACCATGAGTTCCCATATTTCTACTTCTCATTCTAACTGATTTTTTCTTTTTCTTAAGTTTCATTTTAATTTATTACCTATTATCTCCTGAACCATGTAATTGATTTCTTTTCTTTCTTGAATTTAACTTACTAATATTTTTATTAACAACATCATTTAATGTTATGTTTAATTCTTTACAAATACTAGAAAGATACCATAAAACATCCCCCAGTTCTTTTTTTAATTCTTCTTTCTTTTTTTCGCTAATTTGATTTTTTTCGTCTCTCATAATTTTTTTTATTTTTTCTAAAACCTCTCCTGTTTCTCCACCTAACCCTAATACAGGATAAATTAAATTATTACCTTTATTAGGATATATTGCAGTTTTCCATGCTTTTTCTTGATATTCATTAAAGTCCATTTTACAACATTCTCCTTATCAAATCATTTATTTTATCTTTATTGTCTCCTAAAACACCTTTTGGGAAGTGCACTTTTGTTTTAATTCCACCTCTAGCAGGATGTAATCTGAAAAAAGGTTTTAAATTTCCGTCTTTATCTTTTTTACCTCTTTGTTTAATTAGTTCTTTTTTAGTGTCTTCATCAATTTCTCCAAATGCAACAAAATCTCTTAATTTTTTTACCATGCCCATATTTTCTTTTGTGGGTTCAATTAAAACACAAGCATATTTTCTTCTAAGTCTTAATCTATCTAAAGTTTCAATTATGCCTTTGTTTAATCCTACTTGTCCTTTAATTCTTATTACTGCGATAGTCATTTTTTAGTTCCTCCATTAGTTTTTTTAAGCGCTTCAATACAGGCCTTTGCTAAATTAAAACTTGTTCTTCTATTTCCAAAAGTCTTTGAATAAACATCTTTAATTCCAGCTAATTTTAAAATCTTTTTTAATTCATTTGCAACAACCAATCCAGTTCCTTGAGGCGCAGGAATTAAAGTAATTTTAACACTTCCAGCTTTTCCTGTAACTTCAAAAGGTATTGAATGAGGTTCAGAACAAGAACAATCAAAACTAGAACATGCTCTTGCAACTTTTATAATATTTAATTTTGCTTTTCTTAAGGCTTTATCTCTTGCAGGTAAAGTTTCAGAAGCTTTTCCAACACCAATTCCAACATGTCCATCATTATCTCCAACTACAGCCATACTAGAGAAAGTTAATACATTCCCTTCCTTAGTTTTTCTTTGAGTTTGTCTCCAAGCCCTTCTTTTTCCTCCACCAAATTTTCCTTTTGCTTGACCTATTGCCATTAAATCAGATTCAAGAGTCAAAATATAATCCACAATGCCTTCTTCCAATATTTTTTGACCTTGGTCTAAGATGTCGTCGATGTTTTTGATTTTACCTTCTTTAACTTTTTTCCCTAAGAGTGTTTTGGGTTCCCAAGCTTCTCTTATTTCTTCAATAGTTGGTCCTTGAAATCTTCCTCTTCCTCCTCTTCCCCCTTTTCTTCCCCCTCTTCTTCTGTCTTCTTCTTTGTCTTTTTTCTCAGCTTCTGCTATTTTCTCAGCTTTGTCTTTATTATCTGCTTCTTTTTCTTTAACTTCTTCTTTCTTAATCATTTTTTCTGTAGTTTCTTTTGTTTTTTCAGCTGCGACTAAGGATTTTTCTTCTGAAAGAGTTCCATGCGCTTTTGATGTTTTTTTTATTTCTTCCATTTTTATGCCTTTACCTCTTTTTTACTTAAAGCTACGTCTTGTGCTTTTTCTAATTTTAATTTTATTTCTTTAAATTTACTTGAGAAATCTGATTTTAAATTTTTCCCTTCAATTCTTTCTTTTTCAGGAAATGCTTCTTCTTTACATTCTATTTTTATTCCTGAGTCAATTAAACCTTTTAAGAAACCATATGTTTTTGTCTTATGAATCATTCTTATCATTCCAAAATCTACAATTGGTTGTTTTAATTTATCTTTGAGCATTTTCTTTCCTGTTAAATAACCTGTTAAATAAGCTGCAGGAATTGATTTTAGACTTCCTTTAAATTCGTTTGGCCATCCATATTTAAGAAGAATCTTTGAGTCAAGACCAAAAATAACCTTATCTTGAGCTTCTTTACTTTCAACATATTGAATTTTAAAACAAGCGTTTGTTCTTCTAAAAACTAATCTCGGAGCTCCACTTTTTAGTAAGTTTAATCTTTTCTTATAATCTGTTTTGCTTTGCTTTCTTCTTTTCTTTTGTGTCTTCATTTTTTTAATCCCTCCACATATTGTTTTAAATTAGCTTTACTTTTAAAATTTCTATTTCTTATTTTTTTCCTTATTTCTATAACTTCTTCTCTAGAAAGTTCTTCTTTCTTTTTTAAATCTGCAACATATTTTCTTAGTTTTCTAGTAATAATTACATATTCTTGTTTTCTTTTATTAACCTTCTTCCTTATATTTCCAGTAGATTTCTTTTTTTTCTTTTTAAGATTCTTTGTTCTTCCTTTTTTATTTTTAACAATAATTGCTCCCTCTGCTCTTAAATCATTTAAATCTCTTTTTGCTATTGCTTCTCCTATATCTTTTAGAGCAGATTTAACAAAAGCAATTCTATCTTTTCCCACATTAAAAGTTTTTGCTGCTAAATTTTTCTTTTTTCTTAAATTCATTTTTTATTCTCCGAGGTTTCTTTATTTTTTTGTTTTTCGATTTTCTTTAAATATGATTTTACATTTAAATTTAAAATCTTTAATTTCATATCTTTTGCTTTTTTTGCAATCTCTATTTTTTTCTTTTTTCCAATACTCCCCATTAAAATATCCCTATTTTTCTCAACTTGAGTTAATTCATTTAAATTATTAATAATTATTGGATTCTTTTTATCTTTATTTTTATAGCCAATACTAACAACCACAGGATATCCTTTTATCTTTTCTCTCATTTTATTATCTCTTCCTTTTGGTTTTCTCCAAGAAAGCAATTTTTTTCTTTTTTTACCAAATTTAGAAAACCTTTTCGTATCTCGTCTCAAAAATTTTAGTGTTGCCATTTTATATTTTTTTACCACATTTATTTATTATATATATCCCGTCTTGAAAAATTCTTTTATCTCTTCCCCTTATCTTTGTAACTGCCTCGAAATTTGCTGCAGCTTGTCCTGCAATTTCTTTATTTGTAGAAATAATTGTAATAATTTCTTTATCTATTGAAATTTCTGCATCTTTAGGAAGTTTTACTTTTCTATCAATTTTTTCTCCTAAAAAGTTTTTTACAATAGCTTCATTATTTTCTATTTTAACTGTAAATGGAAAATGTCCAAAACAAATTTTTAATTTATATTCAAACTTTTCTAAAACACCCTTTAACATATTTTTTATATGCGCTTCTATAGTGTTTATCATTTTTTTCTCAGTTTTTGTGGCTTTTTTGTGACCTAAAAAGATTTTTTTATCTTTTATTTCAAAATTTAATTTTCTAAGTTTAAGTTCTTTAGAATTTTCTCCTTCAGGACCTTTAACAATTAACTTATTTTCCTCTAGTTTTACTTCCACCTTTTCAGGAATTTCAATTTCTTTTAAAATATTTTTTTTCATTTTAGTAAAAGTAAGCAATTAAGCATCCCCCTATGTTTTCTTCTTGAGCTTCTTGATGAGTCATTAAACCTTTGTTTGTAGAAATAATCATAGTCCCAAGATTTCTTGAAGGCAAATATCTTCTTCTATATTTTTCAATAGTAGTTTTATCTACACTAAATCTTGGTTTGATAGCTTTACATTCAGAAATATCTCCCAAAACAATTTCAACAAATTTTTCAGTAGAACTTATCTTATATCTTTTCACAGCTCCTTTTTGTTTCATTATTTTTAAAATTTCTATTAAAAGATTAGAGATCCTTTTGACTTTTACAAGCTCTTTTCTAGCTTTCTTAGTATTTTTTATCATATTTAATGCGTCTGCAACTATATCATGTGCCATTTTAGTTATGGATCCTCCCTTGTATTTTTGAGTTTTTTTTGTTTTTCATTTTAACTATATTTTTCAAATCCAATTTCTACTGCGATTTCTCTAAAACAATGTCTGCAAAGATTAATGCCATAAGATTTTATGTGTGCTCCAAATCTTCCACATCTCTCGCATTTTTTTGCAGCTATTCCAGTTTTTCTTTCTTTTGGTTTACAATGCTTTAGAAATTTTTTCTTAATTTCTGGTTTAGCATCTAATTGCTTAAAGACTTTTTTCCAATCGCTTGCTGTCATTTGAATTGAGTATTGAACTTTTCCTCCATAAATGTGATTATTTCTTCTTTAGATATTCTTTGTCTTTTTGGGAATTTACTTTTTTTAATCTTTCTTAGTTTAACTCGTCTTCCTGATCTTGCAAAAGAAATTGTAACATCCAATCCAGCAATCCCAATATCTCTTTGATATTCTGTTCCAGGTATTTCAATATATTCTTTGATTCCAAAAGAAAGCCCATTTTCATTAACTTGGCTTTTTTTAAGTACATTATCTATTGCAATAAGGAATTTTTTTAATAAATTATCAATATCTCTTCTAATTGTAACAACAGCTCCAATTTCCAAACCGGGCTTAACTCCTAATGAAGGAATTCTTTTCTTTGATTTTGTTTTTTTAGGAGTTCTTCCAGTTAAGAATTTTAAAAGTTTAAATCCTTTTTCTAAAGGGTCTCCTATTCCACCCACATTCAAAACTAATTTATCTATTTTTATTTCTCTCATCACGTTTTCTTTGGGGTTTGTTTCCATTTTATTTTGTTTTTTTTCTTTCATTTTATTCTATTACTATTAATTGTTTAATTAAGACTTTTACTTTTTCATCACCAATCTTTACTTCTGCATTTCTTAATTTTTTATTGATATTCTCGATTGTTCCGTATTTTCCAATGTGTTTTCCTCCAATGATGAAGATTTTAGAGTTTTCTTTTAATAAAAGACATCTTTCTAATTGATTTTTCTTAAGATCAATTATTACTGAATCCCCTATAGAACATTTTAATGCTGAAAGATAATTTTTTCCATCTAAAAGGTTTATTTGGATTTTTTTCCCTTTTAGAGTCTTTTTATTAACTACTTTTGAGATCTTTTTTTCTTTTTGTGAATCTTTTATTTTTTCTAAAGAATATTTTCCTTTTTCAGATAAAATTAATTTATAATTTTTCTTAGTAGGCACAATTGTTAAGGTGTCAAACAATTCAACACTCTTTTTATCATCTTTTATTATTTTACCACACACTAAAACATGTTTATTTAAAATAGCTTTTTTAACTTCTTTTCGTGTTCTAGCAATTTTTAAAATATCTCTTAATAAAACTAAAACAGGAATTCCTTTTGAACTAGTTTTAACTACAAATTTTGTCCCTTTTCTTGGAATTGGCCATTTTGTTGGTGCACATTGTCTTTTTAGGTGTGTCATTTTTTATTTTTTTCCATTTGTTCTTGGTCGGTTTTAATTAATTGAGTTTTTTCTACTCTTTTCTTAAATCTCTTTTTATCTCCCTTATTTAATTCAATTATTTGTAAATTTGAGGGTCTTATTGGAACATTTGTTTTTGATCCGTCTAACTTTTTAACTTGAATGCCGTCGATATAAATTTTTAATCTTTTTGTTTTAATCTCATTAACTTTTCCAGTTTTTCCTTTATATTTGCCCCTCATTATCTTTACTTTGTCCCCTTTTCTCAATTCAACATTTCTTTTCTTTTGATTTTCTCGAAGTTCTTTTGATAAATTTACTGAAAGTTGTCTCCTTTTTATGTGCAAAGGTGCTTTTGCTAAATACTTTCTTTGTTTTCTTGGTTGTTTACTTGATTTCCAGTGTTTACTAAATATTTTTTTCATTTTAATATACTATTGAAGCGATTTTTGCCACAGACGGCCATCGCTCCAAAATCTCCTTTGGAATTGGTCCTTTAATTTGAGTTCCTTTTGGATTCCCTTTTTCATCTTTTAAGATTGCAACAGCATTATCTTCAAATGCAACTCTTTCTCCACTTAATCTTCTCCAAGATTTTTTTTGTCTTATTAATACAGCATCAAAAACTTTTCCTTTCATATCTGGAACTCCTTTTTTAATACTCACTTTTACCCAGTCTCCAATCTTTGCAAATCCTTGTTTACCTTTTCTACCTTTTCCCTTCTTTATTGAGACTATTTTTACTATTTTTGCTCCACTATTATCTGCTGCAATCATTTTACTTCCAATATTTATTCCAGATGTTGCTCTCGCACTTATTGCTTTCATTTTACTTTCTTACCTCCAAAGCATCTTTTAGTTTTTCAAGAACCACAAGATGGATTATTTTACTTAAAGGTCTACATTCTTGGACTTTAATTAAATCTCCAATATTAATTTCTTTTTCCATACATTCTGGCAATCTAGCATGAACTTTTGTTTTATTTTTTGCGTATCTTTCATATTTTCTAACATAAACCATTCTTTCAAATTCAATTGCTACTCTTTTTGGATTTTTTGAAATAACAATTCCTTTGAAAATCCTTCCCCTTGCCTTTAAATTTCCATGAATAGGACAGTTTTTATCTTTGCAATTTATTTTTTCTTGTGTTTTTTCTTTTGTCATTTTAATTTATTGATTCTTCTTCAAATCCCAATTTAATTAATACTTCTTTTACTTTTTTATTGTGGCCCCCTTGAAGTTCAATTATTCCTTTTTTTGCAGTTCCTCCGCAAGCCAATTCATTTTTTAGTTCTTTTGCCATTTTTTTAATATCAATATCTTTTTCAAATCCAGAGATTGTAGTAACAACCTTTCCATATCTTTTCTTTTCATTTTTTATATTTATTTTTTGCGAGCTTTTTACTATTTGTTCGCACACACATGCTTGTTCTGGTAAACCACATTTAGGACAAATTTCCATTTTATTTTTTCTCTCCTGATTCAATTGTCAAAATTCTTGCAATTGTTTTTTTAATTTCTCTTATTCTTGAACTTCCTGTTTTTTGAGCACTTGATTGAGATTTCATAAGTTCTATTTTCAATTCTTTAAACTTTTTCTCTCTATCTTGTTTACTTATATTTTTAAGATCTTTTGATTTCATTTTTTCTTTTTAATTGTTTTTTTAATTGTTTTTGGTTTTTCATAATTTTCTTTATTTTCCTTTAATTTTGCAATAAGTGTTTCTCCAATATGTATTTTATCTTTTAATATAGCACCTGGCCTTAAGATACTAATTTTAACTCCTACAGTTCCAGGTTTTGTTTGTGCTTTTGCTTGAGCTCTATCAACAACCTTTGCATTATCTCCTGCTTTTTTTAAATATCCTTGAGAGAATCTCCATGTTCTTGCTCTTGAACTAGGAAGTTTTCCACTTAATCTTATTTCAGTTCCAAGTGCACCTGCTTTCATTATCCTTTGAAGGGCTCTATATGCAAGAACTTTGAATTTTAAAGGCCCAAATCTTTCTAATCCTAATGCAATATCATCTGCAACAAGTTGAGAATCTAAATCTGGTTCAGTAATTTCATCAATTTCAATATGAGGATTTTCTAAATCAAAATCTTTTTTTAAGACTTCTGTTAAAAATTGTATTTTCTCTCCCCCTCTACCAATAACTAAACCCGGTTTACTTGTAGAGATGATTATCTTTTCTCCCATAGGAGTATATTCTATGATTACCTTGCTAATTTTTCCTTTTCCAATTTCAGATTTCATTCTTTCTTTAATTGCAAGTTCATCTTTTTTGAATTTGACTGTTTTTCTTTCTTCCATTTTTATTTTTTCTTTTCCTTATTTTTATTTTTTAATTTCTTTTTATCCATTGCTTTTAACATAATATGTGTTCTTTTTCTTTTTATTCCACCTCTTGCAAAAGGTCTTTGTGCAAGGTTTGCGATGGCTTCATATACAAAAGGATTTTCTATTTCATGCATATTTGCATTTCCTTGTAAGCTTTTTAACAATATAATAAAATGTACTGATGCTCTTGCTGGAAATCTCCCAGACATCATTTGTCCTTTTCGATGAGGTATTTCTCCTTGCATTGGGACTGCTTTTTTCAATTTTGAAACTTCTTCAAGATCCTCAATGGCCTTTGGAATAGATTTGTTTTTTATGAATTTACAAATATATTTTGCATATTTTGTTGAAACAGGAAGGCTTTTTCCATTTACTACCACAAAATCCTTTTTTATTTTTGGAGTTGTGTCTTTTTTATTTTTAGGTTTGCTTTCTGTTTTCTTTTCTTTTGAAGGAGTTTTAACTTCCTCTTCAATTTTCTTTACTTCTTCAGTCTTTGCATTTTTATTTTCTTCAACTTTTTTTACAGGAGTTTTAATATCTTGTTTTTTTGTTTTTGGTTGTGCAATTACTGTTTTCTTTTGTTCTGCTTTTGTAGAGGGTTTTTCTGTGTTTGTCATTTTTGTTTCAAAATTGATTTTACTAAAATTTTTAATTTTAAATTTGTCATTTTATTTTTTTGATTTGTGTTTAGTTCCTTTTGTTGCACCAACACCTGCTTTTGTGTGTGCTACTCTTGATCTTGTAGGTGCAAATTCTCCTAATCTGTGGCCAAGCATTTCTTCAGTGATTTCTACTGGAACAAACTGATTTCCTTTGTGAATTTGTATTTTTAATCCAACCATTTCAGGAACAACAATTATCGGTCTACTATGAGTCCTTATTTTTTTGTTTTTACTATTTTTATCTTTAGCTCTTTTAACAAAATTTTCAATTTCTTGAAACTGTCTTAAAGCAGTTCTTCTTTCTCTAGCTCTCAGGAATTTTGCAAACTCTCTTACATCTAGTTTTTTCAATTCTTCGAGAGTTTTTCCTCGATATGTAAATTCTTTTTTTCTTATTTCTATGTTCATTTTTTCTTACCTGTTCTTCTTGGTCTTATTAAACCAACTTTTTTACCTGGTGGAGCATTTCTTTTAGCAATCTTACTTTTTGGATTTTTCCCTCTACCAGAACCAAATGGATGATCAATTTTATTCATTTTCACAGCGCTTGTTCTAGGCCATAATTTGCTTTTAGCCTTTTTAATATGATGTTTTTTACCTGCTTTTAATACGGGTTTATCTAATCTTCCTTGACCTGCGATGACTCCAATAACTGCCCGACAGTTTGCATGGAATTTCTTTTCCTTTTTTGAAGGCATTAATACCATTGTATTGGTTCCAATTTTTCTGTTAACTACTGCATGATTTCCTCCTGTTTTTATGAATTTTCCACCGTCTCCTGGACGAGATTCAATACAATATATTTTTGTTTTTAATGGGATATCTTTTAATTTAAAAATATTTCCATCTTGTATTTTAGTTCCTTCAAAACTAATTTCTTGTCCTTCATACATTCCTCTGAATGCAGGGATAAAAAAGATACCTTCTTTTGATTTGATTTTTGCTAAAGGGCAACTATGTGCCGAGGAATTAACAAGTTTAAGAACAGTGCCTTTGCCTTCTAATTTCTTTAAGAATTGTAACTTATATTTGAAAGCCTTTTTTCTAACTCTATAGGTTGAAGTTGCTCTTCCACGTCTTTGTGAAATTATTCTCTTTCCCATATTACATTAATCCTAACTTTGTAGCAACATCAATTGCCAAAGTGTCTCCTTTTAATTTAACATAAACATATTTTTTATTTTTTCTAATTAAAGTTCTTATTTTTTCTACTTTAAATTTCAACAAGTCTTCTAATTCTTCTTTAATCTCTTTTTTAATAGCTGTCATCGATGTTTGGAAAGTTAAAGTATTATCTCTTTCAATCATCATTACTGCTTTTTCTGTAACAATTGGTTTTAAATTCATTTTAATTTCTCTCCTAATTCTTTAACTGCTACCTCAGTATAAATTGTTAACCTTCCCACACCACCTTTAGCTAAATCATTAACTCCCAATAAATTCACATTCACAATATCAAAAGATTTTGATTTTAATTCTTCTTTATTTCCAATAACAATTAAAACACCTGCAGTTTTCTTGTATTTTCTTCCTCTTAATTTTCCTTTTCCTGCTCGAATTGATTTCTTTTTTTGGGCAACTGTAAATAAAGTCCCTAAGATGGCCTTTAAACTAATCATAAGTTGTTTTGATTTTAATGTTGTTAATTTAGATTCAACAATAAAGGGAACATCTATCTTCTCATCTTTAATTGTAAAATATTTTTTAAAAACAAATTTAGGATTAACCGTGGCACTTATAGCAGATCGTAAAGCAAAAATTAATTCTTTTTTGTTTATTTTTTTTGTATTAATCATAGAAATAGCTTTTGGAGGGTGAGCACGTCTTCCTCCTCTTGTATTTGGAGAAATTGCCCCTACCCAAGTAAATTGAGATCCTTTTCGAGACATTGTTTTTCTTGGAATTCTTGACATTCCTCTTCCATATTGGCTTTTCCAAACATGTCTTTTGTGAACAAGTTTTCCTGAAGCAGAATGTTGTTTTCCAGCAACAAGACTAGGAGCATAAGGTTGTTTTTGTTTTTTAGTCTCAATTGTTTTTTCAATTAGATCTTCTCTAATTTTCTCAGTAAAACATTTGGGCAAATCAATTGATGATTTCTTTTTCCCTTCAATAGTTAAAATATTGGCTTTCATTTTATCTTATTTCTAGTAATTCATACTCCTTTTTCTTTTGTTTTTTTGTTTCTCTAAGAGCATGTGAGGCTATAAGTTGCCTTTTTGAAGATCCTTGTATAGATCCATAAACTAAAATATATTCAGTGTTAATGTTTCCATAATTTTTTATATTTTTAAGAGGTTTATCTGTAGATTTACCTAGGTCAATTATTTTATTATTATAAATAACTCTTGTAAACATTCCTAATTGGCCTGCCATAGGAACTCTAAAAGTAACTCTTGCAGGATGCCAAGGTCCAAGACTTCCTGGCCTTCTTCTACCTTTTTCAGATTTTGAGGCTTTTAACTTAATTCCAAATCTTTTTACAGGTCCTGAAAGACCCTTTCCTTTTGTTAATCCTCTTAAGTCAATCAAGTCACTTTTTTCAAAAATATCAAGTGCAGAAATCTCTTTGTTTAGATTTTCTTTAATAAATCCCATTTTTTCATCTAAATTTCCTTTAATTCCAACCTCAATCAAATCAGGTTTTTTCTTTAACCCAGATTTTTTAACAATAGAATAAACAATAACTCTCACATCATCATAATCTTCAGATTTAATGTCCTCAATTTTTTTAGATTTAGATTTATCTTTTGGAAGTTTAAGTTTTTTCTTTAATTCTTTATCTAAGTTTTCTGCAAGAATTTCTGTAGCAACTTTATTGTTTTTATAAAATCTTATAGAAAAAATCTTCATGGGAGGACATTCAAGAATAGTCATAGGAATAATAATGTTTTTACCCTTTGTCATAGAATTTGCAGTAGTGTCTTTAACATATCCAGAAACCATTCCAGCCTTATAACAAATAAACCCTTTTAGATTCCTTCCAGAATTAATAGCATCCCAATTAACACGAGGCAGAAATTTTTTAGCCCGTTTTCTGGGCCAAAACTGCAAGCTTCCTTTTCTTGGCGATTTTCTTGTTGGCATTTGCTATATTGTTTAATAACGCGGAAATTATCATTTTACTTACCCTGGATAAGATATTTAGAAAAAAGGTCTTTTTAAAGCTTTTTACGCCTCAAAATCATACTCTTTTATTTGTTCTTTATCATCAAAGACAGCTTTTCTGATTAATTTACCTTTTCTTTTAGATTGTTCACGAATTTTAGCAAAATCCTTTTCTCCTTCAGGCATAAGGATTTCATTAACAACCACAGTGTGTTTTATTTGAATTTTTTTAGTGTCTGGAAAATCCCAAAAAAAATCATCTTTTATTCTTTGATAATGTTTTTCATCGACAGTTAATCTGCAAAATTTAGTATCTATTTTGTCTGCGTTTTTTCCTGGTTTTGGAAGCTTTTTTTTAGGGATTTTTAATTCAAAGTCTTCCCCTTTAGCATCTAGCAATAAAAAATAAGAGACTTTTCCTAATTCTCGTAATTGTTCAGGTTTTAATTCTTGACTATCAATATTATTTAAATAAAATAATCCTCCTTTTTTTGTTTCAGAGTGTCCTTGGATATTCTTAGCAGACATCATATCAGAGATATTTTCTTTACTCAAAACAATTCCAGAGACCACGCAAGCACCAAATTCAGCACATAATAAAACAAGATCATTTGCAAATTCAAAACCAGATTTGATTTTAACCTTTTTTGTTTTATGTAAATTCAAGGGAAATCTCCCCTCATAATTACCTTTTCCAAATCTAATTAATTGTTGGTGTACAGAATCATCAATTTGTTTATCAGCAATTTTTTTAATAATATTCATATTTAAAATTATTTTAGAGAGCTTATAAACTTTCTCTTTCCAAAACTTTATAAGTTTTAATTTTCTCTTAATTAAGAGGCGCTTATGGAACAAACTTACATTAAAAAAATAGTTACTAGCATAATTCTTTTAGGATTATTTATTTTATCTTATTTTGTAATTAAGCCTTTTTTATTATCTGCCATTTTTGGTCTTATCTTGGCTTTTATATTCACGCCTCTTTATAAAAAACTATTGAAGTTTATTAAACTTCAGAATTTATCTACCTCTTTGATTTGTATTTTACTAGCAATAATAATAATAATTCCTCTTTGGTTTTTAATACCCTTGTTAATAAGACAATCAATAGACCTCTTTATGGCTTCTCAACAAATTGATCTTGTTACACCTCTAACAAATATATTTCCTTCTGTTTTCTCTCATGAAACTTTTTCAGCGGAAATAGCTTCGGTAATTCACTCGTTCATTACTGGAATAACAAATTCAATGATGAATATTTTTTCAAAGTTAATTTTAGAATTTCCAACTTTGTTTTTACAATTTTTAATTACAGTTTTTACGTTTTTCTTTGCTTTAAGAGATGGAGATAAATTAATATCCTATGTTCAAAGTATTTTGCCTTTTCCAAAAGAAGTTGAAAAGAAATTATTTAAATCTTCAAGAGACATAACTTTTTCTGTTTTATATGGCCAAGTAATTTTAGGAGTTTTACAAGGGCTTATTGTAGGTATTGCTTTTTTTGCATTTGGCATCCCCAATGCTTTACTTTTCACTCTTTTAGCTTGTTTAGCAGGAATTTTTCCAATAATTGGAACTACAATTGTATGGGCTCCTGTTGCAATTTACTTAATGATTTCTGGAGAGATAATATCTACCTTAGGGGTGATTGTT
This sequence comes from Candidatus Woesearchaeota archaeon, assembly GCA_964593105.1. Classification (GTDB taxonomy): domain Archaea; phylum Nanobdellota; class Nanobdellia; order Pacearchaeales; family GW2011-AR1; genus EX4484-71. Next base: position 27,245 of record CAZQKH010000002.1, on the reverse strand, counting down.
TTTGGTGTTCTTTCTTCCATCCTTGAGAATATTGTAAAACCAGTTTTTATTTCTAAAAGAACAAATATGCATTCTGCAATAATTTTGATAGGAATGGTTGGAGGGCTTTTCATGTTTGGGATTTTAGGAGTTGTTTTAGGGCCATTAATCTTTGCATATCTTTTAATTATTTTGGAGATTTTCAGAGATAAGAAAATACCTGGAGTTTTTATAAATGAAGGGAAAAAATAAAATAGGTTTTTTATTAAAATGCAATTAAAAGTAAAAGCAAGTAATTGGTCTGCCGGATTGCCTGTAGTTATGCTTAATAAAAAGACAGCAAATAAAATAGGAATCCATGCAAAAGAAAGGATTTTTTTAAGAACAATTAAAAAAAACCCACGGGAAATCTCAGCAATTTTAGATATTGTCCAAAAAGGCTTGAAAGAAAATGAGATAAATATTTCTTTAGAGGTTAAAAAGATATTAAAAGTTAGAGCAGGAAATAAAGTAGAAGTTAATTTTTCACACCCTCCAAAAAGTTTAGAATTTATAAAAGAAAAGTTAAATAATAAAGTTTTATCTGAGGAAAAAATAAAAAAGATAATTTTAGATATTGTTGAAAATAGATTATCTGAAGCAGAAATCGCTTTATTTATTTCTGCAGTTTATAAAAATGCTATGAATCTCAAAGAGAAAATATCTTTAATAAAAGCGATTTTATCTTCTGGAAGAACTTTTTCTTTAAAAAATAAATATGTGGTAGATAAACATTCTATTGGGGGAATTCCTGGAAACAGAACAACTCCTCTGGTAGTGGCTATTTGTGCAGCAGCAGGTTTGATTATGCCTAAATCTTCTTCAAGAGCAATTACAAGTGCAGCAGGGACAGCAGACGTAATAGAAACAATTGCTAAAGTAGAATTTCCCATGAATAAAGTAAAGAAAATTGTTCAAAAAACAGGTGCTTGTATGGTTTGGGGAGGTGCTTTAGGAATGGTGCCTGCAGATTCTAAAATAATTAGTGTTGAAAAACAATTAAAGATTGATTCAGAGGCGTTATTGTTGTCTTCAATTATGTCTAAAAAATTGGCTGTTGGAAGCAAGTACATTATAATTGATATTCCTTATGGTAAAAATGCAAAAGTCTCAAAACAAAAAGCACTTAAATTAAAAAGAAAATTTGAAGAACTTGGAAAATATTTTAAATTAAAATTAAAAGTAGTTTTAACAGAAGGCCATGAACCTATTGGAAATGGAATTGGTCCGGTTTTAGAATTAAGAGATATTTTAGATATTTTAGATTCAGATAAGCAAGGGCCAAAAGATTTAGAAAAGAAATCTCTTTTTTTAGCAGGAGAAATTTTTGAATTAACAAAAAAAGCAAGAAAAGGTAAGGGTTATGATTTTGCAAAAAAAATATTAGATTCTGGAAAAGCTTTTGACAAATTTAAAGAAATAATTAAGGCCCAAGAAGGAAAAGTAATTGATTTAAAAGTTTCAAAACATAAAAAAGTAATTTATTCCTCTAAAAAAGGAATAATAAAAGAGATTAATAATAAAAAAGTAAATTCTTTAGCAAGGGTTGCAGGTTGTCCAATAGATAAATATTCTGGAATTTATTTGCATCAGCATGTTGGAGATAAAATAAATAAGGAAAGCAAATTAATTACTCTTTATGCAGAATCTAAATCTAGATTAAATGAAGCTTTCAAGGCATATAATGAAAAAGATATGTTTAGTATAAGATAGCTAATTTTTTAAATCCCTGTTTTCTTATTCTTTTATGAGACGATTAGATTACAAACAACAACTTGTAGATTATTTTAAAAAGAATTTAAAAAAAGGATATACTGCAGATTCCTTAAAGTTTTCTTTAACAAGTCAAGGATATTCAAGGGTAGCAGTGGACCAGGCATTAACTGAAGCAAACAAACTTCTTGCAGAAAAAGCACCGCTGTTCAAAGAAAAACCAGTAATTACATATCAAGTAGTAGATGAAAATGATAAACCCCTTGACATAAAAAAACCTTGGTGGATAAAGGTTAAGCATTGGTTTGGTTTATAATTATATTGTAATTATCAAGGGTAAACGAATTTATTTATATATTTTAAACATCTTTAATTAATGAATAGGGGAAAACTAGCTTTGCTTTTGGGAATGCTCTGCGGAGATGGTTGTTTGACTACTCGAACAAGGAAGGAAGGTTATAAGACTTATGCAATAGAGTTCTTCAATACAGATTTGGATTTGGTGAAAAAATTTCAACAATTATTCTCAGAGATTTTTGAGGTAGACGGAAAGATAAATCAAGAAATTAAAAATAATAGAAAAATCCTCTATGTTTTTAGAAAATACTCCAAAGAGATATTTGAGAAGGTCTCTGATATGGGATTCCCAAAAGGAAAGAAAAAATTTATTTTGAAGATTCCCAAAGTTATTTTGAGGGGAAATAGAAAAGAAAAGTTATTATTTTTAAAGGGACTAACTATTACAGATGGGTCTATTAAGAAAGGGGGGCAAATTGTATTTCACATGTCTAGTAAACTATTTTTAGAGGATGTTTCTGATTTAATTCATGAATTATTTGGTTTAAGGAAAAATCTTCGAGAATATATTCAAAAAGAGAAATATTTTTCATATCAATTATTATTAAACAAAGAACCTAGCCAAGAAGTATTAAAGTTTCAACTATAAAACTTTTTAAACCTTAAAATATCTTTAATTCTATGCCTCCGTCGCATAATGGTATTGCATCCGGCTTGAGACCGGAGCCCTTTGGGCTACCAGGTTCGATTCCTGGCGGGGGCGTTTATAATTATATAATTTAATATATATATTATAAGATATATTTTCCACAATATACATTCAAGAATTATCTTTAGAATTTAAATTAATTTATGTGTTAAAGTCGATACTACAAAGAGAAAAGGGTTGGTACTGTTTATTTAAAATTAAAATTATCCAAACAAAGCACCAAGCCCTTCTGCTGCAGCTGCTTTCTTTTCTTCCTTTGGTTTTTCTTCTTTCTTTTCTGCTGCAGGTGCGTCTGCACTTGCGCCGGCTGCTGGAGCCGCTGAAACCAAACTAGCGCTTTCAAGTTCCTTAGCAATATCTACATCTTTCAAACTTGCCATCAAAGACTTAATCTTTGATTCATCAACTTCTGCGCCACTAGCAACAACAACTTTCTTCACATTCCCTTCATTAACATCTTTTCCGAGTTTGTGCAACAAAAGTGCTGCATATATGTATTCCATTATTTATTTTCCTCTCCTTCGGATTTATTTTCTTCAGGAGTTTGAGTTTGTTTGCCCTCTTTTATTTCTTCAGAGGGTACTTGTTTTATTTCTTTTGAGTGTACACCGAGCAGTGCAGGAGTTAATTTTTCAAGAGCTTTTTCATGACTCAAAGCTTTTGACAATAAGAATTTAATTGTATCTTCAGCAGTATAGTCAATTGAAACTGCAAAAGGCAATGCTTTTCCAAAAGCAAATTTAAGTTCTTCTATTGTTTCTTCTTTATTAATCTTAATATTTGTGTAAAGCTTTCCTTCTTCATTATCTAATGCAGCTAAAGGAGAAAATCCAATTGAAAAGGGTTTAATATCTAATTTACTCATGATGTCTGCAGCTCCTTGAGAAATCTCCCCTCCTTCTTTGACAATTATTTTTGATGCTTTAATGTCAATCTTCCCATTTTTAATTTGAATTTGAATTCCCAATGCACCCAATTCACTTATTGCAGGTCCTGGAACTAATTCTGTTGGCCCTTCAGGAATTTCAATATCCATTGGTGCAATTTGACCTGTTTTTGCTTTTGCAGGAGTTTTATTTTTCATTAATTCTGCAGCTAAACTATAAGCATCTAAATCAGAAAAAAGTAAAGCAATACTATCAACAATATTTTCTTTAAATTTTTTATCTTCTTTTAATTTTGAACCTTCAATGGCTCTAAGAATTAGACTTTTTTTAGGGACTTTGACAATTGCTTTTCCTCTTAATTTTTTTCCAATTTCTTGAAATTGAGAAGCAGGAATATTTTTTATAGAAGCAATTAAAATTGTTTTCTTATTTTTCATAAGATCAACTAATTCTTTCACAGTTTTTATTTTACTTTCAGGGATGTTTTGTACAGCTTTTTGAGTCATCTTATTTTTAATTTTATAGGTTTAGTCATAGTGAATTTAACAGAAACATTCTTGATATTTTCTTTTTTTCTTGGAAGGGCTTTTTCAATCTCTTTGTAGACATAAGCAATATTTTCAATTAAATCTTCGTCTTTCATATTTTGCTTTCCAATAGCTACTTTTATACTGGCTTCTTTAAGTTTAATTTTAATACTATTACCTATTTTTTCTTTTAAAGCAGAAATAGATTTTTCATCTGCATTAAGAATTATTCCTAATTGAGGAGAAGGCATTTTCCCTGCAGGACCAAGAACTTTACCAAATGTTGTAGCTACTTTGGGCATTAAACTAGCTTGAGAAATAAAAAAATCATATTTGTTAACTAATTTTTTCAATGCTTTTTTATCTTTATAATTTTTAAATTCAAGTAAAGTTATAGTATCAATCTCCTTATTTTTTGATTCTAAGAAACCAGCTACTCTTTTATCCTTAATTTTATGTGGAACTCTTAAAAATAAATTTACTTGACTTTTTCGAACATCAAATTTTTGTAGATTTATAATTAAGTCAACTGTTTGGTTGAATTTTCTTTCTTTAGATTTTCTTAATTCCTCTAAAGCTTTTTTAATTTCATATTCTATTTCTGCCATTTTTTATTGTTGTTCCTCAACCTATTAAAAGGAAGGGTTATTGTAAGGGAAAATTTGGTGTCCCCCATCCTTCTACAGTATGCGCGATGAACATAGAATGTATTTCATCCCGATGTAGTCTATTGGATAGTTTTTTGAGATTAAATTGATTTATAAATCTTGTTATTGGTCAAAATCTAATCTCATGAAATTGTCTGTTTTTTCAAATTCGGATTTCTCATAAAAAAGAATCTTTTCGTCAGGACAATCCAAAACTACTTTATAACATTTTAGTGCTTTAGCTTCCTCAACACATCTTTTTACTAAATTTCTCCCAATTCCCATCTTTTCAAAACCTTTTCTTGTAGCAACATCTTCAACATGAGCTACTTTTGATCCTCCACGAATTAATTTATATTCAAGATATATTTTTGCAGTTCCAATAATTTCTTTTTTACTTCCTTCCCCAACTACTGCAACATAAATGTATTGGCCTTGTGAAATTGCATTATCAAACAATTTTTCTAATTTTTTAGTTTCAATCTTTGGAGCCTTTGTGAGGTTTTGAAGCGTCTCAAAGAAACCACTATAATTTTTCAAGATTTCTTTTGTTAATCTTTTTATTTTATATTCCATTTTATTCAACTGTAACAGATTTAGCTAAATTACGAGGCTTATCCACATCCAAATCTTTTAAATCTGCAATATAATATGCTAATAATTGTAAAGCAACAGCATTCACAACAGGAGACAATTCTTCTAAAGTCTCAGGGACCTCAATTAAATAATCTGCAAACTTTTTAACTTCTAAATTATCTTTATTTGTTATAACAATAATTCTTCCTCCCCTTGCTCGAACTTCCTCAATATTACTTAGTATTTTTTGAGACAATTCACTTTTAGTAGCTAAAAAAACAACAGGCATTTCCTTATCAATTAAGGCAATAGGACCATGTTTCATTTCAGCAGCAGGATACCCCTCTGCATGAATATAGGAAATTTCTTTTAATTTTAAAGCCCCTTCTAATGCAACTGGAAAATTAATTCCTCTTCCAAAATAAAGAAAATTTTTAGAATCTTTAAATTGTTCTGCGATTTCTTTTATTTTATTTGCATTATCCAAAACCTGCTGTATTTTTTCAGAGAGATTTTCTAATTCAGATAAAAGTAAATTATCTAAAGGCAATCCTTTTTCTTGCCTAATGTGAAGTGCTAATAAAATTAAAGTCACAACTTGAGATGTAAATGCTTTTGTAGATGCAACTCCTGTTTCTGGTCCTGCATGAAGATAAATTCCAGAATCAACTTCTCGAGTTATTGTAGAACCTACAACATTAACAATACCTAAAGTTTTTGCATTTTTATTTTTAGCCTCTTTAAGAGCTGCCAAAGTATCTGCTGTTTCTCCTGATTGAGAAATTGCAACAACCAAGTCTTTTTCAGAAATTAAAGGATTTCTATATCTAAACTCTGAAGCATAATCTACATCAACTTGAATTTGAGCTATTTTTTCAATTAAGTATTTTCCAATTAATGCAGAATGCCAACTAGTTCCACAAGCAGTCAAAATTATTCTATTAATTAAATTAAAATTTGAACTTAAAGTTAATTTTATTTTTCCTTGTTTAATTCTTCCTCTTAAAGTATTTTTCATAACCTCTGGTTGTTCAAAAATTTCTTTTAACATAAAGTGTTTAAAATTTCCTTTTTCTAAATTTTTAATAGTCCATTTTATTTCATGGATTTTTGGATCAATAAATTCCCCATTTAAATGTTTAATTTGATAATTATCTTTTTTTATTCGAGCGATTTCATTATCTTTTAAATAAATTATTTTATTAGTATGTTCTAATATAGCAGGAACATCTGAAGCAATAAACATTTCATTGTCTCCTATACCTAAAACTAAAGGAGATCCTTTTCTTGCAGCAATAATTTCATTTGAATCTTTTGAAATAACTGCCAGTCCATAAGCTCCTTCAACAAGTTTTAATGTTTTTATTACAGCTTCTTCTAAATTTCCTTGGTAAAATTTTTCAATTAAGTGGGCAATTATTTCAGAGTCTGTTTCAGATTTTATTTTATGCCCCTCACTAATTAATAGGTTTTTTAATGAATAATAATTTTCAATAATTCCATTATGTGCAATTGCTATTGAATTATTGCAGTCTAAATGGGGGTGAGAATTAATTTCATTTGGCTCTCCGTGTGTACTCCATCTAGTGTGCCCTACCCCAAGAACACCTTCAATATTTTCTAATTTTAATTTCGAATTTACTTCATCAACTCTCCCAGAATCTTTTTTAACTTTGAGTTTGTTATCTTCTAGGTAGGCAATTCCTGCACTATCGTACCCTCTATATTCCAATCTTCTTAGCCCATTTAGTAAAACTTTTCCAAGAGGTTTTTCCCCAACATATCCAATTATTCCACACATTTTATTTTTTGTAGCTTTTTAAAAGCAAGTTTAATTTTTCTTTTTTAGTGGGATGAAGGAAGTTTACCTTCTCTTTAAACATTTCTATGTTTGCTTTTCCTGTTATAGAGAAGTAATGCATTTGCGATCTTTTTTTAGAATTATGGGTTAAAATCTTATTGGATTTTATTTTAAGATCAGAAATAAGTTTTTTAACATCTTTGAGGAGATTAACTTTATGAAACGCAATAACAACCATTTTTTTATTTGGATATAGGAATCCATCATCATCATAAATTGCTTGTAAGAATGCCCCTTTTAGACAATCATCTTTACTATCCTCTATTATTTTTGGGACCCTTTTTTCAATATTTTTATCATATGCCAATAAAATATAAAGAAAGTATCCTATGGTGGATGGAAGCCAAATTTCGTCCCCTCTTTCTTTCCTCTTTCTAAAATAAATTTTTACTTCTCCAAAAGTCCGGAGAATATCTTTTCTAAAGCAATCTAGCAATTTTTCATTATTATTGACATAAAATGCCCTGTATTTTCCTTCTTCTTTTATTAAGTGTATTCCCCCATCTCCAAGAATATGCCCAAAAACTCTTGCCAATGATTTGTTCATTTTTATTTTTTTTATGCTTATTGGGAAAGAATTTTTAGATTTAATTTGGAGAATATTCCTTTTAATTTCGTTTTCACTAAATTCTAGAATTTTTCCTAAATTAATTAGGGTTTTTAGGTTACACCAGTACCCCTCTTTTTTTGATATTCTTTCTAAAGTCATCCTCGATACCTTTAATTCATTTAATATGTTTTTGTGTTTGAATTTTTTCTTTTGTATATTTTCCCTTATTTTTTTATTTATTTTTACAAAGTAGTTTTTATCTTTTATCAGATTTAATAAGTCTATTTCCATAAAAATTTAAATATTTCAAACTTTATAAGTTTTTATGTTTAGCCCACCTTGTATGTGAATAGTTAAGCTTAAAAAGATGAAAAAACTTGATTTTTTGTAAGTTGGATAGTTGATTTCGGGATCCTGACATTGATTTGTCAAGAAGTCTTTAATGTGATTTCTGGATTCTGAGGAAGGTCCGCCCACCAATTAAAAAGCCACTGAGGAAATCTCAGACCTCGCGAGGGGTAGCTCTGGTATAGAGACGAGCGTATTAAGTTACGATGGAACGAGCATCTTGGCTGGTGCAAGGTTTAACCGCTTAGTTAAATGTCAACACGAACTGTTCGATTACGAAGTTCGACAAAAGGTGGCCTATTTCCAACTTACATTTTTTATTT
>CAZQKH010000002.1:17122-18689 GCA_964593105.1 Candidatus Woesearchaeota archaeon | reverse complement strand
TTTCAGAACATTTAAAAAAGTATGGGCTGGGAGGGATTTGAACCCTCGACACCTAGATGTCTGGCTCAAAAGAGACTTCAGTTTCACTTCATTTTTTAACCATATTTTTAGGTCGAAAAATAATCTAGTGCTCTCCCCCTGAGCTACCAGCCCAGATAAAGAATAAATGAGATTTGGTTTTTTAAAACTATTGGATATATAATTTTGCCCTTTTTTCTTTGTATTTGTTTGAAAAGCTAATTTCTTTTAACCATTTTTTAATATTTTGCTTGCCATATAAACAAACTCTGTATGCTGGGTCTTTACTTGTTTTTGAAAAAGATTTTCTAATGTTTGTAATCCGAAAGTTTTGTTTTAATAATATCTGTCTTAATTGAATTGCTAATTCTTGACTGGTTGTAGTTATTTCTATTGCAGGATATTTTTCAATACCTGATTTTTTTGAAACAAAAATACTTCCATCAGTATCCATAATTCCTCTAATAGTTTGTTTTGCTAATTTCCAATTTTTAGCAATTTCAGCAGGAATTTTTATAGTCTTTCCTTTAATTCTTCTGTAAGGGATTTGCAATTCATTGACCAAGATATTAATCGCTTCTTTAGATCTAAAGACCATTCTCAATCCCCTTTCTCTCACTTTATATTTAACTTCTTTTTTCCATTCTTTAAAAATTAATTTTTTTAAGTGTTCAAATAGTTCCACATCTGTTTTTGGACTACCTACAAAACCTATCTGGTATTTATTTTCTTTTTTATAGATATATCCATCTCCGATTAAGATTCCCACAATTTCTGCAAGTTCCGGAGTTATTTTCATTTTATTTTAAGTTTTTCTATTTCTATACGGAGGAAGTCGTTTTCTTTAAGTTTCAATAGTTTGACTATTTCTGAAGGAATGTTTATTGCCAAACTAGTTCCACTCTTTTTCACACTTTTTATAAATTTTTCTTTCATAATATAGTATAAGATAATATCTTATATAAATTTTACTATTCATTCCCCCCATAACTTTTATAAAACCTAAAAACCAATAAGTAATATGAAAAAGAAAGTGAAGGCTAAAAGCTCTGAAAAATATACTAAGACTGATTTGGGAATAGCTGCATTAACTTTAGCAATTTCAGGAATTTTTTTAACTTTTTTTGCTAGCCCAATTGTTGCCCCCCTCTTCATTATAGTTGCATTAATTTTCGCAATAATTCAACAAACTAAAAACCCTACAAAGACAGGGAAATCAGCATTAATCGTAGGGATTATTGGTGTGGTGGTTTATATTGCTTGGTTAATAATTTTGTTTAGGGTTTTATTACCTCTTGCACAACAAGCAATGCAACAAGGAGTTCTTTAAGATGAAATCAAAAAAAGCAGCAATGGAAATGAGTGTAGGTACAATTGTAACAATTGTTTTATTAATGAGTGTTTTAGTTCTTGGAATTTTTTTAGTTCAAAAAGTTTTTAGTTCTAGCACTGGTGCTATTGATTCTATTGATAATCAAGTTCAAAGTGAAATTTCAAAACTCTTTGCTGATGAAGATTTATCTTTAGTTGTTTATCCCACTTCAAGAGA
>CAZQKH010000002.1:0-17022 GCA_964593105.1 Candidatus Woesearchaeota archaeon | reverse complement strand
TAATTTTTTAAATCAACTTTTCTTATATTTAATATGTCTTTAAAATTATATAATACTCTAACGAGAAAAAAAGAGATTTTTAAACCAATTAAAAAATCAGAAGTTGGAATTTACTCTTGTGGTCCAACTGTTTATTGGTACCAACATATAGGAAATTTAAGAACATATGTTTTTTCAGATATTTTAAAAAAAGTTTTATTGTATGGGGGTTTTAAAGTAAAACACATTATGAATGTTACAGATGTGGGTCATTTAACTTCAGATGCAGACGAAGGGGAAGATAAATTAGAAAAAGCTGCTACAAAAGAAGGAAAAAAAGCAGAAGAGATTTCAAAATATTATTTTAATATCTTCCAAGAAGACCTTAACAAGTTAAATATTTTACAACCCAATAAGTGGGTATGGGCCACAAAGCATATTCCCGATCAAATAAATTTAATCAAAATTCTTGAGAAAAAAGGATTTACTTATCAAACTTCTGATGGGGTTTACTTTGATACTTCTAAAATTAAAGATTATGGAAAGTTAGCTCTATTAAATAAAGAAGGGTTACAAGAGGGAAAGAGAGTGTGTGTTGGAGAAAAGAAAAATAAAACTGATTTTGCACTTTGGAAGTTTTCTCCAAAAAGTCAAAAAAGGCAACAAGAATGGAATTCTCCTTGGGGAATTGGTTTTCCAGGTTGGCATATTGAATGTTCTGCTATGTCTTCAAAATATCTTGGGAAACAATTCGATATTCATACAGGAGGAATAGATCATATCCCAATCCACCATACAAATGAAATTGTTCAAAGTGAATGTGCTTTTGAAAAAAAACCTTGGGTAAGATATTGGTTACATGGGGCATTTTTAACCTTACAAGGAGGAAAAATGTCTAAAAGTTCTGGAAAGATTTTGACAATATCTGAATTAGAAAAAAAAGGATTTTCTGCATTAGATTATAGGTATTTTTGTTTAACAACACATTATAGAAAAAGGTTAATTTTTTCAATTAAAAATTTAGAATCTTCAAAGATTTCTTTACAAAAGTTAAAAAATCTAATCTCAAATACAAAAGACAATACCTCTAAAGGCACAAGCAAAAAAATAAATAAAAAATATTTAAAAGAATTTGAAAAAGCCATAGACAATGATTTAAACACTCCCAAAGCACTCCAAGCATTATGGAAATTAATTAAAGATGAAAAAGCACAAGGAAAAATAAATACAATTAAAGAAATGGATAAAGTTTTTTCACTAAATTTATTAACACAAGATAAAATAAAAATTCCAAAGCAAGTTCAAGAATTTGCAGAGCAAAGAGAAAAAGCTAGAAAAGAAAAAGATTGGAATTTGGCAGATAAATTAAGGGAAAAGATTAATAAATTAGGATATGCTCTCAATGATACAAAAGAGGGTTTTGAAATAAAAAAGAGTTAAAGATGATTAAACATAATTTTTGGGATATTCTTGTATGGGTAGTTCTTGTAGGAATAGTTTTGTGGCTAATTCTGAAAGCAATGGGATTAATTAACACTCCTTTATTATTAGAGTATGCCCCTTATTTTGGGATTGCATATGTGGTAGGATGGAATGTTCACAAGTTAAATAATATTTCTGATTCTGTGAATAAATTTGAAAAATTCAAAGATGAAACAATTAAAGAGATTCATAATTTAAAATTAAATTGTACAAAAAACCATAAATAAAATGAAAAAACATTCCAAACAAATTCAAGAACTTTTAAGTTCTTTAAATGAAAAACAATTATGTTATACTAATTTTGAATTACCTAATCCTAAAAATGGAGAGTATATGTTGGCAGTTTTTCATTTTGTTCCAGGAAAAGGATTAAATACTCTTCAAGCAGCGACAGAAATTGCAGCAGAATCTTCAACAGGTACAAATTTTGCAGTAAAAACTGAAACAGACTTCTCCCATGAAATGAATGCTTTAGTTTATAAATTGGATTTAAAAAAAGAATTAGTTTGGATTGCATATCCTTGGAGACTTTTTGATCGGGGAGGAAATATCCAGAATATTTTGACTTATATTGTGGGGAATGTTTTAGGAATGAAACAAATTAATGCCTTAAAACTCCTTGATGTTTGGTTTCCTCCTGCAATGCTGGAACAATATGATGGTCCAAGTTATACTTTAGACGATATGAAAAAATATCTGGGGATTAAAGGGAGGCCAATTTTAGGAACAATAATTAAACCTAAAATGGGGTTAACTTCGGCAGAGTATGCTGAAGTTTGTTATGATTTTTGGGTTGGTGGAGGAGATTTTGTAAAAAATGATGAACCTCAAGCAAATCAAGATTTTTGTCCATATGATAAAATGGTTCTTCATGTAAAAGAGGCAATGGATAAAGCCGTTAAAGAAACAGGGAAAAAGAAAGTCCATTCATTTAATGTTTCTGCAGCAGATTATGATACAATGATTGAAAGATGTGAAATGATTCGGTCTGCAGGTTTTGAACAAGGAAGTTATGCTTTTTTAATAGATGGAATAACTGCAGGTTGGATGGCTGTTCAGACTTTAAGGAGAAAGTACCCTGAAGTGTTTATCCATTTTCATAGAGCTATGCATGGAGCATTCACAAGACCAGAAAATCCAATTGGACATACAGTTTTAGTCTTATCTAAATTTGCAAGACTCGCAGGAGCTTCAGGAATCCATACTGGAACCGCAGGAGTTGGAAAAATGAAAGGAACCCCAGAAGATGATTTAATCCCTGCACATAATATTTTGAATCTTTTAGCAAAAGGACATATCTTTGAACAATCTTGGGCAAAAGTTCCTAAAAAAGATAAAGATGTTTTACAATTAATCAAAGAAGATTCTCATCACCATGTTATTTTGGAGGACGACTCGTGGAGAGGAATTAAGAAATGTGCCCCTATAATTTCAGGAGGATTAAATCCCACAAAATTAAAACCTTTTCTAGATCTAGTAAAAACAACAGATTTTATAACAACAATGGGAGCAGGAGTTCATGCTCATCCAGATGGAACAAAGGCAGGAGCAAGGGCATTAGTTCAAGCAATGGAAGCGTATCAGAAAAAAGTATCAATTGAAACATATTCTAAAAAGAAAGGAAAGAAGGAATTAGCTAGGGCAATTGAGTTTTTTTCTAAAAAAAATAAAAAATTAAAAGAATCTGTGGAAATTGAGAAATCCTCTTAAATTAAATCTTGTTAAGGGGGTTAGTTTAAAAGTTTTATCTCAGAGTTTATTTTTTCATACAATTCTAAATATTTTGGAGTTAAATAATATGTAAATCTATTCTTTTTTATTTCTTTTCTTTTGATGTATTTTGCTTTTTCGAGAGTCAGAATTCTATTCAACCTTCTTCCTTTAAATCTAAAAAGATTTTGGGCCTCTTTCATTGTGAATTCTTTAGTTAGAAATGGTTTAAAATCTAAAAATTGTTTGGTAAATTTATTGTTTACAAAATGTTTTATGAATTTTTCTCTTTTTTCTTCATTTATTTCTAGAAGATTTAATTTGAGAATTTTGATAAAATTTTCCCATTTAGAGATTATTACGCATCCTGCTCTTCCTTTGTCTGTTTTCCAATTTCTTTTTTTTGCTTCTTTTTTTGATATTGTTGACATATCTTTACAAAAAATTTGTATTCCTATTTTGTTTAAACACCTTTTATAGTGTTCTCTCTCTTCTTTTTTAGAAGCACTGATTCTTACCATATATACGCATTTTGTAGAACTCTTTATGTTTATGTTTCCTTCAGCAGCCAAAATTCCTTTTAAATAGTTAATAGATAATTTCTTATTTTTTTCAATTTTATTTTTAGTACCTGTAGAGATCTCATTTATGATGTCACAAATAATCTTTCCGTTAAGGCAGAGGTGAATTGTTCCATTTTTGGTTATATTATTGAATTCTTTTCTTTCTCTAACTTTTGCTAGTTTAATATTCAATTTGTTCTCCCAAATCTTTTTACTTTTTTTTGCAAAATTTTTTGGCATGTTTTTTGTTGAAACTTCTAAGTATATTCTTATTGGAAGTTTAAACTGCCTAAGAAATTTTAAAACAATCTTCGTAGCATTTTCGTTAGAATTTGCAAAAACAAATGTTCTCCCTCCAAGATATCCTCCCAAACGATTAAACCAATAGTTTCAGGGGAAATTAAAACTTCTTTTGGAAGTTTAGTTTTCCTTAATTTTTTATTTTTTTGAACCTTATAAACATCTAAAAAATTTCCTTTTACATCATAGTTGTAGTGTCTAAACTTTTTCAAAAGCATTTTTTCTAAGTCATATGTAAGGTAGGTTTTCATTGCTCTATTACTAATGATTTTAACTATCTATATAGTAGTTTTCACTTAATGATGAGTTGGTTTTACTAGATAAATTTAAAATGTAGTTATTATTAACTTTTAAATAGGGAATTAAAATGAAAAAATATCGAAAAGGAGTTTTCTTTGCAACTTATTATTTATCTAAAGAAAAACCATTTTATTTAATTCAAAAAAGAAAACTCCATTGGAAAGGTTGGGAATTTCCAAAAGCAGGAGTTAAGATTTTAGAATCTTATAAACATGCAATTAAAAGAGAATTAAAGGAAGAAACAGGATTAACCCCTCTAAAAATAACAAAGTTTAAAGAAAAAGGAAAATACAAATATTCTAGAAAATTAAAAGATAGAAAAGATTTTATTGGACAAACATATATTCTTTATGCTGTTGAAACTAAAAAAGGAAAGTTAAAAATTGATAATAAAGAACATTATTCTGAAAAGTGGTTAGATTTTAATAAAGCAATAAAAATAATCTCCCATAGAAACCAAAGAAAATGTTTAAGAATTGTAAATAACTCTCTAAAACATGACAAAGTTTAGAGAATTTAAATTAAAATCTGGAACAAAAATATTTCTTGGAAAAGATTCCAAATCAAATGACGAATTAATGAAAAAATTTCAAGGAAAAGATAATTTAGTTTTACATACAATTGCGTCTGGAAGTCCCTTTTGTGTAATAGATAATTTAGAAGAAAATAAAGAGGAAATAAAACAAGCTGCAATAATCTGCGCAGCAAAAAGTCAAGATTATAGAAATAATCAAAAAAGTGTTAAGCTTCATTTATTTAAAGCAAAAGATACAAAAAAACCAAAAAGTCTTAAACAAGGAACATGGTCCATTCAAGGGAAACCTAAAGTTATAAAAGCAAAAAGGAGACTAATAAAAAGATGGCTATTAGAGAACTCCAATTAGGGAAAAACGGTTTGACAAAAAGTTTCATGGAAACTTTAAAGAAACATTTTGAAAATACAAAAATATTAAAGATTTCTGTTTTAAGTTCTTGCTGCAGAGATAAAAAAGAATTAAAACAAATTGAAAATAAAATTTTAAAGTTTTTAGGAGAGAATTATAATTCTCGGACCGTAGGATATACAATTAATTTAAGAAAGTTTAGTAAAAAGGTTTAATTTTAATAATATATTTTACACAATAATAATCCTTATAAGTAAAGAAAGGATAATTTTTTTATGAATCCAGAAGAAAGAATTGATGTTTATCATAAAAAAGGAATATCCATAAGATATGATTCTGAAGACAAAAGATATTTTGTAGCAGTGGGAGAGGCAGCCCCCACAGTTATTAATGAGAACAATTTTAATGCGCTCACTAATTTAACAGGAGAAAAATTTAGAAAAGGAATAGATTGTGAGAATAAGATTATCTCTTTTAATCTTAATGCAAATGGAATAGTGATTTCTGATTTAGAAAAAGCAATACATTCTGTAGAAGCTAATAGAAATAAGGCAATTAAGAAATCTTAAAAACACTAAAACCCACAATACTTTATGGCAGGCATATTTTTTGAAAGATTAAATGATTCTAGTATTTTCACGTTTTTTGTTCCATTCTTATTAGTATTTGCAATAGTTTATGGAATATTATCTAAAATAGACATATTTTCAAGAGAAGATGATGAAGGCAGAGGAAAAAGGCTAAATATTGGAATTTCAATTATCATTGGGTTGATATTTGCTTCTGTTTCTTTAGCTACAGATTGTTTATCTGCAATATTGCCAAGATTTGCAATTGCAATTACAGTTTTATTGGTATTTTATATGGTGATGGGTCTTATGGTTAATTTAGAGGATCGTAAAAGTTTATTTAACATTATTGTAGGAATTTTAGCTATTGCAGGATTTGTAATGATTCTTTTTCTGTCTTCAGAAGCCTGTGGACTTAAAATTGGGCCTTTAAATTGGTTTGAAGGGGATTGGTGGAAATGGGTTGTAGGAGTTATAATTGTAGGAGGACTTTTTGTTTGGATGATAAAAGGAAGTGGAAGTGCAGAAGGAAAAAAAGATAAAAATCTACAAAAACCAAAACCTGCAGAGGAAAAGAAACCTGAATTGCTTCCAGAAGGAAAACAAAGACAGGGACCAACACCTTTAGATGAAGATGGCGATTGGGAAGATCCAAAAGAATCCGTTAGCCATTAATTTCTTTAGTTAAATTATGGTATGCTTTAATTTGATTATCAATCATTTTGTTAAAGGAATAATTTTCCTTAACAAATTTCTCCCCTTTTTCTATTAATTCATCATATTCTTCAGAAGAATCTTTTTTTAGTATTTTATTTAAGGTTTCTGCTATTCCTTTTCCGTGCCTTTTTTTAGGATCTATTCCCAAAGCAATTCCTTTATCAATATATAAATCTTTTAATGCATCTGTTGCTGTTAAAATAGGAATACGTTTATACATCAAGGCTTCACTTGCAGTCAAACAAAAACTTTCTGCAACACTAGGATTAATAACATAATCTGCCCATTCATATTCTTTCTGTAATTGTTTTTTATCAGTGATCCACCCAGTAAAATGTATTTTTGAGAGAATTTTTTCTAGATTATGTTCTGGTTTATCTTTAAAATGATTTTCAAAGTTTTTCTTAATATCTTCCTTATATTTGTTTATTTCTTTTTTTTCTTTTGATCCTCCAACAAATTTTACTTCTGCATCGGGATGTTTTTCAAACAAATAAGGAAGAGAGTCCATAAATTCATCCACCCCTTTTTCTTTTGCAAATCTTCCTACAAACATTATTCTTTTCTTTTTTGGCCGAGGGACATAAGAATCAACCGGTTTTACACCATTTGGAATAACAATGTGTTTGTGCGCATTTTCATGAGCAGCATATTCATTAATAATTTTTTTCTTGTATGCTTCATTCATGTGTTGTACAGAATCTGATAAAGTCATTATTTCCTCTTGCCGATATATTGCAGATCCCCAAAAGGTCTCTCCAAATTTAGAAGGGTCATCTAAAATATTGTTATTCAAAAGATATTTTAAGGAATTAAACTCTTCTTTTGAATCTTCAGATCCTCCTCCAACATCTTTTTTAAGATTTTCATATTGCGCTAAAAATTCTTGCTTTACGCTTGAGTGTGCTGTGTTAATAATCTTAGGTTTTTTAGATGATGGTTTACTTTTTATTTTTTGAAGATGTTCTAAAATTCCGTAGTGAGGAATTCCATGAACATGAATAAGATCGTAATCTTCTAATTTGTTTTCAAGGTTATTGTGAGAGTGGCTTTCCTCCTTCAAGATATTTCCTTGAGCATCATGGGTCTCTAAAATAGAATCTTTAGGTCTAAAAATATAGTTTTTATCTCCAGATTCAGAATAACCATTTTCTTTTCTTTGATATTCCGTAAGAAGAGTATCTGATTTCATCTCACCTTCATTTAATCCTTGATTTAGATAATTTATAATTGTTCCAATGCCTCCTCCAAGGGCATTCTTATTAACTATATGAAGAACTTTTTTAACCATGAATAAAAATAAGTAAGATCAATATAAAAATATGTTTATTATAAAACATAACCAACACCTTTATAAATCATTATTTCTCATTAAATTTAAGTAATTAGTAGAATATACTAATCTATCTTCGTAAGAAGAGCTTAAACATAAAATGAATCCCGTATTTGAACTAAACTCACAAGAATATAATCTTAAATTAGCACAAGCTTTAAAACAAATTCCAGAATTTAAACAACCTGAATGGGCTGAATTTGTAAAATCAGGCCCCTCAAAAGAAAGGCCGATTGAAGATGAAGATTTTTGGCATAAAAGATCAGCAAGCATATTAAGACAAATTTACATTAAAGGAATTGTTGGAGTAAATAGATTAAGAACAAAATATGGTTCTAAGAAAGATAGAGGGATGAGACCAGAAGAATTTAGAAAAGCTAGTGGAAAAATAATTAGAACAATTCTTCAGCAAGCAGATAAAGCAGAATTTACAGAAATAGCAAAGACAATAAAAGGAGTAAGATCAAAAAAACCAGGGAGACAATTAACTAAAAAAGGTAGAGATTTTTTAGAAGATATACAATAAAATGCCAATTAAGAATTTTGAAAAAAAACAAAAATTAGCAAAACATGGAAGAAGAACTAAGTGGGCTCCTGTTTGGATTGTATTAAAAAAATATGGAATTGGAAAAAGAGTTCACCCCTCACACACAACAAGACTTAGAAGATCATGGAGAAGAACAAAATTACATGTTAAACCAAGAAAAATAAGAAAATCTCACCTTGGATAAATAAAAAATGGCTGAAAAGAAAAAAACAGAAGTTAAAGAAAATCTTGAGAGAGAATATGTAATTCCTTTAAGAGAGAAATCAAGGCCTGTTCCAAGATATAAAAAGACTCCTAAAGCAGTTAAAACAGTAAAGGAATTCTTAGTAAGACACATGAAAATAAGAGATAGAGATTTAAAGAAGATTAAGATTGATCCTTTTTTAAATGAGATTTTATGGTTTAGAGGAATTAAAAAACACCCTCATAAAATTAAAGTTAAAGTAATCAAGAAAGGCGATATTGTAGAAGTTTCTGCAGTAGAATTACCAAAATATCTTGAATTTAAGAAAAAGAGATTAGATAAAAGAGAAACAAATGCTCAAGAAATTGCAGAAAAGAAAAAGACTTTAATGCAAAAAGCAAAAGAATCACTACAAGCTCAGCCAAAAGCAGATAAACCTGAAGAGAAAAAAGACAAAGATAAAGACAAAGATAATGACGGTGTTGAAGATAAAGTAGAAGAAAAAGAAAAGCAAAAATCAGTTGGAGAGGCTGCAGAAAAGCAAGCTAAAGCTAAAGCTAAAGAAATAAAGCATTCAACAGGCGGAAAAGCAAAACAAAAAACCGCACCAGTTAGAAAGGCTTTAAGTAGATAATCTAAATAAAATTCCTTAGTGGAAACCTTTATAAGGCGTTATTGTGGAGTAGTAACATGAATAAAAAGATAAATAAAATATTAAATAAAATACCTATTATTGAGAAATATAATCAAGGTAAAATTGCTTTGAAAGATGTTAAAAGATTAAAAGAAGAAAATAAAGATGTTAAAAGATTACAAAAAGAAAATAAAGATTTAGAAAATAAGGTTTTAGATATTACTTCTGAAAATGAACAAAAAATTCAAAAAGTTCATAGTAATTATACAAAATTTATGGGAATTGTTTCACATGATTTAAGAGGCCCTCTTGGAAATATTGAAGGGTTTTCTGGGTTATATGAAGAAGGGGAAATAAAAAAAGAATTTTACTTTAAATATTTAAAAAGTTCTCTAAAAAGTGCAAATCATATAAGAGATCTTTTAACACTTGTAGGAGATGATTTACCTACCCTTAAAAGAAAATCTAAAAATCTAAAAATTGGAGAAAAATTTAATGATTTTTATAATGAAAATAAAATGTCTTTAGATAAAGATAAGATTCAAGTAGAGGAAAATTATGACAAAACACAAGTAAATATGCCCGAACCTATTTTAAATTGTATACTTGCTAATTCTGTTGGAGATGCGTTTAATCACGCTCTTTCTTATATTAATTTTTCTTTAAGTGAGGACAAAGATCATGTTATTTATGAAATTGAAAATGATTCAAATGGGCAAATCCAAAGAAAGATTCATGGTGAAGGAAATGGAAAAGGAAGACCCTTTTTGAAAGATCTTATTGAAGAAACATATCAAGGAAAAGTAGAATCAATACAAGAAAATGGAAAATATCTTTCACGGGTTTATCTCCCAAAAAAACACGTTGAAGTATTAGAATCAAAATCTTGATAAACTACTTAATTCTTAATTTTTTATGCTAAATTCATTAATCAAAGAATTCCAGGACAAAGCAAGTCCTGAAAGGGCAAGACATGCTCAGAGATTTTTTAAAACAGGCAAAGGACAATATGGTGAAGGAGATGTTTTTTTAGGATTAACAATGCCTGAACAAAAAAAAATAATCCAAAAATACATTGGACTTCCTTTAACAAAAGTTCAAAAATTATTAGATTCAGAGATCCATGAATATAGAATGGCAGCTGGAATAATTCTCACACACAAGTATAAAAAAGACCCTGAAGAAATCTTTAATTTTTATTTAAAAAATGCAAAAAAATTCAATAATTGGGATTTAGTAGACATTACTTGCACAAGAGTTATTGGACAATTTTTATTTGATAATCCTCAACATAAAAAAATATTATATCAACTTGCAAGATCAAAAGATTTATGGGAAAAAAGAATTGCAATTGTTTCAACATATACCTTCATAAAATATAAAGAATTTGAAGACACCTTGGCAATCTCAGAATTATTACTCAAAGACACCCACGATTTAATTCATAAGGCAATTGGATGGATGCTTAGAGAAGTTGGGAAAAAAGATGAAGAAGTTTTAAAAAACTTTTTAAAACAACATTACAATCAATTACCAAGGACAACTTTAAGATATGCAATAGAAAGGTTTCCAGAACAGGAGAGAAAAAAATGGTTGACATTAAAAAAATAAAACAAAGCAAGGACATAAAAGAACTTTTAGAATTTGGGATTTTAAATATTGACAAACCAAGCGGACCAACCTCATTTAATGTTTCAGATCAAGTTAGAAAGATTTTAGGATTAAGAAAAACATCTCATTTTGGAACATTAGACCCCAAGGTTACAGGAGTTTTACCAATAGCACTTAACAGAGCATGCAAATTAACAGGGTATTTTATAAGTCACGATAAAGAATATGTAGGAATAATGAGATTTCATGAAGAAATTGACCAAAAAAAGATTGAAAAAGCAATTAAGGCAAAATTTCTAGGAGAAATTACTCAAATGCCTCCTGTAAAATCAAGGGTTAAGAGACAAAATAGGCAAAGAACAATTTACACATTTAATATTTTAGAACAATCACAAGAAAACCCTAAAGATTTTATTTTTCAATCAAAAGTTCAAGGAGGAACTTATATTAGAAAACTTATAGATGATTTAGGAAAAGAATTAAACACCGGAGCACACATGTTAGAATTAAGAAGAATAAATGCAGGAATTTTTGATGAAGCAACTTCATACACTTTATATGATTTAGAGCAGGCAGCTGAAGAATATAAAAATGGAAATGAAGAAAAATTAAAGAAAATGATTGTCCCTGCAGAAATAGTCTGTCAGATCTACAAAGATGTTGAGATTAAACCAGACAATATCATTCAAATATTCACAGGAAAATCAATTTTTAAAAAAGATGTCTTAGATAAAAAAGAGGCAGTTGTAGGGGATGTTGTTGGAATATTTTGTGAAGGCAAATTTATTGGAATGTATGAATTAATAGAGGACTTTCTAAAATTTGCAAAGCCGAAATTTGTTATGCAACCATTAAAAGAAGGAGATAAATAATAATATTTGTATATAATAATATCTTTTAAGTATCAATTGATATAAAATAAAAATAATAGATAAACAAATAAATCATGCAAGATATTTTAATTAAATTCTCCGAACTTAAAAAGAAATTGCCCAAACAAATAATGCCCAAACCTTAAAACTAATTTTAGTATATCTCTGGAAAAGTGGAAAGATAATTTATAGTCCAAAAGCCATGCAATGGATTTATTCAGAGCCAGCACATTTAAAGAAAATGCTTAAAGGTGCTTTGGAGGTTTAAATAAAAAGATTTAAATAGTTATACATATATGTATAACCATGCCACAAGCAATGTTACAAAGAAATATTTTGCATTATCCTCAATTAGATACAATTCTAAGAGTAGAAGATTTTATTAGAGAGAATTCTGGGGAGTTTAAGAAGAAAGCTCTTTGGGAATCACTCCCTAAAAAAATGATTTACCAAACTTTTTGCGTAATATTTGATTACCTTTTAGAATCAGGGAAGATTGCACAAGACAGAAAAGGGAATGTCGCTTGGATTTGGAATCCAAAATTAGCTCAAAAATATTTAAACCGGCCAGAGTTATCAAGATGAAATCAAAAATAAAATACGCTGAAGAAAGAGTAAAATCTAGTTTTGAAGAATTGAAAAATTCTAAGACAGAAGACAAAAATTTATACAAATGGATTAACAGAGCAATGGATGATTTAGAAGATAATGCTTTTTGTGGAATTCAAATACAGAAAAAATTGATCCCAAAAGTTTATATCAAGAAATATGGGATTGATAATCTTTGGAAATATGATTTACCTAAGGGCTGGAGATTGATTTATTCTGTAGTAAATGGGGAAATTCAAATTTTATCAATTATTTTAGAATGGATGAGCCATAAAGAATATGAAAGAAGGTTTAAGTATAGTTAAAATGAAACACTTCATATATTTTTCATCAAAAGCAGTAACTTCTGGGAAAGCATTGGCTTCTCAAGATTTAATGAAAGCAGGAAGAATGGATATTGCAATTCATTCTTTTATTCAAGGAATATTTCTAAGTCATGACGTTAGAGAAGATGTAACCTTTCATTTTATTTTCTATGGAATGCCTGACCCTCCGAAACACATTGAAATAAGTGTAAAAAAAGATAGAGGCCTACCAGAAGACAAAAAACAAGAAAGAATAGATATTAGTAAAAAAGACATCGGGTCTTTAATTAAAAAACTTCTTTACAAATATAGGCCTGGAGAAAAAAGAGAGGTTCTTCCAGGATGTTTTATTGAAAAAAAGAGTTTTCTTAAGATTGTTCAAGAGATTTTAGATGATGGAAACCAGGTTTTTCTTTTAGATAAAAAAGGCCAAGATATAAGAGAAGCTAAAATCTCAAAAAATTGCGCTTTTATTTTAGGGGATCAAGAAGGATTACCAAATAAAGAATTAAAGAGATTGAAAAAACAATTAGATTTAATTTCAATAGGTCCAAAGATGTATTTTGCAAGTCAAACAGTAGTTTTAGTCAATAATGAGTTAGATAGAAGAGGAATTTAATCCAAATCTTTAATAAACTCTCTAACCTATTTTTAATAGAAGGATAAAATGAAAAAGGCAGTTAGAATATATATCAGAGGCACTGTACAAGGAGTGTTTTTTAGAGCATTTGTAAAAGAACATGCAGAAAGAAATAATGTAAAAGGATTTATTAGAAATTTAGAGGACGGAAGAATAGAAGTATTTTTAGAAGGAGATCCTTCAGATGTAAATAAGATGATTAAATTATGTAATGAAGGTCCAAAGCATTCTCAAATAAGAAAAGTAGAAATGAAACCCGAGAGATTCCAAGAATTTAAAAGTTTCAAAGTTTTACATATTTAAATATGGTCGCAGCAATACATCACCTCCACAAAAGAAAAAGAATTTATGAAAAAAAAGAACCATACCCTCATCCTGAACCTTGGAAAAGGTTTTTAGATAAATTTATTTGTATTATTGGAATTTTAGGACCTATTTTTACAATACCTCAAATTTTTAAAATATGGGTTGAAAAAAATGCAATGGGAATTTCCCTTATTACTTGGATAGCATATCTTTTAGGAGCTACTTGTTTTATGTTATATGGAATTTCACATAAAGAAAAACCTTTAATCATTGTTTATGCCTCATTAATTGTGGTAGATATCTTAGTAATAATTGGAGTTTTATTATATGGATAAAATGTTAACAATAAATACTGATGGTGGCGCAAGAGGCAACCCCGGTCCTGCTGCAATTGGAATTGTAATTAGAAGAGATGAGAAAATAATTGAGAAATATTCTGAAAAACTAAAAACAAGAGTAACAAATAATGTAGCAGAATATATTGGTTTAATACGAGCATTGCAAATAGTTTTACAAGATTATGAAGATAAAGAAATAACTTGTTGTTTAGATTCTGAATTAGTAATAAAGCAACTTCTTGGACAATATAGAGTTAGAAATCAAGTTTTAATGAAATTATTCTTAAAAGTTCAAAAACTTCAAGAAAGTTTTGAAAAGATAATTTACAAACACGTTAAAAGAAAAGATCCTCATCAAAAAATTGCAGACTATTTATTAAATCAAGAGTTAGATAAAGATTCAGTTAAGAGTTAAATAAATTTACCTTTTAAAGAGTTAACCAACAAAAATATAAACCTTTTTATCTATTTCCTACTATGAAAAGAGAAATATCCAATAGAACTATTTTAGATCAATTTGTAGAAGATTTTTGTGAGATAGTTAATAATCATTGTAAATATTTTATTTGTTCAGATTTTGTAGCAATTTCCCATGGAAGAAGCAGAGGAACAGAAGATATTGATATGATTATAGAGAGATTAGAATTTAAGAAGTTTGAGAATTTACACAAAGAATTATCTGAAAAATGTTTTAAGTGTATACAAACAGATAAAATTCAAGAAATTTATGAAAATTATTTAATGAGAGGAGATAGTATAAGATATGTTAGAAAATCAGAGTTTTTACCTGAAATGGAGATAAAATTCGCAAAAGATGAAATTGATGAAGATCAATTAAATTCAAGAAGAAAGTTACCTTTTACAAAATTAAATATTTATTTTCCTAAAATAGAAGAAGCAATTGCTTTCAAAGAAGAATATTTAAAGTCTGAGAAAGATTTAGAAGACGCAAAGCATTTAAGAATTGTTTACGAAGATAATTTAGATGAAAATTATATTAATGAGTTCAAAAAAAGAATAAATAAAGTGAAATTAAAATGAGAGACAAAACACATTTAGATCAAATTGAAAGATGGGCAAGACATGTAAAAGAAGATCCTAATTGGAAAAAACAATTAAAACCATTTGTTGATTCCCAAATTATTATTGCAAGAAGAACACATAAAGAAATTTTAGAATTACCTAATGGTGCAGATAAATTAAAAAGAATAAGAAACTTAAAATAAAAATGGGTCGTGAACAACAAATAATTAATGAAAGAAAGAGAAAGTTGCAAGAATTAAGAGATCAAAACATAAATCCTTATCCTGCTAAAACAAATAAAAAACAAACATGTCAGGAATGTTTAGAATCTAAATTAACAACAAAAGTAATAACAGCAGGAAGATTAATGTCAAAAAGAGATTTAGGTAAGATTTCTTTTGCAAGGTTAAAAGATGAAAGTGCAGAAGTTCAAATTGTTTTACAACAAGGAGAAACCTCAGAAAAAACAAAAACTTTTTTTAAAAAATATCTAGATGCAGGAGATTTTATAGAAGTTTCAGGAAAAATGTTTAAGACCAAAACAAGAGAAACATCTATTTTAGTTAGTGATGTAAAACTTTTATCAAAATCAATATTACCTTTACCTGAAAAGTATCATGGATTAAAAGATGAAGAAGATAGGTTAAGAAAAAGATACTTGGATATTTTAATAGATCCAGAAGTAAAAGACATTTTCTTAAAAAAAGCAAAATTTTGGAATGCAATTAGGAGCTTTATGATTAAAAAAGGATTTTTAGAAGTTGAGACTCCTATTTTAGAAAATTCTGCAGGAGGAGCTGTAGCAACACCTTTTGTTACACACCATAATGCTTTAGATTTAGATGTTTTCTTAAGAATTTCAATGGGAGAATTATGGCAAAAGAAATTAATGGTTGCTGGTTTTGATAAGACTTTTGAAATAGGAAGACAGTTCAGAAATGAAGGAATTGATATGGAACATCTCCAAGATTATACTCAAATGGAATTTTATTGGGGATATGCAGATTATAAAGATGGAATGAAATTAGTTGAAGAAATGTATAAAAAAGTTACAAAAGAAGTTCTTGGAACTTTAAAATTCACAACACATGGATATAAAGTAGACTTAGGAAAAAAATACCAAATTTATGATTATGAAAAGACAATTGAAAAACATGCAAAAATAAATATTTTCAAAGCAAATAAAACTGAGATTATGAAAAGGTTAAAAGAATTAGAAATTGATTTTGATCCTGATGTTAGTAAGTGGAGAATGGTAGACTTGTTATGGAAATATTGTAGAAGAAAATTAACAGGTCCAGGTTTTTTAATAGGCCAACCAATTGAACTTTCGCCTTTAGCAAAAAGAGATCCTGAAGATAAAAGAAAAGTTCAACAGTTTCAAGTTATTATTGCAGGTTCAGAACTTGGAAATGGATATTCTGAATTAAATGATCCTTTTGATCAAGAACAAAGATTTGAAGACCAAGCAAAGTTAAAAGAGGCTGGAGATACAGAGGCTCAGGATCATGATAAAGGTTTTGTAGAAGCATTAAAGTATGGAATGCCCCCCACATGTGGTTTTGGAGTATCAGAGAGGCTATTTAGTTATTTAATGAATAAACCCATTAGAGAATGTGTTTTGTTTCCATTGATGAAACCTGAAGAATCAAAGAATAAAAAAGAGAAGAAGAAAAAATGAATTCAGCATTTCTTAATATTTTTGGAATTATTGGATTTATAATCTTGTTATGGGTTGGACTAAGATTATCTAAAAGAAGAATAAAAAAAGTTAAATATACTGGGATAGTTATTATAATAATAAGTTTAATTGGTTTGTTAGTTAATTTTTATGTTGTATTAACAAACTATATTTTATAAATTAAAATGGCACTTATAATAAAATCAAATGTTCGAAAAACAGTAAAGGATTTAGATAAAGAAAATGCAGTGTCAAGTGTAGCTGATGAGGTTGAAATGGCTCTTGAAAGAAAAGTAGAAGACATACTTATTCAAGCAATTGATAGAGCAAAACAAAACAAAAGACGAACATTGCAAGCAAGAGACTTGTGATTTACAAAATGAAAAAATCGATTGCAATCACAGGTGCCAAGTAGAGGGATTTGTAGTCTTAAAT
>CAZQKH010000001.1:21050-51081 GCA_964593105.1 Candidatus Woesearchaeota archaeon | reverse complement strand
TGGAAAAATGTTTGTTTTTGTATTCTTTCTTGAGAAGAAGAATCTTTTCCAACACGACCCTTATCCTCATTTTGCTCAAAAGAAGAATCAGTTTCTAAATTCCAATCTAAATTGGTTTTAGTTTCATTTGTTTGATTAACTTGATTAGTTTGACGGGCCATCCCCCTACAAGCACCCTCAATACAATATCCTCCTCTTAAAGAACAATCATATTCTTTTTTCTTTACAAAATTATTTTCACAAAAATATTCTCCTACAGACATGTTAGATAAACAAATATCCTTAAAATTATTTTCTATTTCAGGATTGCTAGAAGTTCTTCCAGAAGTCACTCCTTGAACCACATAATTTATTCCTCCATCTGTATCAGCACACCTTCCAGTATTATTATTTGTAGTATTTATTGAATTTTCTTGTACACATTCATAAGTCATTTTTGTTGTTGTAAAATTTCCTTGATTGCCAGCATTTCTCCAACCTGAAAAAGTTTCTATTCCAGCTTCTGTAACTAAAATTGTATCTGGCCAAAACCTTTGACAATATTCTATTTTTCTATCAAACCAGCCATTGACCCCCCATTGAGCATATGTTCCTCCTCCAGCAGCACCATCGGGATCTGTTTTCCAACCACTAATTTTATCATAATGTTGATTTACTTTTCCATACCAAAAAGCAATTTTTTTAATTCCAATTAAAGTATTATTTGTTGAATTTTCAAACGTACCATCCTCATTAGGAAGAGCATAATCTATAGTTCTTTCAACATCTGTATTTGATGTTGTATCAATGTTTGTATCTGCTACTTCTCCAGTGATTTTATTCCAAGCATCTCCAAACCATCCTGCAGATACAAAAGTTAAAGAAATAACTAAGACTAAAACTAACATAAAAACAAATCCTCTCATCTCTTTCTTCATAGAAAATTAACTTATCAAGAGTATTTAAATATTTTTATAACAAATTAATAACAACTAAAGATTATCTTTAAAAATTCATTTTTTTAATTCTCTCATTTAACCATTGTTGCCATTTTGGAAAAACTCTTTCCCCCAGGGGCAATCCAATTTCTCGAATAACTTCATCAGAGATTTTATGAAAATGATGGTTAGCTAATTTATTAAATTCTGCTTCTAAAAGTTCTGGTTTTTTTGTTTTTTCAGCAACATCTACAATTTCTTTTTTAATTTTAGCTCTAATTAAAATGTTATCATAAACAGCGTCCCAATTTCCAGCCCACCCTTTAACTTTAGATGCAATATCTTTAATCACTTCACTTTCCCCATTTATTAAATCGCTTGTAGGATTTAATTCATCTTTTTCAACATCATATTTCATTAAATCAATAAAACCTTGTTCAAGAACAGGATCCTTTTCCCAATGCTTTCTTATTTCAGCTACTTCTAATAATCTTCTCCAAGAATATAAACCATCTGCAGATTTTATTGGATTTGCAACTGCAATAATATCTGTTGCTTTAAAAGATGTAACTGGAACTCCAAGATCATTTACCACCCTATCATAAACACCATAAGGAGAAGCCCCGTGAATTGTTCCTGCAACAACATTTGCTAATGCTCCCACCCTCATTGCTTCATAAAGAGCCTTTGCCTCTGTATTATGTAACAAAATTCCCCCAAAACCCCCAATAAATCTTTCTGTGGAAGCTACACTTAAATCATAAACAAATTCTCCCTCCTCTAAATTTATTTCTTCAATACTTTTAATCCTATCCACAAAAAAATCCCCATTCGCAAAATCATAAAATTCACTACTACATTTTAATTCTTCACTAATCTTTTTTAGATAATCTTTAGAACAAGACCCAGTTCTTCTCAAATACCTGTACTTTCTACTTAATTTAACATGTTTATTCAAATCAAAAACATCAAAATTAACACAATCATTCTTACTATGTGAAAAAGATTTAATTAAAATCTCAGGATCTTTATGTGTAAAACCCACACCCCCTAAAAATTTCTCTACATAATTCCTTTTTTTTATCTCTGCAATAAAAATCTCCTTATAGCCTTCAATCTTACTTTTTCTACTATGCAACCTACAAACGATGCCTAAACATAAAAGCGCATAGGAAACATCCTCTACTAATTTTTTCGAGGTGGAGAAATATCTAATCATATTTCCTGCCTTTTTACTTAAACTAATAGAACCATCTCCACTATACATTCCTCTTAACATTGCACTAATCTTCTTTTCATTTAACCCATAAACAAATTCAGGAATTCTCTTAAAAAAACTTGTCTTCCCACAACCAAAATAAATAAGTAAATCCATCAAAGGCTTACACATCACACTCATTTGAACAGAGCTCCCATAACCTTTAGTTTTCCTTTGAGTAACATCCAACCCAAATTCTTTTTTACAAATAAATTTAACATCCTCAATAATCTTAGATTTAGAATTAGTTATTTGAATCTTATTTTTGTCAATATTTCCTTCAGCCAAATAATATCCAATAAATCTCAAAACATTTTCATTAATTGGAAACCTAACAGGAAGACTCTTACTATTTCCTTTCTTAACTCTTAATTCACCAACATTATAATTAATTTTAGCTTTCTCCATCAATTTCAAAAATGATTTGATGGGAATTCTTGTTTTTTGAGTAGATAATAAATATCTATAAATATCTGTAACTTCACAAATTTTGCTTGCTTTTTTCCACCCAAGAATCTTAATTGCTTTTCTAATATAAAGCTCTGCATTTTCTAACCTATAATTGTCTTTAAAAATTTCTAGCAAATTAATAAACCCCACATCTTTAAACCCACAAGGCATTCTAGAAGGAATAATTATTGAGTCCCCTTTTTTGAGTTTATCACTATTAATTGTCGCAATTTTAAAATTTACATTAGTAAAAACACTGTGATCAGGGGTAACAGTAACACTTCTTCCAGATTTTGTAATAATATTCACTAATTTTTTTCTTTTGGGGTGTTTAGCAAATCCTGTAAGTTTTTTTAGCTCAATCTTATTCTCTTTAGTTAAAGTGGGGACAAAAATTTTACTAAAATCTTTTCCTTCTAAATCTTTTATTTGAACTCTTTTACATAATCCTTCATTAACAATTACAACTTCTTCACTTCCCCTAAGAGAACTTCTAACTTCACCAACAATCAAGGCACTATCTCCTAAACGAAGACTTGTCCTAATTCCATCTTCTGCAGAAACTTCTGAAGTTGTTTTTAAAAGCGCAGACCGAACTTTCATTCTTAAAATATTATAGTTTAGTTTTCTCATATGTTCTACTGGAAGTTCTAAAGAGTCTTCAACTGTAATTATTCTAGCTTTAGGATTAATCTCAAGCATTAAACTTCCTAATAAAGAAGTTTTACCTGAACTTCTTGTTCCTGCAACTAAAAGAGTTCTTGCGCCATCAATTAAAAAACTTAAAAGACCTGCTGAAAGAGGATTCAACATTTTATTTTGAATGAAAAGAGGTAAAGTCCAAGGAGATTCTCTATGTCTTCTAATAGAATAAGCTAAACCATCTGGAGATAAAGGATTTTGAATAATTGCGATTCTTGCACGTATTTTTCCTATTTCTAATTGAGTATCTAAAATAGGACTTGATTCATCAAGAGGCCTTCCTGAAATCATTCTAAACTTTGCAGCCCAAGAATTAGCATCTTCAAAACTTGGAAGAATATTTGTAGAACACTCATCATGGTCTTGATGCCTAACATAAATAGGAACTTTTGAAATTGGAGCATTTAAAGAAATATCTTGAATATTTTTATCTTGTAACAAAACTTCAACTAATCCAAAACCAATAGTATGCCTTACTAAGATAGTTGCCAACCTATTCAAATCCTCATAACTTAATTTAATATTTTTTGCTTCACCTAAATCTCTTATCAAATCTTTTGACACATTAAAAAAAACTTGCCGTGTTCTCTCTGTATCTGTAAATTCTTCAGCTTTTGGTTGATGTTCAATTAAAACATTTCTCGCTAAGTTTAATAGAGAATTATGTTCTTCTTTCAAAGAATTTTCTGGAGGATTCAAATAATAAAATAATTTCGACTCGTCTTTTACTTTAAGAATTGTCACATTAGACACATCATATTCATTAATAGAAACATCATATTGGTCAACAATTTCAGCATCAGAAGGTAAATCAGAAACTAAACGAGTAAAAGTAAAATTAGGGATAATATCTGGTTTAAAAGCATGATGATAAATTTCACGATTCCCTTTTCTATAACTTGGGGCATAAATCAATAAATCTTGAATAAGTTTAGTATTTTCCACCAAACTAAAAATTTTCTCTAATAAATTTGTATAATTCACAAGATCCATTTTAAAAGATTCTGAAGACCTTTCTAAAGCAATTTTAGATTCTAATAAAATTTTCTTTAACTCAAAATAAGCTAAAAAAGGATCTTTTTTTAAGAGATAAAGAAAAGAAAAAAGAGCATTATATCTTTGTGTAAAAGCGCCTTCATTTGCCTTAACTAATTTTTGAAAAGACAAAATTTTCTCTTGCTTAAGAAAATAAACATAAAGACTTGCAATTTCTAACAAATAAGAAGTTTCTTTAAAGTCATAATTATAATTTTTATCTTGAACAAAAATAATTCTAGAAACATTTGGATTTTCAATTAAATGATCTATTGAGGTTTCCATTATTTCAGGATGATCAGAAATACTTGGAGAGTAAGCAAGTTGTGAAAAATCTAAATAAAGAATGTCTTCTCCACCTTCTCTTCTTATTTCATAATTTTGCTGAGCATCACCTTTTTTTAATTCCATGAATAAACCAAGAAAAATCAGTTTAAATTATTTAGGGAGATTAAAAATATAATAATCCAAACAAATTTAAACCAAATTACCTCTTTTATTAAATGGCAGAACATGGAGACACAAATCAAAATTACAACCAAACAAACTTTGGATTAAGAAGTGTTGAAGAAAAACAAAGAATTCTAAAAGACAGATTAATTTTAATTGGACAAAATTTAATTGAAATAAAGGAACAAACAGAAACAGAAATCCTAGAATTAAAAAAAGAAATGGAAAACTTAAAACAGAATATTGGAAAGATAAAATCTTTTATAGAAACTATTTCCTCAGAATTTTCAAACTTTGCAAGAAAAGAGGATATTGAAATTTTAGTAAAACAAGCAAAAATGTTTCAGCCTTTAGAATTAGCTACAAAAGCAGATTTAGAAAAATTAAAAAAGAGTTAAACATACTAAATACCATGACAACACTTGAAAAAGTAACAAATATGAAATCTCAAGGAATTTCAGAGAGTGAAATAATAAATAACCTTAAAGGGGAAGGAATTTCCCCTAAAGAGATTTCCGATGCTTTAACACAATCTCAAATTAAACAGGCTGTTTCATCCGAAGGAAGAGCAGGAGGAAACAATATGCAACCTTCAATAATGGGAACTTCTTTATCTGAAAGTTCTAGTCCTCCAAACCCTGCATCTAATCAAATTCCTCAAGAAGATATTTATGAACCTCAAATATCTCAACAAGACAATTATGCTAACCCTCAAGGGCAAGTAGAAAATCAGGCATATGCTCCTCAAGTAGGAGGAGAAGAATATTATCCTCAAGAGTCTTATCAACAACCCTATGCTGAATCCGGGATAGACAATATGATAGAAATTGCAGAACAAGTTTTTATAGATAAAATAAAAAAAATGCAAAATCAATTTAATGAACTAATTGGATTTAAAACAATTTCAGAAACAAAAATTCAAAATATCTCAGAAAGATTAAAAAGAATGGAAAAAATGTTTGACCAAATGCAAATTTCAATAATAAATAAAGTTGGAAATTATGGAAAAGGTTTAGAAACGTTGAAAAAAGAACTTGAGATGGTTGAAGATTCTTTTTCAAAAGTAGTAAACACCACAATTAGTAAAAAAACTCATTCTAAAAAAAAGAAATAAAAATTAAAATTTAAGATGATTTAATCATTTTTGCAAGAATACTTTCATCTTCCTTGCCTTTTGATCCCACAATAATTGCAATCAATAACCCTAAAAATACAAGCACACCTACAATTGTTGCCCAATTATGCCCTAGCCAATAACCAATTCCAGAGCCAGTATACCAACTATAAGAATCTAAACTAGCAAACACCACAACAACTGCAACTAAAAGAGCTATTGCAGATAAACCCCCCATCCATCCTTTATTTTTAGGATTAATAAAAAGTCCTGCTAAAATTAATACTGCTAAAATTATTGAAATTCCAATTCCTAGTCTTGGAAAAATCTCAGAAAAGAAAAGCGATACAAAATTAAATTGTAAAGATAAAAAGCCAATAGCAATAGCAATAACAACATTTATCCCTTTACTACTTTTACCATCTTTACTTCCAAAAATATTTGTTTTTTCTAAAATTCCAAAAATAACTGCAAAGATTAATAAAAAAGGAAGAACATAATTAAAAACCCCTGCTTGTTCCCATTGAAAGAACATATTTCCAATTACCCCTCCTCCTCCAATAGAAGAATAAAAAGCTAAGAACATGTCACCTATCATTATAACAATAATTATCAAATATTCTTTAAATATGTTTCTACACTAGAACGCTACTATGGGGTTTTTGCTTTAACTCCCAACACAACAGCAATTGCACCCACAATTAAAATTATTATTAAAAAGTTTGTCCAAAGGCTACCACTCCAACCACTATTAAATAAAAAGTTAAATGCAGAGGTAAAAAATCCTTCAATGCCTCCCCCCAATCCAGTAATTCCAATTATTGCTAAAATAAGTGCAACAAAAACAAGTATTGCTAAGAAAATTTGCATTCCTTTATTACTTACAGCTCCTTTACCTGAAATAAATCCCCAAAGCATAAGACCCACAAAAATTACAATGAGACCTACAACTAAAAATAAAATTAAATTTACAACTATTATTTTTGGAAAGACCGCACTTACAAAAACCAATCCAATAACTAACGATAAAAAAGCATTTAATTGATGTTTTTCTCCTAAAATTTGGGTCTTCTCTAAAATAGCAAAAACTATGAAAAACATTAATAAAAAGGGGTACAAAAAATCTACTAAAAGAGGGTGTTGTAAAATTGTTGTCATCTTTTGTTGTTTACATTAAGTCTTCTGAGACTTCTTCTAAACCAGATTCTGAACTTGGTAATGCAGTTTTATTTATTATAAAAATATCACTAATTGCTTTTACAAATTGGTGAGGAATAATTACTCCTCTTGCCCCCCCTATTAAAGAAGCAACAGAACCTCCAACTTTTATTCTCCAACCATCAATTTTGTTTTCAAATAAATTGACTTCTTCGATTTCTCCAAAATAGTCTCCAGAATCTGTATAAACCTTTGTACCTATCACTTCTGTTATTTTTTTAATCCTCATAGTAAAAACTATACTATTTTCTTTAAATAGTTTTCCATACTAAGGTAAAAGTATCTATAAAAAGACTTCACAAATATTTATAAAAAAATCTTTCTTAAAATAAACATGTTAAATAAAAAAGAAATATCAAGCATCTTAATTATCACGCTTGTGCTTGCCATTTCAATTAGTTTTATTAAAGATGGTGAAATTGCTGTAAGAGAATTATTTCTTCCAACACTTCTTGCAATCTTCTTAGTAATACTCTTAAATGTTTTCTTTAAGAAAATAATTGGAAATTATCTTGGGATCTCGACTGAGATTAAAATGTGGGAAATTCGACAATGGGGAATCAAAAGTCATTTTAGATTTAAAAATTCCTTGAATTTAGGAGTTGTTCTTCCAATCGTCTTAAAAATTCTTTCATTCGGATATTTGAATTTCACTGCTGCCTTAGTTTATGATGTTAAAGCCAAAATTTATCGTACTGCAAAAAAACACGGATTATATGCTTTTTCAGAAATTAGCGAGACACAAATAGGTGCAATTGCTGCAGCAGGTATTGGAGCAAATATTATTTGTTCTATAATAAGTTATATTTTAGGTTATCCTGAATTCGCCAAATTAAATTTAGGTTTTGCTTTTTGGAATTTATTGCCAATTTCTAATTTAGATGGAAATAAAATCTTCTTCGGGAGTTTTGCTTTATGGACTTTTTTAATATTAGTTGTCTTAACAGGTTTACTTTTATCAGCATTCATGATTTAAAAAATGGAATTTCTAGAAAAAATTACTCCACGAGAATATCAAAAAAAGATATTTGAAACATGTACAAAAGAGA
This sequence comes from Candidatus Woesearchaeota archaeon, assembly GCA_964593105.1. Taxonomy (GTDB): domain Archaea; phylum Nanobdellota; class Nanobdellia; order Pacearchaeales; family GW2011-AR1; genus EX4484-71. The sequence continues at coordinate 42,888 of CAZQKH010000001.1, read as the reverse complement.
ATTGTTTAGTCGTGCTACCAACAGGCCTTGGAAAAACTTTGATTGCTTTAATGTTAACAATTCATAGAATGAGTCAATTTCCAGGAGAAAAAGTTCTTATCTTAGCGCCAACCAAACCCCTTGCAGAACAACATTTAGTTTCCTTTAAAGAAAACTTGCCTGAGCTTTTTGCAGACATTCAATTATTTACTGGGGAATTAAATGCCCAAAAAAGAAAAAAGATTTGGCAAACAGCAGACATAATTTTTTCAACCCCTCAATGTATTGCAAATGATGTAAAAAACAACTTATATTCTTTAACAGATGTTTGTCTACTTGTAGAAGATGAAGCACATCGTTGTGTAAAAAATTATGATTATAATTATGTTGCAAAAAAATACTTAAATCAGTCTAAAAATTCAAGAATTTTAGGATTAACAGCTTCTCCAGGAAGCGATACAAAAAAAATAAAAGAAATTTGTAAAAATCTCGCCATAAAAGAAGTTGAATTAAGAACAAGGGAAAGTGCAGATGTTAAAGAATATCTTCAAGAATTAAAATTTGACAAAATACTTGTAGATTTTCCAAGAGAATTTGAAGAAATTAGGGCAATATTAAAAGAACTTTATAACGGGTATGTAGATACTTTAAAAAGATTAAATTTTCTTCATGGACCAGACAATAAAATAACACTTTTGAATCTTCAAAAACAAATAAGTTCACAAATTGCAAGAAATTTCAAATCCGGAGCAAGCTATTTTGCAATGAGCACCTGTGCCCAGGCAATTAAATTAAGCCATGCAATAGAATTATTAGAAACACAAACTCTCGGAGGGTTATTCAAATATTTAAAAAGTTTATATAATCAAGCAACAAAACAACAAAGTAAAGGCGTTGTTAAATTAGTTGCAAAAAAAGAATTCACCCTCATTTATTCTTTAGTAAATGAACTTTTAATACGAGAACGAGAACACCCTAAAATAAAAAAATTAATAGAAATAGTTAAAAATAAAAAAGATTCTAAAATTATGATTTTTACGCAATTCAGAGAAACTGCCTCAATAATCTCAAAAAATATAAATAAAATTCCAAAAATAAAATCTAAAGTATTTATTGGGCAATCAAAAAAACAAGACACTGGATTGAGTCAAAAAGAACAAAAAAGAATAATACAAGAATTTAGAGATAATGAAATAAATGTTTTATGTGCTACTTCAATTGGAGAAGAAGGGTTAGATATTCCTGAAGTTAATACTGTTATTTTTTATGAACCAGTAGGTTCTGCAATAAGATCTATTCAAAGAAGGGGAAGAACCGCAAGATTGATGAAAGGAGAATTGATCATCCTAATAACAAAAAACACTAAGGATGAAAGGAGTTATTATGTTTCAAGGGCACGTGAAAAGAAAATGCATACTTCAATAGAACAAATAAAAGGAGAATTAAAAAAGAAGGGAAATTTTACAACAGAAATTCAAAAAAAATTAACTTAAAATGTATAAACCAAAAAAAGTAATAGTGGATCATCGAGAAAAAAACTCCCTTGTACCTTCAAAACTCATGAGCCTTGGAACTGAAATAGAATTTAAACAATTAAAAGTTGCAGACTATATTATAGAAGATATTACAATTGAAAGAAAAACCGTTCAAGATTTTATTTCTTCTATGATAAACAAACGATTATTAAGACAATTAGAAGATCTAAAACAATACCCCAAACCTCTTCTAATTATAGAGGGATTTTTAAGAGATTATGATTTTAAAATAAATCCAAATGCTTTACGAGGATTTCTACTTTCAATTAGTCTTAATCATAAAATTCCAATCATTTTTACAGAAGATGCAACAGAAACTGCAGAATATATTAATTTAATTTCAAGGAAAAAGCCCACAAATATGTCTTTAAATGTTACTAAAAAAAATTTAACCAAAAAACAACAATTGCAATTCATAATTGAATCTTTTCCAAAAATTGGACCAAAAACTTCTGAAAAATTATTAAAGCATTTCAAATCAATAAAAAATATAATAAATGCTTCTCTTGAAGATCTTCAAGAAGTTTTGGGAAAAAAATCTCAAGAAATTTATGAAATAATAAATAGACCTTTTTAAAAAAGTTTTATAAATCCTTTTTCTTTCTTTTATTTATGGAAAACTATCTTCCTGCTTTAGAAAATTTCTTAAAAAAAGGATTATCTCAAAAAATCCCTTTAGAAGCACTTAAAGAAAAACTTTTAAAAAAAGGATGGTCAAGCAATCAAGTTAATAAAGCAATTAATGAAATTCATCCAACAAAAAACCCTCAAAAACCAAATTCTTCAGGAAACCCAATTGCCTTAAAAATATGTTCAATTCTTTACTATGTCGAAGCAGCTTCTCTTGTAATAATTCCGCTTTTAATTATTCTTTTAGGTGCAACATTATTTGGAGCAATAGGTGCAACTCTAGGAGGAATGGTTGCAATAATTATTTTCTTTGGAGGCCTTCCCTTTGCAGTTTTATTTTTCTTTGCAGCAAGAGGATTAGCAAAATGTAAAAAATGGGCAAAAATTGTTGCATTAATCTTTGCCCTACTTAGCTTTCTTGCAGGAATCATACAAGTTATTGGAGAAAGCATTATTAGTGGAACAATTACTTTAATCATAACAGGCTATATTATTTGGTCGCTTTTATTAAATAAAAAAGTTAAAGAATGCTTTAATAGAAATAAACAAAAACCCTTGCAACCCCTCCAAAATTCTTTTTAATTTTCAGGAACTAAAGCAAAAAGACTATATTTGCCTTCCTTAACTTCAGAAGCAAGTTCTTTAACCTCTTCTAAAGAAACTTTCTTAATATTTTCTTCAAAATGATAATAATCTTCTGCTTTTGATTGGATCTCACTAGATAACAAATTCATCATTTGTGATTGTGAATCTTCCATAGAAATTTTATATTGCCCAATTAATTGTGTTTTAATAGAATTTAATTCTTTTTCAGTTAACTCGCTTGAAACTTTTTCAAATTCAGTCAGAATTAATTTTTTAACTTTCTCAAGATTTTCTTTCATTGTTCCAATATAAATCCATGTAAAAGAGAAATTTTCATGCGCTTCAAGACTTCCTTTAACAGCATATGCAAGATTTCTTTTTTCCCTTATTTCTGAAAAAAGCCTAGAAGACATTCCTTCAGACATTATAGAACTTAAAACTTTTGCAGCATAAACCTTTTTGTCTTTTGGAAGAGGAGAATGATATGCAAAAACAATGTGTGCTTGATCAATTCCCTTTCTTTCTTTAATTTTAATTTCTGTTTTAAGTTTAATTTTCTGTTTAGAGATTATTGATTTTGTGTTTCCAAAAGCTTTTTCAACAAAACTTACAATCTCTTCAAAATTAGCATCTCCAACAACACACAAAACAAAATTATTCGGAGTGTAAATTTGTTTAAACTTTTTATAAATTTGTTGCCGATCTACTTTTCCCATTGTTTCTTTAGTTCCAATTACATCAATTTCCATGGTTCCTCTGTACAAACACTTTTGAATTTCATCAAAAACATAGGCATGAATATTATCTTTCCTCATACTCATTTCTTCAAAAATAACCTTTCTCTCTTTTTCCAATTCTTTTTCATCAAATAAAGGATTTAAAATAAGGTCACTTAAAACATCTATAGCAATTTTAAATTTATCACTTGGAACCTTACATAAATATCCTGTTGTTTCTTCACCGGTGAATCCATTTAATTCTCCTCCATTTCGTTCAATATCTTCTGCTATTTTTTTAGAAGTTCTATTTTTAGTGCCCTTATACAATAAATGTTCAATAAAATGAGAAATTCCTTTTTCATCTAAAGATTCATCATTACCACCACTTTTAACTGCAAAAACAAGGCTTGTTACTGGAACATCTCTTTTTTCAAATAAGATGGTTAATCCATTTTTCAAAACTTTTCTTTTAAAATTTTCTTTCATATCAAAAAAACTAAAAAGAAATATATAAAGATAACTATCTAAAAATCTTTTTAAATTAAATCAAAAATGAATATTAAAAAAACTAAAAATATTAAAACTGCCCCGGCCACAATCCAAGGAACATAACTTTTGAAAGTTTTAGGAGGCTTTTCTTTTAAATTTTCTTTATTTTCTTGGATTTGATTTTTCTCAAATACATGCTGTTTTTGTTTTATCAAAAGATTTCTTTCTTCAATAGCAGATTCATTTAAATCTTCTTGTAATTCTGGATGCATTTCTCCCATAAAGAATTAAGGAAAAGCTCAATTAAAAAAGTTACTTTTTAGAGAAAATTATATATTTTTCATTTCCAATCTCAAATTGATCTATTAATTTGAATTTCAGAGAAATAAGATTAAAAAGCCATTTACGGTTAACTTTGAATTTTGTTTTTTTAATTAAACTTCTTGTGGCAAAACTAATTGCAACTTTATCTGCAAGATTAACAATTTCTTCTAAAAAGATTTTTGAATAACCTTTTTCAAGCATTTCTAAAGAATCTAAAACTTTAAACAAAAAAATAATCTTTTTGCCTTTTTCTTTTTTTATTAATTTTTTTATTTTTTGCAATTCAAATAAACTAAAATGCATTGCCTTTGCATTTTTAAATTTCTTTTTTTCAAAATACAAGTTCATTGATTTTACCAATTGTCCCAAGGATTCTATTCCCACATAAGAAAAACCTTTTGGAAAATAAGAATAACTAAAACCATTTACTCCTGCACCCAAATCAAAGACAATTGCTTTTTCTTTAATTCTTAAAAAAATTTTAGAATAAATTTCAGGATAAAATTCAAAACGTTCAGATGTTGAAGAATGTCTTTTTAAAATCCATTCAGCCTCGAAAAACTTAGATTTTAAAAATCTTTTACTAGTAAACATTGCAAAAGATTTTCCTAGCAAATTTCTTGTCAATTTAATTTTATCTTCTGTTGAAGTTTGTCTATTCTCAAAATGTTTCCACGCCATTTCAACATCAATTTTACAAAGTTGAGAAAATTGCTTCCTTTTAGTTATCTTATTATAGATTTCAGTGTCCATAATTTTATTAAAGAAAGTTGTTTTAAATAAAATGCACCAAAACATATAAATAATAGAAAAAATTTATTATTAGATGGGAATATATTCGGAAATGAAAAGAAATTGGACAACCTATTGTCTAATGTCCTCAATTCTTTTTATAGAAGAAATGTCTAAACCTACTGAATATATTCAAGTAAAAAGATACAAAAACAAAACCTATAGATATTTGTGCTTTCACTCTTTAAGATTAAAAATGAAAGATCCCAAATTTGTGGGAAAATTTTTCGAGATAACTAAATATTGGCAAGATAAAAAGAAAATTCCTTTACTCGGAAAAACATTTGACAAACCAAGAAAAGAAAATTATGATGGCCAAGACAAGATTTTTTTCTCTCCAATGTGGATAAATTATATTTTAGCAGAAATAGGAAAAATACCAAACAAATATTCTTGGGAAACCTCTCTAAAAAGAATCAATCGTTTAAAGCAGTATAAAAAAATTGACATAAATAAAAACAGATTTTATTTAAAAAGATTATTGACAAACAAAGTTTTAGCTGCAGGTGCTTTTATCGTAAGCATGGATTTAGAATTTAGAGGATTGCAAAATGGGAGGCTTTCTTTATGCATGAGTGAAAAATATAAAGATTTTCTAATATTCATGTTAAAAGTGGCCAAAAAATGGAAATGGACAAATAATAAAGAACTATCCCCCGTAAGTATCTTAAATAGCCAAAAAAGAGGAATAAATGCCTCTCCCCAATTCGAATTTAGAATAAATATAGTGGGCTTACAAGAAATTCACCATCTTGCTGGCCCCTTAATAAACGCACACAAAGAAAAATGCATAAAATTTCATGCAAAAAGATCAAAAAATTATGTAAATTTGGGCCATAAACATAGATTAAAAAAACCCAAAGAAAAAATATTAAAATATCTTAAAAAAAATCCAAATTCCACCACAACAAATCTTCAATTCATAACAAACACAGGAACAGACGTTGTTCTAACCCACCTACACCAATTAGAAAAGATGGGAAAAATAATTAAACAAAGAAATGGAAAAAGATACATCTGGAAAATAAAAAATGCCAATTAATGCTTCGCCCCACTTTGAAAGAGCACAAGTAGAATATGAACAAGCACAAACAACAGAAGAGAAAATAAAACTTCTAAAAAAAATGATTGTTTTAGCACCAAAGCACAAATCTTCTGAAAACCTCTTAGCCAACTTAAAAACAAGATTAAAAAAACTAAAACAAGACGCTGAAAAAAAGAAAAGATCAGGAAAGTCTTCTTTTAAAGGAATAAAAAAAGAAGACATGCAAGCATTAATAATTGGAAAAACAAATTCTGGAAAGTCCTCCCTACTAAAAGTATTGACAAATGCAAATCCAAGAATTTCAAAAAATAAATTTACAACAATTGAGTCAACAATTGGAATGATGAATTATTTGGGAACAGCAGTACAACTAATAGAAATCCCTGCAATAGAAGGGGAACACTTTAACAAAAATCTTACACATACTACAGACACTATTTTAATTTTAATAGATAATTTAAAGGATTTAAAATTCATCGAAGACAAATTGCCAAAAACAAAAGCAAAAAGAATAATTGTGTTTAATAAGAGGGATTTGCTCTCATCTCAAGAAAAAAGAAAAGTTTCTGCAAATCTTCAATCAAAAAAATATAATTTTATGTTAATATCTTCAATAAAAGAAATCCAAGATAATAATTTATTAGAATTAAAAAAGAAAATCTTCAATTCATTTGACATAATAAGAGTATTCACTAAAGAACCAAAAAAAGAGAAGTCAAAAAAACCAATGATTATGAAACCCAATGCAACAATAAAAGACGTTATTGAAAAAATTCTTAAAAGCCTTAGTCGAAAAGTAACAGAAACAAAAATCTGGGGGCCTTCATCAAAATTTGGTGGACAAAAAGTGGGGCTTCAACATAAATTAAAAGATTTAGATGTTATTGAATTTAAAACGCGGTAGTCACTTCCACTTCTTCCTTATCGGGGCAATCAATTCCTCTAAATATTCTGAAAGAGTATTCTTCAAATCCAAAGCATGCACTTTTCCAGCCTCAAATACTTTTTCAAGTTCCTCATAATTCTCAAACTTCAAATTTCCACCATACTTTTCAGAACGAGAAATTTCAATTTTTTCAAATTTAGGAAAAACCACTAAACGGGCAATAGATAAAACAGGATTATTCTCAATATCCCCAACAATGCAATATGCTTTATTCATTTTTTTCTTGATTTCTTCTTTTGTATCTCTAATCGAAATAAAACTATCTAAAATAGAACTAGACATTTTAGTTCCAGGTCCTTTTAGCCCAGGAATTAAAGGCGTAAACAAATAAACAACGTCCTGCAAATCAATTTCTTTTGCAAGTTCTGTTCCAAGCATATAAATTTTCCTTTGATCAGAACCACACACCACAAAATTAACTTTTAATTTTTTAACATCTTCAATTTGCATTAAAGGATATATTATTTGGGAAATTTTAGCGTCATTAATGTCTCTTGCAACTTGCTGCATAGATCTAACTCCCCTATTCACAGTTGTTTTTAATGCTAATTTCAAAACATCTTCAAAATACTCTGGACTTTTTTGAAAAGAAGTTCCCTTGACAATTTCTGCATCTAATCCTACAGACTTGAATCCTTTTTCCCATTGTTTAACTTGATTGTTTACAAAATTCCAATCTCCTTTTTTATTTAACCAAGTATGCCAATCTGCTAAAAGAATTTTTACCTTAATTCCCGCTCTTTGCAAATCTAAAAGTTTTAAAATTGTTACCAAATGCCCTAAATGAATCTCTCCTGAACATTCATACCCGCAATAAACAACTCCTTTTTTCATAAAACCGGGAATTTTGTCTTCACCAATTATCTCCCCTGTATTTCTCTTAATTAATTCAATTTTTTTTACAACCATGCCCTACACAAAAGATTATTAATTATTAAATCTTTCTTAAAGCATGCTAATTGAAATCTTATTAGCAATCTTACTCGGAATTTTAGCTGGAACAATTACCGGCCTTCTTCCAGGAATACATATTAATCTTATTGGTGCTTTTTTAGTATCTTTATCAACAGGAATTTTACTAAAAATCCCTTCAACATATTTAGTAGTATTTATTGTTGCTATGGCAATCACACATACCTTCATAGATTTTATTCCATCTATTTTTCTTGGTTGTCCAGATACAGACACTGAACTTGCAATTCTTCCAGGGCATCAACTCTTAAAAAAAGGCCAAGGCTATCAAGCAGTAATTTTAACTGCCTACGGAAGCTTAGCAGCAATAATTGTCTTAACGATCATCTCTTTTCCTTCAGTACACCTAATTAAATTTTTTTATGAAGAAATAAAAACAATTATACCTTATCTTTTAATCGCAACTTCAATATTTTTAATATTTTTAGAGAAAAATAAAAAAATGGCTCTTGTTGTTTTTGGTTTAACAGGATTTTTAGGATATCTTGTTTTAAATCCCTTAGAATTAAATCAACCTCTTCTCCCTTTACTGACTGGGTTGTTTGGTTCCTCCACTCTAATCTTAAGTATAAAAAATAAAATAAAGATTCCAAAACAAATTCAAACTAAACCTGAAATAAAATTAAAAAAACCCCTTATGGGAGCAATCTGTGCATCCCCCTTATGTAGTTTTTTACCTGGATTAGGAAGCGGGCAAGCAGCAGTGATTGGAAATTTAATTGCAAGACAAAATAAAAAAGGATTTTTAATATTATTGGGAGCAACAAATACTTTAGTTATGGGTTTTTCATTTTTATCTTTATTTGCAATCTCAAAAACAAGAACAGGCGCAGCAGTTGCAGTAAAAGAAATCCTTGGAAATTTTTCAAACAATACCCTTTTCCTAATTATCATAGTAATCTTAATTTCAGGGATTGTTTCTTTTTTCTTAACAAAAAAAATAGCTTCATGGTTTTCAAATAAAATACAAAAGATTAATTATCCTCTTCTTTCATCAATCACTTTAGCTTTTCTAACAATTTTAGTATTAATTCTTTCAAGCTGGAAAGGTTTATTGATTTTGATTATCTCTACTATTACAGGGCTTTATTGTATTTCAACAGGGGTTCGTAGAACAAATATGATGGGCTGCCTATTATTGCCAGTTATTATTTTTTATTTAACCCTCTAAAACCATTCAACTAATTTTTCTTGCTTTTCTTTTTCTCGTCCAAAAATAGAATCAATATATTCTTTAACTAAATCTAAACTCTGTCTAAGATAAGTAGATAAATTATATTTTTTAGCTAAATTTAATGCAGGTTCAAGGTACTTTCTAATTCCCCCTTCATGAATTGTAAATATTAATTTTCCTCCACATTTTAAACAAACTCCTTTAAGAGGGGGCCTTCTCACAATTTCATTGCAACCAACACACCTAAAAGTTTGAGTAGAAAAACTTCTTAAATTACCTTTCAAATCTCTCATAAAATGTCTTTCAATAATTAGCCGAGCAGTATCACTTGTATCCACTGCCCTAATTTTTTCAACCAAAGCCATTTGATGTTCTACTTTTTCTTGCATCATTCCCAAAGATTTATATGAGGAACAATGAACCCCTTCATTAAAATCTTCTGTGTCGTGAGTAAACCAAAGATTCTCAAAAGGATTTTTTCCTTGTTTTAAAATATCTCTAACGCAATAAACTTCTACTTCAGAAGAATGTTTTCTTTGTTCGGATAATTTATACAATTCTAAAGGATAATTTTTAACAGCTTCAAAGTCTAAAATTTGATCATCAACTTCTCCCGCATCAATTTTAGCATTTAAAACCAAAGGCGCATCTTGAGTTCCACCCCTATGTCCAGGTAAAAATTTTCTAGAAAAATTCAATAAAACATCTCCCAATAACATAATTGCAGCTTCATCTCCATCACAATTTTTTGAAATAATTGAATTTGCCATAACAAGATGGTCTTTTGATTTAACATTTAAAGAATAGCTTTCTTCTTTTCCAAGCTCTTTAATACAAATAATAGGATCATAAACAAACAAATTATCTTTTTCAATTCTCATCCCCTTGAATTTACGATTTTTATGTAAATTTAAAATATTCTTCTTTTTATCTGATAAAAAACCTATTTTAAAAAAATTGTCTAAAAAATCTGATCCAATAATTAATTTAGTTATTCCAAAAAAGGGAACTTCTTTATTTTTTCTTAAATAAAAATCCCTAAGCTTTGGTCCAGGCTTTTTCTTATAAAAATATCTTTTTGCAAAAATTCCAAAACGAGCTAAAACAAATTCAAGGTCTACTAAAAGCCCCTCGCTTATAGTGTCACAACAAACCCTAATATCTCCTTTTGATACGCTTCCGTCTCCTTCAAAATAGCCTCTCAAAACACATGCTAATTTATTCAAGGGCAAATTCAAAAAGAGAGAAGGAATTCTTTTTTCTTTTGCAATTGAACCACAACCTAAAAATTGTATAAAAAAAGAATATAATAGTTTAGATGAAAACGTAACCCTGTCTTGTTTATTTTCACTTGGAACCAACCCAAAAGAATTTTTAATAGTTTTTTTAATAAAATTTCTTATTTTCTTATTACTAGAAGAAATATAAACTTGATTTAATCCTTTTTTAGATATAATGCTTCGAGAATAACCTTCTGCAACATAAAGTCCAATAACTTCTAATAACTCATTAGTTAAATTAATTTTAATTGGTACAGAAACATTATCTCTTTTTAGGGCTAACTTTCCAACACAAAAAATTCTTTTTTGGAGTGAATTTTTTAAACTTAAAACAAAATTTGCCGGATAACTATCTCTTCTTTTATAATTTGCAAATTGTTTTTTTGAGATATTTAATTTTTTTAGAATTTTTTCAATTTCAAGTTCTTTTAATTCAAAAAGGGAATTGTTTATTTCCCTAACCATTATTTTTTCATCTTTCAAACTTTTTAAAAGATTTATTTCTTTCTTATCTTCTGGAAAAATATTTATTTTATATGGCAAAGGCACCCTATCTCCAAGACTTAAGTTTTTAGCCTCTATAAATTTTCCATCAATAAAAAATTTGTGATTCTCTGTAACTTTTATTTTCTTGCCTAAGCTTGTTTGAATCTCATAAAATTTATTTTTTGTGTGTTTTGAGAAATTTTTAACCTCAATCTCTCCAACCCCTTTATTGAGAACTCCAATTGCACTAAAGTCCTTTACTTCTTTTTCCTTTGTACCCCAACAATCAACAACCTGATCTGGATTTATTTTATTAACTATTTCTGCAATCTTTATTATTTTCCAACTATTTTTTTCTTTAATTGGTACATAAGTGTCTTTATGAAAACAATCTCTTCTAATAGCAGCATGCATATATGGGGAAGCCATTAATCCCAGAGTATTTGAAAATCCAATAAATCTACAAATCACCCCTGCACAATTATGTGGAGCCATACAAACTCCTAACTTTCCAATTAAATCTTCTTTTGTTTTTGCATTATAATAAGGTTTTAAATCATAAAATTTTTCTAAAAGTTCATCAATAAATTTGCAAATTTTTAAAAAAACATCCTCCCCTTTTTCTTCAGGATTATCTCCAGAACTTGGAATTAAGATATCATGAGGCATTAATTCTAAAATTTGATTATCATTCTCTAATTTTTTCCCATAAATATCTTGATCATATCCTAACTCAATTAATTTAGTCACACTAGTTTGAATTTCTTTTGGTTTAAATTGGGTTAAAGGTAATTCTGTAGCATCCATTCTAATTGTTCCATCTTTATTTACTTGAAGCCCATATTTTGCTCTTAAAATACCTTTAACAAGATTTTCCGGAATCTTAGAATTAGAAGACATTCCTCTAATCCCTTTAATTAAAAGGGGCATATCTTGTCTTAATATTTTTAATTTTGTCCTTGCTTCTTCTAAATAATGTGTAATATCTATCTTTTGAAACATTGTAGGTTTTCCTTCAACACTTGAGAATTTTAAATTTTTATCAAAAGAAGTTTCTTTGAGATCATAATAATAATATTTTTCTTTTGTTTTGCCCCCGCAAGATTCACATTTCTTAAAAATAGTCTCTTTTTTGCAAGATTCACAATAATTAATTGGAAATTGGCCCCTCACATTTCCAACTTCACAAGCAGCTTGCACACTTCTTAATCTTCCTCCTTCATTTCCAACAGGAAACAAAACATTTGGACTACCAGTTAATTTTCTAACCTTTGCTTTTTCAGGCCGACCCATTCTCGAACCAATAAAGTCCCCTGCCTTATTTTTTATCTCAAACTTAGATACAGAATTAATCAAATCTAAAACATTTTCAAATTCTTTAAATTTAAATTTAGAGATATCAATTAAATCAACTAATAATTGTTTTTCTTCAAAAATATCTAAATCAAAGCCCAAGTTAACCATTAAAGATTTACTATGATTTTTATTAATAACAATATTTTCTATAGTTACTTCATGTGGAATTCCTAAAAGCTCCAAAGCCCTTTTTCCAAAAGCAAATTCTTCTTGATCTTGTTTAGTAAACGGGAGAATTATTTTTTCATCAATCTTAGAAAATCTCAGCCATTTTAATAAATTTTCAAATTGCCCTTTAGAAATTTCAGTCCAATAATAAATATGTTTGGGGTGTAAAGGAAGTTTGTGATATTTGCTTAATTTAATTGCATCTTCTAAAGAAACATTAAAATAATCAAAATCTTTTTGAAGAGATTTATCTTTTTCTATACGTTCTAAATTCCACCACTCTTCAACATATCCGGGCAAAACAAGATTAGCATTTCTATTTATAACATCACTAAAAGGAAATAAAATATCTCCAAGATAAATTATTTCTTCAACATCATCATATATTTTTTTTGCATCTTCTCTTAAAAATAATTGCCTCACACTCCCATTTTTTAATTTAACAATTGGTCCTTCAATTTTATCACATGAAGTAACTGCACATCCTTTAGTGGGTTTTTCTATTTTCAATTGAGTTCCAATTGCAATAAATCCATCTGTAATTGCCATAGTGGCAGGATGTACTGCTGCAGCACTAAAACCAGAATTTCTTCCTCTTCCATATCTAAATCTAAAAGAACCAGACTCTGAAGGGTGACCAAAAATAGGCCTACCTGCAACCAAATCCCTTATATATGGGGGAACAGAATCTATTGTTTTTGCTTTACCTTTACTTACTTTTTCTTGTAAATCCAAATACCCCTCAATCCAATCAAAACCAGTCATTTTAATTCCATTTTTTTTAGCATGATTATATAAACGAAAACCTTTCTTTGCTTTCTGAGCCAAACCTTCTGCCAAAATTAAACAAAATCCACTCCTTAAAAAATCTGTATCTACTCTCTCTAAATTTTTATAATTTGGAACTTCTATTTTTTCAGAAGGTTCTCCTGCAACCTGAATTGGAATCCTTTCTGCCAAATATAATGCTTCTATTTCAGTAGGCATCCCTTGTAAATTGGCAACCCTATCATGAAAATGCTCTAACTCTGCCCAAACACGCTTAATTTCATCTTCAGTAGGATCATATTTTGCAAAACCAAATTTTTCCCTTAAAAAATCTATTACCATCAAACAAACAACACTTGCAGTGGTTCCTGCACTTCTAATTGGTCCTGAAAAACTAGCTTCAAGATATTCTTTTCCATCCTTAGTATTTCTTATTTTTATTCCAGTAAACCCTTCCAAAGGACTTGAAACAACCCCAATAGTTTGATATCCAAACCCAATTCTTATTCCTCCTTCAATTGCTTCAGTTAAATTTGCAAATTTGCAAAATTTTTGTTCTGCAACTTCCTCTGCAATTTTAAAAGAAATTGTAGAATCTAATTTCCCATATTCTTCTTCTAATTCTAAAATCCTTTCTGCAATTCCTGAACCTTGCATTTGAGGATACATTGTTGAAATAATCCCAACAACTTTTTCAGCCATAGACATTGCTAAAGGAATTTCCACTTCATCGACGGGGTCATATCCTTTTGCCCTTGCTTTTTGAGCAAGTCCATAAATATCATCTACTTGATTTCTTAAATTTGTAAAATATTGTTCAGTTTTCATTTTCAATCTCCTTTATTTTTTCTAAGGCTTCTTTCCAATTTTTAACTCTAATTAAATTTTCATGGGTTTTTTCTTCTTGATTCCAAGGTTTATCTAAAAGAATTGCTTTAACACCTTTTTTTGCACATTCTAAAGCAGTCTCATGTCTATCCTCAATCATAATTTCACAACCTTCTTCTAAACAAAGATCTGCTTTACATTTTTTATTCCTATGAAGATTCCCAGAATATCTTACAGAAAAGTTAAAATTTTTAAAATGGCTTTCTAACAGTTCTTGAGTTTTATCTTTTAAAACATCATGCCTTGAAGTTATTATAATTAATTCATTTTTCTTAGATGAATTATCTAAAGCTTCTAAAACACCCTCGCACAAAACCATTTCAGTAACAACCTCAGATTCTTGAAAAGAAATAATCTCAGATATTGCTTCTTCTTTATTTTTAAATAATCCCCCTTTCCAAACAAAATAATTTGTAATGTCTTTTACCTCATAAGAAGTACCAAACTTACTATTATGATATTTTGCTACTGCTGCAAATGTTTCAATTAACACATCATTCAAATCTATCCCAATTTTCATTCTCTCACCTCAGCAATAATTTCTTTTTTGTTTTCAGTTCCTGAACTCTCAAAATCCAAAACCTTAACTTGCCTTGTTTTCAAATTAATCATAGGAACTTTGCAAAGATCTGGTTTATTTCCAAATTTTTCTTGATAAGAAGTCATAGTTTCCCAAGTAGAAACAGAAATAATTAAAATATTATTATAATAAAAAATTCCACTTTTATGAGTGTGCCCTGCAAGAAAAATATCTGGGGCTTTATTAATAAAATGAGCATCTTTCTCACAAGGATAAGATTGTACAGAATTGTGTGAAGGTGCCAAATGTCGATTCATTAAAAGATATTTCATAATCTTTTCAGGATGATTCATAGAATCTTCTGCAATTAAAGAAGAAACATTGTTAGCATAATAAGGAAAAGAAAAACCATGATACATTAAAACATCAAACCCTTCAAAACCCTCACTAGAACCAATATTTATTTTAGAAGGATTTTCAACCAAAATAACATTTTCTAAATCGTGCAGTGGCCAAGCATATTTCTCAGAAAATATTGGTTGAGGTTCCATTAACCTAACTCCATCATGATTTCCTGGACAAATTATGATTTTAATATCTTTTCTTATTTTTCCTAATAAATTAGCAAGGCCTTCAAATTGTTTCTCTAAATTATCAATTTCCAAATCCCTTTCTTGATTAGGATAATTTCCTACGCCTGTAACAACATCTCCCACAATAAACAAATATTTTATTTTTTTAGATTCAATATTCTCTAATGAATCTTCATTAAGATATTTTATAAAATTCAAAAATTCTTTTTTTAGGAAATTTTTACTTCCATAATGAAGATCTCCAATAAACAAAGCAGATTCATCTAAAATTGCTTTTTTTCTAATATCAACATTTATTCCTGGAAAAACAAATTCATTGACAAAAAGAAAATTTCCCGTTCCAGTACAATTAAATCCTAAAACAGAATCTAAAACAATATCTTGGGCTTTTTCATAAAGCTCTTTATTTGAATTATTAATAAGAAGTTTTATTCTACCTGTTAAATCTTCAACTTCCAAAATAATATTTTTATTTTTACTTATTTTTTTATCAAAAACTATTCCTATAATAGAAAAATGGCCTTTATTTCCTCCTATTTTATTTATTGACACTAAATTCTTTAATTTGGGGTTTGTTTCAATGATCTCTCTCAAATTACTAAATCTCCCTCTAAAATGTTTTACAAAATCTTTAACTTCAAGGGATTTTGGAAAAGTAGGAAAAGAAGAAGACACCTTTACTTTTCCCAAATTTTCATGAACTTCTTTACAATCACAAATAGTGGTGGATATTTCTAAATTTAAACCTAATTTAATTTTTAATTTTTTTAAAACATTTCTCTTTTCATCGGATCCTTTAAGAAAATTATCTAAAATTTCTTTATTTGAATTAAAAACCTCTTTTGTAATAAATCTTTTTTGGGTTTGATTTTTTATTTTTTCTATAACTAATTTAATAGTATCTAAACTCTCAACCTCACTAAATGCTTCTAAAAGATCATTATCTAATAATACACTTTTTTCTATACAAATTTTCAAAATTTCTTTTTTTAACATTTTTAATATTAATTTTAAATATAATCAATTGAATTTTTAACAATCTCCTTTACTTTTTCTAAAATATCATTAGATATGGCTAATTTTACTTCTCTCATCCTTCCACCCCTGCCTTTTGAAATTACTCTTACATTTATTATGCCCAACATATCAAACTCTTGAATAATGTCACTAACTCTTCTTTGAGTTAAAATCTCTGATTTATTTTTTTGACAAATTTTTTGATAATGATTATAAATATCTCCCGTGAAAAAATTTTCATTTTTATTTTCAGCTAAACTTATTATAGAATGTAATACATATTGAAATTGTTTGGGTTCAGATTTAACAACATCTATTATTTTATCCCTTTCAATTTTACTATTTGCATCATCTATATGTTTTAAATTCACTTTTTTAGAACTTTGTCTTTCAGCTAATTCTCCTGCAACCCTCAAAAGATCTAAAGCTCTTCTAGCATCGCCATGTTCTCTTGCAGCATATGCCGCACACTTCGCAACAACCCCTTCAGACAAAACTTTTGATTTAAATGCGTTTTCTGCCCTCTTATTTAAAATATCTTGAATTTGCAAGGCATTATAGGGCGGAAAAACAATTTCTTCCTCAGATAAAGAACTTCTAACTCTTGGATCAATTTCATCTAAAAAGGTTAAATCATTACTAATACCAATAAGACAAATTTGAGACTTTGAAAGTTCAGAATTAAGTCTTGTTAAATTATATAAAAAATTATTAGATATTTTTTTTATTGTTTGATCAATTTCATCTAAAATTAATACTACTAATTGTTCTTTAGAATCTATTAATTCAATGAATTTATTATAAACTGCTTGAGTAGGTAAACCTGTTGCATGCACTTCTCCCCCTAATTTTTTAATTAATTCTGCTAAAATTCTATATTCTGTATCTGAAACTTTTTTAAGTTTACAATTAAGATATTCTATCCTTAAATCAAATTTCATATCTTTTTTAAATCTCTTAAAAAGAGCATCTCTTACATATTTTATAGATAAAGTCTTTCCAGTTCCAGTTTTTCCATATAAAAAAAGATTACTTGTTTTTTCCCCTCTTAAAACTGGTGCCAAAATAGATGCAATTTGCTTTATTTGTTCATCTCTATGATGTATTAATTCGGGAGTATAATTTATTTGTAATAAACTTTTATCTTTAAAGATGATATTTTTATCAAAAGACTCAAAAATTTTATCTAATTCTTCTTTCATTTTTTTATTACCCCCACCCACTTTTATTTCCAGTGGAAATGGAATTTAATTTTAAATTCTCAACGAGAAAAAATGAATTTATTATATAAATAGTTATAACTACTAAAAAAGAAAGACACCTAAATTTCATGTGGAAATTCTTATTTTAAAAAATAACTAATTAAAAACAATAATTTTTTTAAAATTGATAAATAAACTCTAAGTAAAAATATGATTTCTTTTATAATAAAAATATAATTTCTTTTATAACAAAATAATAATTTTATTTATTATATATAATATATAATATAATATATATATATATATTATATATACTACACTATACAAAATTTTTTAAATGAAAATTATAAATATAAAAACAAAAAACAACAACAAAAACATTTCCATAAGAAATCAAAGGGGGGGTCTCCCACCTTTTATAAAAACTAAATTAAATCTTCTTCAGATACTATAATAAAATCTCCAATTGCAATTATAGCACTATAAGGGATTAAATATTCATTTGAAGAAGTTCTTTCTAAATTAAGATTCTTAGTATAAATTGTAGAATCTTTTATAACAAGATTAATTAATTCTCCAGATTTTGTCTCAAAAGTAATATCTTTTATGAATCCTAATCTTTTACCTTCTTTAGTAACAATCATTTTTCCTACCAAGGATGTAAAAGGATTTTTTTCTGTCTGCATGATTAAATTAAAACTAAATTGTTTATAAATTTATCTACAATAAAACAACTATAATACACTCCCTAATTGAATTTTTGTGCACAACCCAAATGTTTAAAAAACCAAATTCTTTATAATTATAAAATGAGAATCATAGGATTTAATTTTACAAAAATATTAGTAGAAAAAAAAGGGAGTTTAACAAAACCTCCTCAAGTGAAAACTTCAATAAATGTTTTAGATTTAAAAGAAATTTCTTCAGATTTTTTAAAGGCAAAAGAAACACCTATAGAAATAAAATTTTCATACGGTATTTTTTATGAACCCAAAATAGCGGAATTAGCTTTTGAAGGAAATTTAATTGTTTTAGTAGATCCTAAAGATGCAAAAGAAATAATTAAAAAATGGAAGAAAAAAGATTTTTCTGAAAAGTTCAAATTATTTGTCTTTAATGTAATTTTAAGAAAATCAAATATTAGAGCGATTCAGTTAGAAGATGAAATGAATCTTCCACCACATTTCCAATTACCTTCTTTAAAATTTGAAAATAAAGAAAATAAAGAAAAGAAAAAAGAATAATCTTCTAAAATACCCTCCCAAAATGTATTTAAATTCTAGTTTTTTATTGTTTTTATGAAAATTTCTCAAGAAAAGAAAAATAAAATTTCAGAGCAAATTCTTGCATATTTATATTCTCAGTCCCCAAAACCCTTATTTACGTCTCATATTGCTTTAGAAATGGCTAGAGATGAAGAATTCACAAAGAAACTTTTATTAATTTTAAAACAAAAGGGGTTTGTGGTGGAAATAAAAAAGAATCCTCAAGGTAAGGAATATATTAGAAGAACACGTTGGAAATTATCTAATAAAGTATATAATTATTATAAACAAGACTAACCGAAAAGGTATATTAAAGGACATTAAACTTTTTTAAGGCAAATAAATATATTTATATATGAATAACTTAAAAAGAATGTTTGACGAATTTGGTGAAGATTTAAATTTTTTTAATAATGAGGTTGGAAATTTAAAAGAAGAAATAAAAGATATTAAAGAAGGATTTGAAGATATTTATAAAATTCTTTACAATTTTAAAGAAAAATTAGCTTTTTTAAGCAAATCTCAAGAGAATATCTCTTCGACACATCTCTCAAATGTTCCAACGGAAATTAAGGGGTCTTCGACACATCACCCCTCTTTTAAGCCTCTAAACATCCAAAATATGGGTATTTCCACTGGAAATCAAGGGGCTTCGACAGACAGACAGACAGACAGACACATAGACAATCAGACACAAAATTACACAAAAAGCACCAAAACCCAACAAGACAATCTAAACACAATAGATTCTGCAGCAGAAATAATAGAATCTTTAGATAATATTAAGAAACAAATTAGGCTAAAATTTAAAAGATTAACCAATCAAGAGATGTTAGTCTTTTCTACAATATATCAATTTGACGAGGAAAAGGGCTTTTCTACCTATAAAATGCTTGCAGAAAGGTTAAATTTAACTGAAAGCTCAATTAGAGACTATGTGGGAAGATTAATCAAGAAACAAGCCCCTATAGAAAAAAACAAATCAAATAACAAAGAGATAGAGTTAAATGTTTCAAGGAATTTAAAAAAGATAACCTCTTTAAACACTATTTTAAAATTAAGAGAACTTTAATTACCGTCGATAAAACAAAAAGAAGCTTATACTAACAAGTAGTTATCCTGTTAAGAGAATAACTAATTCTCTCTTTTAGGAGTTTAATTTTCTTTATATTTTTCCCTTTTTTAATTTCTTTTTGGGATTTTTCTTCTTCTCTCTTTTTGCCCTTTATTCAACTTTTACAGCAAGCCCTCACTTCTCGCTGTTTAAATATTAATATTTACTAATTTTTTGATCTTTTTTTGAATTTTTATTTGATTTAACTCTCACTTTCGATTTTTTTAATAGTTTTTCTTTGATATTTTCAGGTATAAACACCCTCTTTTTACCATTTTCCTCTATACTTTCTTCAATTAAGCCCTCACTTTTTGATTTTAAGGTATTTATTTGACCTCTTATAGTAGATCTCTCTTTCCCAAGCATTGCTGCAAGATCTTCATAACTAAGCTTCATGTCACTATTTAAAAGTACCCACACTATAGCACGTTCGGTTACTGAAAACTGTTCTAATTTTGGTGTTTGAACACCCGTTTGAACACCTGTTTGGACAGCATAAACAGCTGTTTGTTTGTTGGACAGCTGTTTGGGTGTTTTAAACACCCTGTTTGTTTTTAATTCATTCATGATTGCAAGAACATTTTTAACACCATCAACCTCACTTTGGACCGACGATAAAACCTCTTTAATGTCTTCAAGGTCCTTTTTTTGTAGATTTTTCTCAGAATCAAGGTGTTTGATCCAACCACTAACAGAAGAAATATCTTTTTTCACACTTTCAAAACCTTTTTTTGTGTCCTCTTTTATGCTTTCAATCTCTTTTTTCCTAAAAAACCACCACACCATAATATATTTTGGAAGATGTACTTTAAATACTTTTCTTTTTTCGACGGTAAAAAGATTAAAAACAAAAGAAAATTTTACTTAAAAAACAGTCAAAAAATAAACCAAAAAAACAAAAAAACAGCCGTTTAAACACCCTAAATTAAAAAAAAAACCTAAAACAGCCTGTCCAAACAGCCTTAAACAGGGTGTTTATTTAAGCATCCTCCAAATTATCTTTAAACAGCCTGTTTAAAATAACCTAAAAAGTAAAAGTTTATCCGACGATAAAGCCTTCAAACACCCTGTTCAAACACCCTAAAAAAGAGAAAAAACAACAAAAACAACAAAAATAACAAAAGAAAAAAATAAATTTATGAACAAACCTAACCTAAGTGCACAAAAGATTTAATTATTTAATTTCTTTTAAATAAATATTGGAAAAACAATCCCCTACAATTATTTTAAAAATTATCTTAAAGGCTTTTTAAAAAATAACATAAAAAACCTAAAAAATATGTTCTTAAAAGCAGGAAAGAGTTTGAGGCAAATCTATTTCCTTTTATAGCAAATAAAATTGCACCCCCGAATCTTCCAGGAGTTAGATAATCAAAAAAGAAGTATAAATTATGAAGACAATAAAATTGAAGATCCAAGCAATCTTTCCAAAAGAGCCCCACATTTAACTTACAATAGAAAAGAGGCAAAACTAAAGAAAATATTCTTAATTTTACAAGGAAATTCCACTTTTTATTGAAAGGGAACAAACCTAACCTAAGTGCACAAAGAAGGGGGAAATGTGTTTTAAATCAAATAAATGTTTAAATAGCTTCTTTTTCTCGAACCAATATGGGTTCTCTCGCACAACATTTAATGAATGAAGTAGTATTAAAGGAAGGCGTGGAATTCTTTGATCGGTTTAAAGATAAGCTTTATTTTAATAATAAAAAGAATATCCTTGTTGAAAAAATTAATTTTCCTGCAGTCATGGGGCTTTCAAAAGATTGGGGATTTTTAGGTTATTCTTATTTTCCAAAGAAAGGTCAAATAAAAATTCCAATAAAGGATATTTGCGATTATGAAGAGGTTTCTGTTGAAAAATATAATACCTTAAAAGAAGGTTTTATTTGGTTAGTAAAAGACACTTGTATTGCCCATAAAACCTCTAAAATCTCCTTATAAGCACTATTTCTAAAAAAACCACTTTTATGTGTAAGAACTTCGTACAA
>CAZQKH010000001.1:10326-20950 GCA_964593105.1 Candidatus Woesearchaeota archaeon | reverse complement strand
CCTTATAAGCACTATTTCTAAAAAAACCACTTTTATGTGTAAGAACTTCGTACAATATACCTTATGCGAAGTCATGTTTTTATATACTAAGCTAACCTAAGTTCAGAATAGAATTCTTTTTAATCTAAAATCTTATATATCCAATTATAATATTCATCCTTGTATTTAGAAACATCTCTAAAATAAAATAATTCTTCCTCATCAAAACCAACATACTTTCTCATATCATGTGTTTTTTCATAACCCCAATAATCTTCAAAATAAAACCTTACAGTAATATATTGTCCAGGCCCATCATTATAAACATAAACTTTGTAAGTATCAGCATAATATAATTTTTTATCTTCTTTTATGTGCCAACCATATGAATCATAATCTTTGTAATAATAATTCTCTCCCCAATCCCAAACATGTTTTTCCCTAGGAGAATAATAAGAATTCATTTTTTTAGAAATATAAGAATGTTTTTTATCATATTTTGAATAAGTTTTAGAGTGTTTTTTATCATAATTTCTGGAAGTGTGGTGCGTTGTTTGAATAGGCTTTTTAACCACTTTTACAGTTTGAGCAGTTTCATGAGTGATGGTTTTAGAATTATCAATATGATTATATGAATTAGAAATAGTTGAAGTAGTAGTATTAGAATTACTAACACTCAAGCCAATTAAAATCATAATAAAAATTAACACTATAAAAATCAGCGCAATCAACATTTCCATCACCCTTTCTCTTTCCATATCTATATAAGAAAACCAATCCTATATAAGAATTATTGTAATAAAAAACAATAAAAAAATAAAAAATTTAGCTAATTTATTTAGCTTTTTCTTCTGATTTTGGCTCTTCTTTTCTTTCACTATCTGGTCTTGGTGTAGCTTCGTTAACTTTTAAAGCTCTTCCATCAGCATCTTTTCCATCCATCTCTAGTGCTTTTTTTGCTGATTCTTCCTCAACAAAAGTCACAAAACCAAAACCTTTTGATCTGCCATCATCTCTATCCACAATAACAACTGCTTCTTCGATTTTTCCGAATTTTTCAAATATTCCAGCAAGTTCTTTATGTCCATAGGTAAAGGGTAGATTCCCCACATATATTTTGTTTGTCATTTCAACCTCCGATCCATTTTATCTGTCAAAAGAAATTTTTCTTTTGTATATTTTAATGGCCTTCTTATCTTATAAAATTAACTATCCAAGAATATATAAAGAAGTTCGCACAATTCAAACTATAAAAGAGAGGATAATGGTAATAAAAGCAATAATTTTTGATGTGGGAGGGGTGTTACAAATCCCAAAAACTTTAGTAAGATTAATTCAAGACACCCATTTAGCAGGAGTTCCAGCACATTGTGGCCATAGAAACAAAAGTATTCATGAATATCTTGCAGGCAAATTAAAAATTGTTCTTGATCAATGGTTAGATGCAATAGATACAGCCTATGTAAAATCTATCGAAGGCAAATTAACAGAAAAACAAGTTTTAAAAGTAATTTCTCAAAACCTTAAAGTAAATAAATATAAATTAAAAAAATGGTTAGTGCACGCATATAAGAGGAATTTTTCATTAAATAAAGAATTAAAAAAACAAGCAATTGAGTTAAAAAAACAAGGATATAAGATTGCCATTCTATCTGATCAATGGCACTTTTCTAAGATTGCATTGATGCCGAGATCTTTAATAAAGCATTTTTCTCCAGTTATTGTTTCTTGTGAAGTGGGGGTGAGAAAACCAAATAAAGAAATTTATAGTTTAACTTTGGAAAAATTAAAAGTAATGCCTTCAGAATGTCTTTTCATAGACAATCAAGAATGGAATCTTAGACCTGCAAAAAAATTAGGCATGAAAACAATTCTTTTCAAGAATAACAAACAACTGTTTAAAGAAAAAAAATACAAACAACTGTTTAAACAGCCTGTCCAAACACCCTAATTTAAAATGAACTCTCAAGAATTTCTTAAAAAAATAGAAATAGAATTAAAAATTGCGAAAAATTCCAAATATACTCAAGAAAGATATTTAAATTCAAATGAGAAATTTCTAGAATTTATTAAAAAACAGCCAGAACAAGTAACAGAAGACGATGTGAAAATGTATGTTGCAGAAAAATTAAGTGATAGGGCCGCAACTTCAATAATTGTCTTTTTATCTGCAATAAAATATGCTTATTCAGCGATTTTAAAAAAAGATTTAACAGCGTCGATAAAACGTCCTAAAAGGGAAAAAGCTTTGCCAGTTGTTTTGTCCAAACAAGAAGTAAAATTATTAATGGAAAGTTTTGAAACAAAAAAGTCAAAATTAATGGTCTCTTTAATCTATGCTTGTGGAATGCGTGTCTCAGAAGTGGTTTCTCTCAAAGTAAATGATTTGGAATTTGAAGAGAAAATAGGTTATATTAGAAAAGCAAAAGGAAAAAAAGACAGAATTTTTAATATTCCTGAAGCACTTTCAAAAAAACTTGAAAAACAAGTTGAAAATCAAAGAAAATTAAATCAAGAATATGTTTTTTCAGGAAGAAAAGGAAAAATGACTACACGAAATGTGCAAAAAATAGTTGCTAAGGCTGCAAAAAAGGCAGGAATAAATAAAGGGGTTCATGTGCACACTTTGAGGCATAGTTTTGCAACGCATTTATTAGAAAATGGAGTAGATATAAGGATTATTCAAGAAATGCTCGGCCACGCTGACCTTAGTACGACCCAGCGATATTCTCATGTTTCTTCACAATTGTTAAGAAAGGTAAAGAGTCCACTAGAGAGTTTATAGAAAAGAAGATAAAAAAGAAAATGGAAGAACTTAAAAAAACAAAATCCCCTTTAGACACAATGTAAGATGGAAGAATTAGAAAGATTAAAAAAAGAAAACCAAGAACTTAAACAAGAATTAGAAAAATTAAAACAACAGCGAGGACAAAACCAGAAAGAGGGGATGATAAAAAAAGCATTATCCGGAAAGATTATGTCAAAACCCGCCTTTGGATATAAAATAGAGCAAGGGAAATTAATAAAAGTAGAAGAAAATGCAAGAAAAATTCAAGAACTTTTCCAGGATTTTTTACAAAATAATTTAAGTTTAAATAAATTAGCAAATAAATATGGTTTTTCAGTAAATGGTATCAAAAAGATATTAAAAAATTTCACATATATAGGAAAAATAAAATTTGATAATCAAATTCATGAGGGCATCCATGAAGTTATTATTTCCTCAACAGATTTTAATCATGTTCAAGACAAGTTAGATAAGATTTTGAGGAAGAATTAATCAAAAGCTTTTAGTCCTTTTTCAAGTTTTCTTTTTTCACGGGCTTTTCTTGCAGGAGTATGTTTTTCTTCATGTAGTTTTTTTGCAAAATTATATCTCTCTTTTGCTTTTTTCCATATAATAGTATCTAAACCCCAAGAATAATATTCTTCACCATCAATTTTTATGAAATTTAACTTATTATTATTTGACCCTCTAAAATATTTTATGGTGGTCCCGTCTTCTTTTGTTTCTTTTATTTCCCAAGCAAATTTTTGAAGTGTATTATCATATTTAAATTCTGAACCATCTGCTTTTATTTTTTCATAAGAACAATTTGTTAAAGTTAAACTCAATCCTCCAAGAACGAACCCTACCAAAGTGTTTTTTAAAAAGTTTCCCATATGAAGAAGTATTTTTTAGACTTTTTAAGAATTATTATCTTAGAAGATATACTTAACGTTTAGAACTTTGTCTCTTTGCTCTAGCTTTAGAATCTCCAGGCTTATATGCTTCTTTTCTTCGAACATCTGCAACTAAAAGATTTCTATCATATTCTAAAAATGCTTTTTCAACGTCTTTTGAACCTGTGAAATCAACAATGCCTCTTGCCAAAGCAAGTCTTGCAGCATCAATTTGCCCTTTTGCACCGCCGCCTCGAACATTTATAGCAACATCAAATTCAATTTTACCTAAAACATTTTCAGCGATTTTAAGGGGTTCTTGTAATTGCAATTTATCTAAGAATTGCAAAGTTTCATAAGCTTTTTTATTAAAGAATATTTTTCCAGTTCCTTTTGTTAAAATTGCTCTCGCAATTGCTCTTTTTCTTTTTCCTGAACTAAATTTCTTTTCCATTTTAATTATTTTTTTGTAAGTGCTTTACTGCCACGAATTTAATTTTTTTCTGTTTTTCTAATTTAACTGTTTCTTTTCCTTCAAATTCTTTTGGAATTTCATTATAACATTTAAGCCTTTTCCAAGCAATACGCCCTCTTCCTTCTCGATAGTTTGGAAGCATGCCTCTAATGCACCTCTTTACTATTTTTTCACTTAATCGAGGGTGTTTAGGTCCTTTTTGACTTGAACCCACTTTAGATCTTTTTTCTTTAAATTCTGCCTCAATATTTTTTTTACTTCCACTAATTATTACTTTATTACAATTTATCACATTCATTTCTTCGCCTTTTAGTAATTCTTTAGCTACAAAACTAGCTAACCTTCCCATTACAATATCTTGCCCATCAATTATTTTCATTTTAAAATTTTAACTCCTTTTGCATCTTTATTTTTTTTAATTTCATCTTTTAATATTTTTACTTCGCAATTAGCTTTTAACAGCTTTTCTTTTGCTTTTTTAGAGAACCCCAGGGCAATAACAGTAAGTTTTTTGTTAATTTCTCCTAAAGAAAGAACTTTTCCAGGAATAACAATTATCTCTCCTGCCTTAGATTTATTTTCTATTTCATTTAAATTAAGAGCATATTGTTTTCTTGTAGCCCCAGACAAGATTGAAGCTATTTCAAGCCATTCTGGGTTTTTCTTAGCTAAAATGATTGTTTCAACAAGTTCAGGATTTCTTTTCTTTTGAAGTTGTTGTTCTATTTTTGATTTACTTTTCATTATATTATACGAGAAAGAGTCTTTTGACCCCCACTATCGCGTTAACTCGCAGGTGTAATTTGTAGTTTGTAGTGCTTTATAAAGTTTATGCCCTCAAATGCAGGGGACAGGATTTGAACCTGCGTAAGCATAAGCTAACAGATTTTGAGTCTGTCCTGTTTGACCACTCCAGCACCCCTGCACAATTTATTCAAAAAAAACAGCTATAAAAATCTTTAGAAATAGAAAAATACCTCAAGTGTAACCATTAGCTAGATACAACACCATGGAAAGATTTATAAACGACTTTAGAGTGGTAAATTAATGATAAATAAAGAAATTTTAAACAAATCACAGCTTGAAATACCTGAAATATCTTTAAATTCAACTGAAGAAAGCGGTTTCGAAGAGTTAGGAAAAGAGAAAATCCAAGCACTAAAAGAAGCTATTTCAGACATTGAAAGTCTAATTGAAGAAAGGCAAAAATTAAGCATAGAGATTTTAACAGAAGGTGAAGCTCTTAAATCAGGAATTAATAATTTTCTTTTAGAAAATGATAACCCTGAACTTACAGATCATGATGCTTTAATGGAAAAAAATAATCTAAGAGCTAAAAAAATAGCAATAGCAGAATTACAATTAAATGAAAAAATTGATTGTTGGAAAGATGTTGCTCTTTTGAAAAAAGAACTTAGAATCTATGAAAAAGAACTTAAAGAAAAACAAAGCAGAGTAGATGCATTAAGTAAATTGTTAAGGGAAAGTAATTAAAATGATGCAAAGATCAATAACAGTCGAAGAATTAAGTAAGAAATTAAAACCTTTATTTGGAAAAAAAATAGATGAGCTTTATTTAAGATATTCTATAGCAGATAGTCTTGAAGAAAAAAATGAAATTGCACAAATTTTAAAATTACTTTATGAGAAAAACCTAAATAAATTACTTGATTCAAAAGTTCTTTTAGAACCCCCCATGGAACAAGTTATCAAAGGAGAATATCCATTGGCCCAAGTAGAATATAATGGAAAAGAATTATTTTCTTTTGGATTAAATGAAAAAGATTGGGCAAGACACATGTGTGTAACTGGTATGAGTGGAAGTGGGAAAACTACTTTTGCATTTAAAATCTTAGAAAATTTTATTCAAAAACAAAAACCTTTTTTAGTTCTTGACTGGAAAAAAAGTTTTAGACCGTTAACAAGCGTAAACCCGGATTTATTAACTTTTACTGTTGGAAATGAAAAAGTAAGCAATTTATTTAAAATGAATATTAATATGCCTCCTAAAGGTGTAGAACCAAAAGAATGGATTAATGTTTTATGTGATATTTTAACAGAAAGTTTCGGAACTTCTTTTGGAGTTCATAAAGTTCTATTGGAAACATTAGATGAAATCTTTGAAAAATGGGGTGTTTACGAAGGCGGAAAACACTATCCTAATTGGCAACATGTTAAAAAAATGCTCGAACTTAAAGCAAAAGAATCAAGAGGAAGAGAAACAGAATGGTATGAAAGTGCTTTGAGAATTGCAACAGTTTTAACTTTTGGGAGTTTTGGAAAAGTAATAAACTATGATGGAAAAAAGAGCTTACCTATAGAAGATTTATTTGATAAACAAGCAATTTTTGAATTAAACTCATTAGGAAATATTGAAAAGAAATTCTTTTGTGAATTTGTTTTAACATATATTTACAAACTTAAAAAAGCACAAGAAAGAAAACCTAATGAAGGATTTAATTATGCTATTTTAGTTGATGAGGCCCATAATGTTTTTTTAAAAAACAGAACAAACTTCTTAGCAGAATCTGTAACAGATATGGTTTATAGAGAAATGAGAGAATATGGTATTAGTTTAATTTGTTTAGATCAACACATCTCAAAATTAAGTGATACTGTTAAAGGAAATAGTGCGTGTAATATTGCGTTTCAACAGCAATTACCAGAAGATATTAGGGAAATAAGTTCTTTAATGCAATTAGAAGATAAAAAAGAAAGCTTTTCAAGAATACCAGTAGGGTCTGCAATTGTTAAATTATCAGAAAGGCACACAATCCCTTTCTTAATTAAAATTCCCTTTACAGAGTTAAGAAATCAAATTTTAAGTGATGAAAAAATTGCCACAAAAATGAGTTGTTTAATTCAAGGAATAGATGTTGAAAAAAATGATCCTGAGTTTAAACAAGCTTTAATTGGAGAACCTTTAGAAGTTAAACAAGAAAAAGTAGAGAAAACACAAGGAACCCTTCAAACAGTGCAAGAAAAACAAGAAATAATAGTACAAGAAACACCAAAAATCAAAGAAATTTCTTTAAGTGCAACCCAAGAAGTGCTTTATGAATTTGTTTTAAAGAAATTAAACCAAGGAATGGAGTTTAAGAAAGTTGAAAACTTACTTGAAAAAGGATTATCTGATTCTCTTTACATCTTACAAGATATTTTAATTGTAGTAAATAAAGCCCTTAAAGAAAGATTAAGCAAAGGAATTAGCCCTGAAACAAAATTAAAATCTGCATTAAATGTGGCAGAAACAGATTCAAAAAAAGATTTAAGTTCAGAAGAAAAAATGTTTATTTCTTATTTAGAAATCAATTCAGAACACGAAGATTCAACAATAGAACTTTATAAGAAAGTAGGATTTTCTGCAAGAAAAGGAAATGTAATAAAAAATAAACTTTTAGAAAAAGGATTAATTAAAGTAGAAGAAAAAAAATACTCAAAAGGATGGAAAAAATTCATTAGACCATCATTATCATATTCACTAATAAACTAAACAACAACCTAACCATTTCAAAACACAAACATAGATCGCCACACGATATTCCAAACAAAATAAACATCCTAAAAAATGTTTAAACTGTTAAAATATTAAATTAGATCTTTGAACTTGTACTGAAATAACTTATTTGATCGCTTTAGATTAAATAAATGTCCGTGAAATACCTAAAACCAGCTGAAATAAGCAAAACTTAGGCACTGAAATATCTGAATTCTATCAGAAACTATGACGAAATACCTACTTAAGAGTATTTTTATCGACGGAATACGTATTCGCACACACGAACTCGCGCGAAATATGTTATTATATAATATTATTTATTGAAATATGCAAAATTAAATATAAATTAACTAAAAAAAGGAGATTATTATGAATTCAATTTTAAAACACGACTTTTTTAAGAATCTATGGATTCCAACCTTGTTCATTTTTGGAATTATTTTAGGGTTTCTTTTTTGGACCTCTTTCTTCATACCTTTTCTTGGAGGAATTTATTTCAGAATTTCTATGTTTGTCCTATGGATAGTTTACTTTATTATTGTGGGATTTTTAAATAATTTTCTGAAAATAGACTTATTTTATCAAAATCTCTTCTGTTATGTGGCGGGAAATATTTTTGGGTCACTCTTCTTCTTTATTCTAGCAGTTTTTTTTGTGCTAGGAACCTCAATTAATTGGTTGATCACGCAGTTTTTTTAAATCAATAAAAAATCAAAAAAATCAAAAAAATAGAAATTTAAT
Source organism: Candidatus Woesearchaeota archaeon (assembly GCA_964593105.1). Classification (GTDB taxonomy): domain Archaea; phylum Nanobdellota; class Nanobdellia; order Pacearchaeales; family GW2011-AR1; genus EX4484-71. The sequence continues at coordinate 12,593 of CAZQKH010000001.1, read as the reverse complement.
AATTAATATAAATCTAAGTTAAAAAAAATTAAAACTATGGAAACAATTTTTGGATTATTATCTGCAGTAATTATTTTTTCAAGTTATCCAATCTATGCAATTCGGGTTTGGCAAAGAAAAATAATTCCAAATATCGCAAGCTGGTCTATCTTTGTATTAATCAGTTTGGCAATCTTCCTTTCTTATGCTTCCTCTGGAGCAAAAGAAAATTCTTGGGCTACTTATGGGCCTCTCATTGGCTGTACAGTAATTTTAATAATTACTTTGTTTAGAAGTAAAGAAAAATCATTAAATCATTTTGACATAGCTTGTTTGGTTTTTGGAAGTTTTTCCCTTGTTGTGTGGTATTTTACAAAAGATACAAAAGAGATGGCACAATATGCTCTTTACACGGCATTGTTTGCAGATTTTTTGGGAATGTTGCCCTCAATAAAATTTCTTTCTAAACACCCTGAAAAAGATAGGCCTTTTATGTGGATTATCTTTGGATTTGGATATTTCTTAACATTCTTTGCAATCACAGATCACACCTTTGCTAATTGGGCCCTACCAGTATTCATGGTAATTATTCCTGCATTTGTATGGGTGCCTTTAGTTAAATATCGAATAAAAAACAAAATTCCTTTTAAGGAATGGATATAGTAAAATTAAAAAAATTATAAACAAACAAATTTAACATAACAATAAAAAAATAAAAATTATGAAAAAATTAATGGTATTGCTCGCAGCCGTGCTCCTTTCAAGTATTGTTTTGAAGGTAGAAGCACAAATTGAAAATTCAAAATGGAAATTAAACTCGTTAACTCTTTTTACTGGAGAGACTCCGCTTACAAAAGGCATAACCTTTACGCCGATTTTTGAAAAAGGAAAATCCACCTTTGTATTAGATCTAAATGCAGAACTTGGAGAAGCAATGTATTTTTACTCTGTAAAGAAATGGTTTTCTGTGGGCCCCTCAATAGGATTTCTTAAAAATACTCCTTGGATTGGGCCAATATGTTCATTTAACTTGTTTAAAGGACATTTTAAAACCCTAAATTGGGTGGGTTGGAGTTTTGGTGATCCTGAAAAAGGCACGTCTGAATCACTGCCAAGATTTTTATTTTCGTACCACGAATTTTCCTTAACATATAAAAATCTAACCTGTTATTATACGCTTCAACACTATCAGGAAATGCTTCCCGAACACATTGTAGGGGCTAAGGCAACCTTTTCTTTAAATGAGAATTTTTCTCTTTTCGGAGGATTGGGTTACATGACTAGGGCAGAGAAATATCTTTGGTCAGTAGGAATTAGTTACAAAACTAAAAAATAAAAATTATGAAAAAATTAATGGTATTGCTCGCAGCCGTGCTCCTTTCAAGTATTGTTTTGAAGGTAGAAGCACAATCAACAAGTCAAAAAAGCATTTTTGTCAAAAATGGAAATGTTTACGAAAAAACAATTACTACTGTTATTAGTACAAGTATTAGCCCAAAAGAACTTCGTGTCGCTGAGAATGTCTTAGATCATGAAGCTCAAGAATTTTTAAATCAAAACGATTCAACTTTAAAATTAAATATTGTAGAAAAAGATTCGCTGATTTTCAAAGAAGGATTATTTCAAATAAAAGAAATAAGTAAATTTGATAGCTTATTTATGAAAGGAAGTTTCTTAGCAAAAGAAACAATTGGCAATTCAAAGGAATCAAAAGCACATAGTTTAAAATTTTTATCTGGGGCATTATACCTTACAATTTTACTTTATATTTTAGCAATTATTTTTTATTTTATAAAAAGAAAAGGGTTCAAAGATAATTTAAAAGAAAAAGCATTTAAACAAATAAATGGTCTTTTCAATGTCTTTTTTTGGGCATTTCTGGCTTTAATTTTTGGATTTTTGATTACATTTCTTTTAACAAATTCTTTACTATTTTCTTTTGGCGTGGCCTTGATTGGAACCTGGATTGGAACTGGGATTGGAACATTTGTTGGAACATTGATTATAGCCTTTATTGTTTTAAAAAATAAAAAAAATTACCTGAAAGAAAAGAATTAAAAAATTCCTCTCAAAATCAAACGTAAATTAAACCAGAGTTCTTACACTAAAAAAAGTTAAACTTGTTTGAACTCAAAAAGGCAGCTTTGATTTTTCAAATTTAATATAGTATTTTTTATAATCTCTTTTGGAAAATTATCTGCCTTTTTCTAATTTCAAAGAATAATCAAATCTTAAAATTCAAAAAGATGACAATATCACAATTCATATGGAAAGAGGTTAAAACATTT
>CAZQKH010000001.1:8414-10226 GCA_964593105.1 Candidatus Woesearchaeota archaeon | reverse complement strand
AAAATTCAAAAAGATGACAATATCACAATTCATATGGAAAGAGGTTAAAACATTTTACCCCCTTATTTTTATCTTCCTTGCATTCATTGCTTTAGTAATAAGTGCAATAATATTTTTCAGTCCCTAAATTTTAAGGGAATAAAAAAAACATCTTTAAAAAATAAAAAAAATTATAAAAAACAATTAATAATCACTAAAATTTATCAGTATGTCAAAAAGAACTTTGTTAATTCAAGAGCTTTACGAAAGAGGAGTTTCTTGTGTATCGTGCAAAAAGAAACTAACAAATGAGGAAATTTCTAAAATTCCAAGTCCAATAAATGCCCGGGGAGATCACTTAAATGCAAGTTGCCCCCGCTGTACAGTTGGGTCCTTAAAATTAGATAAAAAAGAAGAATCATAGAATTAAATTTAGGGTTCTCGCACAAAATTGTTAAAACTCGCTTGAACTTGAAAAGGCAGTTCTAGTTTTCCTTATTCAAAAATAATTTCTAGAGATTGGAACAAGAAAAATTTCTTTGTTTAAAAATAGTAATCCAACAAGGGAAATTAAAGGAGACTAAGCTGTCTTTTTAATTTGAAACTAAAAGTAAATATTAAGCTGAACCAATATATAAATTTTAAATATAAAATCTAAATTAAAAGGAGATTAAAAAAATGAAAACAAAATTAGAACGTTTATTAGTTATAGGGTTCACAATAAGTTGTGTAATCCTTTATTTTGTAAGCAATTATGTTTGGGGCTTTCATCATGATTGGTGGAAACATGTCCTTTTTGCTCTTCTCACCGCTTTCTCAGGATTTTGCGGACTCATTGTTATTGGATCTTTTGTTTCAGTAATTTTTTTCAAAGGAAAGAACCATAAAATATTACGGAATTGGATTTATAAGGGATTACTTTTTGGAATACCCGCCGGTTATATTGCTTGGCAGATTTCAAGAATGTTACAATAAGAAAGGATAAGCAACAAATTAATATTGATTAAAGATCTTAAGAGCAGGCAAATCGTTCTTTACCATATAATGCCAATTTTTCAAAAGCATCTAAAAAAAGTCCTGCTCTTTTTCTTTTGAAAATTACCCTAAGCACTAAATTGAATTAAAAATATAATTTACCAAAAAGGAATTATTAACTAAAATTTATCAATTATGAGAAAATTAATTTTATTACTCGCAGTGCTTTCTTTGTCAATTGCAAAGATTGAAGCACAAGTTCAAATAGGAGATATTGCAGGATCTGCATTGAATTTCCTAACTACAAATCCTAAAACTGCAAATAATATGAAACCAGAAGAAAGAATCGCCTTGAATTTGGTTGCAAATTTATTTAGAAAATCTGCAGAAAGGAAACACGATTTAGAGGTGGCATCTCAAAGTAGAGATCAAATTACCTATAAGTATGGAAATGAGGGAAAAACAGTTTCAATTGTTAAAGATCTTCAAGGAAATGCATATCTTTTGATAGGGGACATTGTTTATCCTATTAGTAATGACCTTCTTATACAGGCTGCACAACAGGTTCAGGCCCAATATCAGCCTCCTCTCCCTCCCCAACCTCCAGCAAGAAGTTATTTGCCGGAATATAATCGAAGGAAATTAAAGAGAGAATATAAGACAAGCCCTAGAACGATTTTTTTGTTTTTTGAATATAATGATGATAATGGGAATAAGAGAAGAGATTTTAAAGAATTTCACGGAGTAAGTAGAAATTTCAATAAAGGAGAGGTTAAGATTTCAATAACATATAATACTACTAAAAAAAGTGTGGTGAATTTTAAATTAGAGATTTTTAATTTTAATGGAGAAAGAATT
>CAZQKH010000001.1:5795-8314 GCA_964593105.1 Candidatus Woesearchaeota archaeon | reverse complement strand
TTTAAAAATAAATTAATTATTAACTAAAAAACACTATTATGAAAAAATTAATTGTATTAATCACAGTAATTATAGGTGTTGTAATGTTTATTGCGTGTAATCCTTGCTATGACTCCTCTCGCGAAATTGCTCCTTTTGCAGGAGTTTCTCTTAAAGATACTTGTGTAAATTGGGAAAATCCTCCTTGTTGGAAACATATGTTTTTAACAAATGTTCTTCACGATTCTATTACTATGGAGATTATTGGGGCCCAAAATAGGATAAGAGGAGATTATTATTTAGATTTTAGAATGTATCATAAAGGAAGACAAATTGGATTTGCCATTGTTTCTTTTCATAAAAGAAATGCAAGAGAAATAAAGGGGTATGGGAGTTTTATTTTAAATGAATCTTTGATTAAAAAAGAGTCAGACAGTTTACCTTGGTGAAACAATCAAAATTAGTAATTGTAGATTAATTATTAACCTAAAAGAAAGGAAAATTATGCAATAGAAAAAAAATCTTTAAACACTTCTTAAAACTTCAAAAAGAGGTTGTTAAGAAAAATCAAAAATCAAAAATCATTAACTTAAAAATCAAAATTATGAAAAAATTAATTTTATTTAGCTGTTTAGTTTTCTTTGCAGTTTCTTTATCTGCAAAAGGAGGAGATGTTCTTACTTTGTTAAATCACCAGAGATTCCAAGGGTAAGTATTAAAAATTAAAAATTGTCAGGTGGTTTTTAAGGTTGAAGGAAGAAAATACTTCATTCCTGCAGATAGCATAGAGACTATACAATTTGAAGATGTCAAAAGTAAAATATTGACAAAATATTCTGATTTAACTAATCAAGAAAAGTGCGTTAAAGGAACAATGGACGCTGAAGCATATCATGGAAGGGCAGGGGCAAACTTCGCATTAGGTATTTTATTTGGACCTTTTGCAATAATTGGTTGTGCAATTGATAGTCCTAGACCTGAAAGGGGAGCAAGAACAATGATGTTCTCAGAAAATTCAGACTTTTTTTATGATCCAATGTATTTGAATTGTTATAGTAAAAGAGCAAGAAAAAAGGCAATGGTAAATTCAGCCTTAGGTTGGGGAACTTGGGTGCTTTTAATTTTACTTTTATCTTCTTAAGGGTAGTTAGATTTCTAGATTATTTTCTAAAAATCTTTAATGATGCCTAATTAAAATGAAAAAATATCCTCCCTTAATTATCATTTAATGATTTTTACCTGAGGATATTTTTTTTGCAAAATGAACATATGAAGGGTAATTCATGTATCTTATATGCGGTCAAAACAATATTTTTTTTGCAAAATTTTTAAGAAAATGAACTTTATTTTAACTTTTTAGCAACTTCAGATAAGTTTTTCTTTAAAATATCTATTGCTTTTTCAAAAATATTTTCAGGAGAAGTTTGCCCAAAAGATTCAATATTAATAACTAAACCCTCTTTATCTTTAAGTTCTGCTTTTTGCCTATTCTTTATTGCAATACCTTCACAAAAATCTATAAGAGGCTTATCTAAATTATCCTCAACAATTATTTTGTCGCCTTTTTCTTTTATTTTATTTGGAAATCTTTTTGAAATTTCATTTGCAAAACTTTTATTTAAAATTATTTCACAAATATTTCTATAATACATTAAACCTGGAGAGAATTTTGAATGCTCTTTTCCTTTACCTAATCTTACAATGGCATTTAAATTTAATTCTTGTCCTTCTTTTAAGATGGTTAAAGGAATTTTATCATAAACAACTTGAGCGTCTCCTTTTAATTCTTCTGAATAAACAAGTCCTTGTTTTTTAAATCTAAGTTTTAATTTTTTCTCTGAATTTTCTTTAAATGATTTTTCCATTTTTATTGGAACTAATCCAATTCTGTGTGCAACTGTTTCATCATATAAAGGCCCATCATTTCTTGAAATTTCAACTTCATCAATAGCAATCATTGGAATCTCATTAACATGCCTTCTAATGGCATTAGCTAAGCTTTCATTAGTATTAACACTAAAACATAGTTTGTTTTGGTCTTTTTTTATTAAATTCATTTTAATTTAGTATTTTAGCCTGTAATTAAAGGTATTTAAATTTATGGTCTTCTACCTCTTCTTCCCCCTTTCTTCTTTGGCCCTCCACGAGGAATCCTAGTAGTATCAAGAATATTTAAAATCTTAAACCCCTCTCTTGATAAACTTTTTACAATTGCATGTGCACCAGGTCCAGGAGCAGGGTTTCTTGTTTTAGCTCTTATTCTAACATATAATGATTTTATTCCAAGATCTTTTATTTCTTCAGAAATCCTTTTTGCAATAAACATAGCAATTGTAGGGTTTGCCTTTAATCGATCATGTTTAGTAACCATTCCACCAGTTACCTTTGAAATTGTCCTTCCCGCCATATCTGTAACATGCACAATAGTATTATTAAAAGAAGTATAAATATTTACGACTGCTTCTGATTCTTTTGCAACAGTAATTTTAGGTTCTTCTTTAAGTTTTTCTATTTTAGGCTCTTCTTTAATTTCTTCTTTA
>CAZQKH010000001.1:3380-5695 GCA_964593105.1 Candidatus Woesearchaeota archaeon | reverse complement strand
AATGAAATTTTACCTTCTAATCTAATTGGAACAATGTAAGAAGGGCTATTAACAATTCTCCCATCAACTAAAACTTTTTTATGAGTTATTAATTGTCTAGCAGATCGAGTAGTTGTAGTTAATTCTTTTTTAACTAAAATTGTTTGAAGCCTTCTTTCCAAATAATCTTTTTTATCTAAAGCAAGAACCTCTCCAATTGAGCTTGCATCTAAACCTATTTTTTTTAATCTATTAAAAAAAGCTTGTTGTTCTTCTTGATTAGCTGAAATTAATTTTTTTGCTTTTACCCTTATAGATTTTATTTTAGCTTCTGCTTTCCAAATTTCTTTTTTATTTTTTAATCCAAATTCTTTTTTGATTATAGCTTCTTCTTCGATTCTTGTTTTATCAAAAGGTCTTTTTGGTTTTGAATATTGTTTATGTTCTTTTTTCATTTTATTTATGCTTTAGTTTTCTTTTTAATTCCAGAACCTTTACGTCTATTCTTTCTAAAATTACTTTTTGTTCTTTGTCCTCTTAATGGGAGATTGTTCAAATGCCTTAATCCACGATAACTTTTTATCTTTTTTAATCTTTTAATATCAAATTCTTTTGAAAGGTCTAAATCTCCACCTGTTAAGTGTTTATCTTCCCCACTATTAAAGTCATTTCTTCGATTTAAAAGATGTTCAGGAATTGCAGATTCTTTAGCAGTAGTTTCAATTTTTTTAACTTCTTCTGTATTTAAAGATCCAATTTTTCTTTTTTTATCTAGTTTCAATTTTTTACAAAGTGCATTAGAAAAAGCCCAAGAAATACCTTTTATTTTTGCTAATCCTGCATAGAGTGTCATTTTTCCTTCAATATCTTTTGAGAGAATTCTTACTAATCTTTCTTCTTGTTTTTTATTTTCTTGTTTTTCTTCCATTTTTAGTTTATCCCACAAAGAGATTGAATCTCTCTAAATTTGTAAGTTCTTGAAAAATTCTTTTTTCAATTGATTTTTCTGGATCTGGGAGATTTTGAATCCTATTTTTCATATCTTCAAGCGATTCAAATTCTTTTTCTTCCCTTGCTTTTAATATTTCTTGCATATGCTTTTTTCCTAAACCAGGCAATAATTCAATTTGATGTACTCTTTTGTTTATTGCTTCAGCTTTATTAAAAAAGTTTACAAATTTTTGTTCAGAGAGCTTTATAAGGTTTTGGATAATTTCTTGCAATTGGTTTTTTGCAGCTTCTGTTAGCTTTTCTCTTTTTAATCTTCCAAGAATATAAGAAATTTTATCTCTTTTACCTTCTCCAATATATACTTTTTCACCAATTTCTAAAGTACTTTCTTTTCTTGGAACAAGTTCTAAAAGAGTAAGATTTTTATCTCCAATGGCCTGTGCTAAAGGAATTCTTCTACTTTCCAAAGGATATCCATTTGGGAGATATTCTAGTATGATTGCATATTCTTCTTTTACCATTTTTCTTAAATAAATTCTTTAATTGTTTGTAAGATAGTGTTTGTTTCATTTTCATCTAAACTGACATCTGTTAGGACTTTATTCAAATCTTCCTTATCTTCTGGGAGAAAATCAATTATTTTTGATATATTTCTCGAATTTAACTTCATGAAATTTAAATCCTCTATTTTCCCTCTTAATTCTTTTGCTTTTTCAGGCTTTGTTTTAACAAATTTCTTTATGAATCCATTTAATAACTCTTTGTTTTTTATGTATCCTGTTGATTCAGATATGCTTAAAGGGTCTTTGTGTTCTATCATTTTAATTTTTGATGGTTTTTATTTTTCTTAAATGTATTGGTTCAATTAAGTATTGCTTTTCTTTGCTTTGATCTTTTATTTTTACCACATATGCTTTTCCTCTTTGTTCTTCAACAATTCCAGTTCTTCCTTGAATTCTCAAAGGAAATTTTGGCCTAAGAGAAACATCTCTTACAACGGCAACATAGTCCCCTTTGCTTAGTTTTTTGAAGTATTCACTAAATTTTAGTTTACCTTTTTCCCGCATTTTCTTTCTTTCGACCATAGCTTAACGAAGAAAGAAAGGGTTTAAAAAACTTGTCTTTTATATGTTTTAAGGTTGAGAAACATTTTCAAAATCCAAATTTGAGTTGCATAAATCTCCGTTTTCCCTAGCAGTTTCCATATTTTGGACTATTGCATTAAACATTTTTTCACCCCAAACTCCTTTCCCACAAGATTCGCAAAAATCAATGACACTTTCATCAGAAATTTCTTTGCTGCAATAAATACATTTTTTTGACATTTTAACCCTCTTTTAAAAGCTAGAAAATTAAAACAAAAAAGAGTTTTTAAACATTTGGAT
>CAZQKH010000001.1:0-3280 GCA_964593105.1 Candidatus Woesearchaeota archaeon | reverse complement strand
ATAGTTCCGATTAGATGTTTCAGTTGCGGTAAGCCTATAGGCCATTTATGGGAAGAATTTAAGAAAAGAATAGCTGAAGGAGAAACCTCAAAGAAAATTTTAGATGATTTAGGATTAGAAAGATTCTGTTGCAGATCAGTATTTTTAGGGCAAGAAGACTTTATTGAACTTGTAGGCCATTTTAAGAAAGCTTAAATGGTAACTTATTTATGAAACAATTATTCCTTTTCATCACAATAATCTTATTAACTACATCCTTATTTACATTTGTACTAGGAGAAACTGAAATGCAAGATACAATAAAATTATCTAAATTAACCTTAAAAGAAAAAATAGGGCAATTAATAATTGTTAAACCTGAAAAATTAAATAAAGAATATTTAACTGAATTGCATGTTGGAGGAATTTTTCTAAATGATAAAAAATCTGCACACGAATATGCAGAAACAATTGAGTTTTATCAAGATAATTCTAAATTAAAATTATTTGTGGCAACAGATATGGAAGGTTATTGGAATCCTTTTAATTTTTATGATTCTAAAACTTTTGGAGATATTCAAGATGATCAAGAAGCATATGATTTAGGTGTAAAACAAGGAAAGATTCTCTCTGAACTTGGTTTTAATTTAGATTTTTCTCCAATTGTAGAAGTTAGAAATAATGTTTGGCCTGGAAGAAGTTTTACAGGAGATTCTGAAGAAGTAAAAGAAAAGATTTCTGCATATATACAAGGATTACATAAATATGAAATCTTAGCCACAGCAAAACATTATCCTGGAGGAAGTATGATTAAAAATCCTCATGTAAAAAAATACCAAGCAGAAATTTTTGAATCTGATTTAGAATATTTTGACTATGCTATTGAAAATAAAGTTGATGCTGTTATGGTTGGGCATCCAATTGTTTATGGTGCAGTAGATTCAAAAGGAAAGCAAGCAACAATCTCAAGAGAAGTAATTGGTCCTCTAAGAGATAAATTTGAGGGATTAATAATTACAGATGCAGTAACAATGTTAGGTCTCAGCATTTCTTATTTATTTAATTTTAAGAAAGTTTATCCTGTCTTAATTAGTGCAGGAAATGATATTATTTTAGATACATATAAGCATTCTGGTTACAAAGCAATTAAGAGAAGAATTCATGAAATTGAAAAAGCTGTAGATAAAGGATATATTTCAGAGAATTTAATTGATGAAAAAGTTAAAAGAATTTTAGAAGCAAAAGGTTATTTTGTTGTAGATTAGTTTGAAATAATTTGATTATATTTTTTTCTCCAAAGAATGTAAAGCCATGTTTCAAATATAGATATTAACATTAATTTTAGATATCCTTTTTCTTTATATTTTCTTTCACTAGGAATGTAAAAACAATTTTTTAAAAAGACGTGTTTTTTAGTTGTTTTAATAATCTTTTTCTGAACATATTAAACTTTCTATTTATTGGGTCCATGAAATTAGGATTTTTTCCACCCTGTTTTTCAAGATATTTTGAAAGCTTGTTAGCTTCTTTAAACAGGACTTTTATATGGTCCTTGTTTTTTCTTGGCTGTTTATTTAACTCAAGAATCAAATCACGATAATATTTAACATTCCAATACCCTCTGTCTTCAACTTCCTCCCAATTTGTGCTTAAAAGAATTTTCCTGCCTTCTGGAGATAGATTAGCTGAAAGTGCTATTTGAATACAGATTTATGGAAAAATCTCCCTGGATTAGTGAATAGAGTCAATAGAAAACTAGTTAAGTGTATTATCTTTAGAAAGATAATGAAAGTAATAAATGAAATAACTATGGATATAATAAAAAATGCTAAAGATGGAGAAAGCATTTATAGCTTAGCTTCTAAAATAAGATTTGCTTATTCTGCAGTTTATAGATGGATTTTTGAATTAGAAAAATATGGTGTTATTAGTTTAATAAAAAAAGGTAACAAGAATGTTATTAAGATTAATAAAAATTTGATTTATAAGAAATTTAAAGAGCTAGATAATGCAGTTTCTGTAATTGAAAAAGATAATACTTTATGGGATTTGGTTAAAACATTGAAATTAAAAATAAGGTTTGCCAAGGGAACAGCTGCAACTATTTGGACTAAGGGAAGTTTTGTAACTGGAGATTTTTATGATAGGATTTATTTTTTAGAAGTTGATAAAGAAGATGTAGATAAATTAAAGAAAGCTTTGAAAAGAGAAGAAATTAATTACACAGAAGGAAAGGCTGTTAATAAAAGACCTTTGGTTTGGATCATAGAAAAAGAAGGTTTTGAGATAGAGAAAAAAAATGGCTTGCCGGTTATGCCTTTAAAAGAATTAGTAGAATGGGGAAAAGAATTGCATTTAGATAATATTTTAGAGCAATTGAATATATTATATAATTTAGGATTAAATGTAAGATATGCAGAGGTTGTAACAAATGCCTAAGATAGATTCTAGAAGGGGTTTGCTTGGAAGAGAGCAGGAAGTTATGAGAATGCTTAATTTACTTTTAGATCAAAAATTAGATTTTATTGTAGTTGGAGGTTATGCGATCTCAACTTATAAGAAAAGATTTTCAATAGATTTAGATATTGTAATTAATGAAAATAATCTAAAGGATTTTGAAAAGATATTTGAGAAAGAAGATTATGTTTTGCATTATGAAAAAGAAATAGCTTTGTTGTATGGAGAAAATTTTAAGAGATTTAGGAAGAAAATGAAAAACCTTCCTGTTGACATAGATGTATTAATGAATGGTTTAGTTTGCAGGACAACAAATGCGACATGGGGAGTAGATTATATTAAAAGACATTCTGTAAAAAGAAAACTAAGTAATTCAGAATTTTTAACTCCAGAAAAAGAGCTGCTTATTGCAATGAAGTTCCATAGCGGAAGATTATCTGATATTAGAGATATTGTTGCATTAATGCCTTGTAATTTTGAGAAACTTAAAAAGCATTTACAAAAAGGCGATATTAAGAAACTTAAAGAGTCTATGAAGATACAATTATCTTTCATAAATAAACCACAATTTGATGACAGTTTTAAAGGAATATTTGGACCCTATTCTTACAATGAAAAAGATGTTCAGGCAACTAAAGAATTGATTAAAGAGTTTTAGAAGCAAAAGGTTATTTTGTTGTAAACTAAAAGGAGGTTGAATGTCAAGGAACCTTGGTTCCTTACAAAATGCGCGGACCGGGAATCGAACCCGGGTCAACTGGTCACTTCACAAAAGATCTTTATCTAAATTTGCTTGGAAGCCAGCTATTCTACCATTAAACCATCCACGCTTAATATTCTGATT